>PLAK01000009.1 GCA_003134115.1 Candidatus Changshengia sp.
TGCGCCGCTCCAGACGCCCGAACATGAGGACGTACTCCAGGTCGCGCAGCTCCTCCGGGACGCTCCCCGCCCCGATACGGGGATGGCGGATCCCGGTGGGCACGATGGTGATCGAGTCGGGCTGGAGCCCCCATCGCTTGGCAACCTCACCGGCCAGCACTCGGGAGGGGCAGATCACCCGGGCACTGCGCCGCGTCTGGGAACGCTCCAGCCATCGGCGCACGAAGGTTCCCCAGCGCCGCCTGCGGGGGAGCCCCTCATGGTCCTCGACGATGAAGTGGGGAGTGGCCAGACGGGTGACGAGCCTGGCGCCGTGATGGAGCGAGTACCACCAGGCCTCTCCTTCCCACTCGCAGGCCTGGACGATGTCGAGGCGGCCGAGGCTGTGCAACGTGCGGCTCACCGCCAGCGAGCGGGCCACCGCGCGCGGCCGGATGCGTCCCGTGGGGACGCGATGCATCCGCACCCCGTCGACGATCTCGGTGGTCAGNNAGCTGACTGGTCCCGGGAATCAGGACGTGGACCTCGTGCCCCAGCGCCGCAAGGGTTCGGGACGTCTTCTCCGTGTACGCGCCGATGCCGCCTCCAGCGGGAGGGGGTCCGGGGCTGACCATGGCTATTCTCACGGCTGGAACGTACCCCGCCCCGTGACCGGGGAGCAATGGCCGCTCGTGCCCCGCGGCTGATCCCTGTCTCGACCGCGTCTGGACATCTGCCCAAGGGTTGTGGGAGCCCCCCCCAGGCGGGCGGAAGTCCCACCGGCGAAAGGGACAGGAGCCGGGCCTGTGGCTGTCCCCGCCCAGCGGTGCGCGGGAGTGCCGATTCATCTCGGGGCTCGTCGACCGTACGCTGCACCCAGACTGGCCATCCAGGCCGCCGCATCGGGAGAGACCGCTGCGGAGCCGGCCGCCACCCATGGGGCACGCGATGTCGGGATCCCACCTGAAGAGCTCGTCCGACCTCGAGAGGATCGAGGCGGCGTGCGCGACCCGGCACGCCCTGACCGAGGCGAGGAGGGCAGGTGGGCGATCCCTGGTGGCGTTCGTCCTCTCCCGCCGAGCCGCGCTCCGCGAGATGAGCTCATCAGTGCGGGGCCTGCCGCGGATCGAGGTGATCGCCAGCGCCGGCCCCGCCGGCCGGGAGATCGCCCAGCACCTCTCGCTGCGGCACGCCGGCCGGCGCGTCAACCGGCGGGCGGTCGGGGTGCTGCCGCTCCCCGGGGATCTCCGTCTCTACCTCCAGGGCGGGAAGCGCCAGGCCGTGCGCACCAATCTTCACCATGCCGAGGAGCTGGGCTTCGCCTTCCGAGAGCTTCCGGATGCCGCGACCACGCGCGTGGAGGCGGACCGGATCCTGCGCTTGCATCAGGGTGAGTTCTGGGATGCGGACGAGCTGGCCCGGAGCGTGGCCCAGGGGAAGTCACGCGTCTTCGCCGTGGCCGACCGCGCTGGTGCGGTCCAGGCCCTGGCCGCCGTGGTCGTGGACACGAGCTGGGCCCACATGTACCTCTGCATCAGCGACAAGAGCCCCACTGCCCACGCGGCGCTCTACCTGCTGAACGTCGGGGTCGTGAAGCAGCTCGCCGCCGAAGGCCTGGGCTATCTCTTCGTCCGGAGTGCCTTCCATCTCACCCCGGGGCAGCGCTACCTGCAGGCCCGTCTCGGTTTCGAGCCGATGAACCTGCACCTCGCCGGGCGGTCGCTGAGCCGGGCCTGACCTCGCTGGCGCGCCCGGCGTGCGCCGTGCAGCCTGACGGGTGACCCGCTACCCGATCGTGATCGCGCCGGACTGAAGCTGACCACTCCCCGGAGTGCCGGGCACGAGGGGCTCCAGGAGCTTCACGTAGGCGACGTGGTCGGTGCTGTCGACGGCGGCGATGTACTGGGTCCCCTCGGTGAGCGTGACCCCGCCGATGCTCACCGTGGGCAGGGACGTGGAGGTGTAGCCGTCCACCGCGTAGACGCCCAGCCATCGTTCCTGGACGGTGGAGGAGAAGGTCGGCGTGAAGGTGACGGTGTTGCCCGACCCGGTGAAGGTGTACAGGCCCTGCTCATCGCTGAAACCATCGAAGCTGCCCGTGGTCATGGTCGGGGTGTCGGGGTTGAGGTAATCCGCCGCGATGCTCTCCGCCTGCGTGGAGGTCAGGTTGCGGGTGATGGTCTGGAGCAGGTAGAAGGTGATGGTGCTGCCGGCCGGGAACGAGTAGTCCTGACCGGCGACGCTGGTGTCCCCGAAGACGCCGAGCTTGAGCCGGTTCCCGTTGACCAGAGCCTCAATCTGCAGGTTGGCCAGTCCCAGGCTGGTGAGGTTGGTGGCGAGCGCCGCCGAGATGCCATCGCTCACGCCCGACCCCGATGCGGGATCGAGATAGAAGTAGTTGGGAGCTCCCGGGGTGGCCGAGGTGGGCACGCCCTGGAACGAGGAGCCGCCCACCGTGCCGTACCCACCGTCGGCGGCCACCCAGGTGCTGTTGGCCTGCTCCAGGCCACTGATGGTCCAGAACTGGAGCGGCTGGGTCGGCGACAGGAGGATCGGGGAGCTCGACGGATTGGTGATGTCGAAGCGGTCGACGATGAAGCCAGGGTTGCCCGGGTAGACGTAGGTGGTGACGGTGTGCGTGAAGCCGTTCGCATCCACTCCCGTCGAGGGCACCGTGGCCTGCATCCCGGCCCGGAAGGAGGGGATGCTCGGGGGCAGCTGGACCTGCGTGTAGGAGCTGTTCTCCGAGCCGGTGAAGTTGTTCGAGGTCGACTGCGTGTAGTCGTGGGCGAGGTCGTCAGGAGAGGTCGTGTCGAGGGCCGACTGGGTCGGACCGACCGTGCAGCCGTCCACCTCGTACCACATGGCGATGTTGGCGCCGCCGTAGCCGGGTATCGTGCCCACGCGCCAGCCGTTGCCCGACCCGTCGATGTAGGTGTAGTCGGTCTCCGTCTGGTCGTTGGGGGGCCCGTTGGTGACCCCGCTCTGGATCTGCGTCGAGGTGGTCAGACCGCCGGTCGCGCACGATCCCGAGGCGGTGGGGAGGGCGACGCTGGCGGTCGCGGTCGTGACTGTCGCCGGGCTGACCGAGGCGGCCTCCGTCGTGTAGCCGATGGCCGAGACGGTGACCGTGTAGGCGTGACCGCCGGTCAGGCCGCCGAACGTGTAGTCGCCGTTCTGGTCGGTGGTGGTGGTGGCGCCGCCGCTCAGGGTCACCGTCGCCCCGGTGATCGGCGCGCTGGTCGCGGAGGAGGTCACCGTCCCGCTGATCTGGGTCACCGGCACCTGGGAGAAGCTGGACCAGATGACGTTGGAGCCGGTGGTCCTCGTCCCCGCCTGGCCGGCGCTGGTGAGCGCCGTCTGGGTGCCCTCGATCATCCAGCCGGGCTGGGTGGTGCCGGCCGGNNATCGAGCTGGGCGTCGTAGAGGGTGTTGAGGGAGATGGTCGTGCCCTGGATGGCAAGCTCCGTCCAGGATCCGTTGACCGCCACCCAGAGGGAGATGTCGCCGCCTGGGTAGGCGGGCTCCGAGGTGTTGTAGGGGTCGACGGTCATCTCCACCAGGGTGTCGTCGTCATTGGCACCGAGCTGCTGGACCCTTGCCAGCAGCCGCGCACCGTGGGCGTTGACCGGATCGGAGACGATGCTCGTGACCTCCATCTGGGCGCTCACCACCTGGTTCGCGTACTGGTAGCCCATCCAGGTGTCGTAGTCGGCTCCGGTCGACTCCCCGGTGTCGACGAAACCCTGCTCGCCCGCGATACCCACCTGGCTGCTGGTGATGACGACCCCGTTGTCGCTCGTGCCGAGGTCACTGTTCCAGGTGCTGCCGTCGGTGGAGGGGGACCAGCCGCCGCTCTGCGCGGGCTGGGTGAAGTTGTCCATCGCCTCCTGGGCCGGGATGGCGGCGAGGGTCTCCAGACCCGCCGAGACGCTGCCGCCCGACGGAGCCGCGACCCCGCTCTCGAAGTTCGCGTTGTACCCGACCGCGGCACCGGTGAAGACGACGGTGTAGGTGGCTGCGGGCACGGCCAGCGCGTAGGTCCCGGAGGAGCTGGTGGTGGCCGTGGTCGTGGCGGGGATCGTCGACACCTGCACTCCGGCGATGGGGGAGCTCGCGCCGTTCGCGACGGTGCCCGTGATCGTTGAGTTGGTGGGAGCCGTGCCCGAGCTGACGGCCGCCACCGAGAAGGAGTTGAACTCCACCGACGCCCCCGACGCGGCCCAGCCGTAGAGGCCCATGGTCCCGGCCGTGGTGATGGTGGATGTGCTGGTCCCGGACCAGGTCCACGATGACGGCTCGGTGGTCCCGTCGGGCCAGAGCTTGAGGTAGACGTTGCTGCCCTGGACCTCGAAGCGCAGCCAGTAGAAGGTGTTGACGCTGACGCTCACCGACGTGTTCTCGACGACGGTCCAGCTGCCGCTCTCACCGGTCATGAGCTCGAGGTGGCCGCTGCCGTCGAAACGGGCGAGGTTCATGGTCCCGTTGGACTGGTAGCCGAGGATGATGCCCGCAGTGTCGCTGGCGGCGCCGATCGAGAAGCGGACCAGCCCGTTGGCGTTGGCGGCGGTGGACGTCCCCAGGATCTCGAAGTCGCTCGACGAGCTGTTGCTGATCGTGCCCTCGTCGCCGGCCGCGGAGGTCGACGACGCCGTCCCGGACTCCTGGGCCCAGGTGCCCCCGCCGCTCGCGGTCCCCCAGCCGGTCTGGTTGCTGCGCACGAACGTGTCCTGGACCAGGTAGGCGGGGCTGACGACGACCGATGCGGTGGCCGTCGAGCTGACGCCGCCTGTGTCGGTCACGGTCAGCCCCACCGTGAAGGTGCCGGTGGCGGTGTAGGTGTGGACCGGTTCGGGGGTGGGTGAGCTCTGGGTGACAGATGCGCTGCCGTCCCCGAAGCTGAACGTGTAGCTGGAGATCGGGTTGGAGCCGGCGGTGGATGCCGTCGCGTTGGCGGTCACCTGGAGCGGGGCGATCCCGGAGGTCGGCGTCACCGCGAGTGAGGCGGCCGGCGGGTTCGTCACCGTGACCTTGACGCTCGCCGTCGAGCTGGCGCCGGCGCTGTCGGTGATGGTGACGGTGACGGTGTACGTCCCCGCGCCGGAGTACGCGTGGGTGGCGGTCGAGCCGCCCTGGGGCCCGACCGTGCTGCCGTCGCCGAAGGCGAAGGTGTAGCTGGAGATGCCCAGCGGGTCCGTTGACGCGGAGGCGTTGGCGGTGACCGTGAGCGGCGCCGACGTGGGGGTGACGGTCAGCGCCGCCGTGGGCTGTCCGACCAGCGCCGGGGCGGTGGCTGTCGAGGTCTGGCCGGCGCTGTCCGTGACCGTGACCGAGACCGTGTAGGTGCCGCCCGTCGCGTAGGTGTGGGTGGGTTCAGGAGTCGGCGCGCTCTGGGTGACGGTGGCGCTCCCGTCCCCGAAGCTGAACTTGTAGCTGGAGACCGGGTTGCTGCCCGCGGTCGACGCGGTGGCGTTGGCGGTCACCACGAGTGGCGCCTTGCCCGACGACGGGCTGAGTGTCAGTGCCGCGGTCGGACCGTTCTCGACGCTGACCGGTGCCGTTGCCGTGGCGGTTGCCCCGGTGCTGTCGGTCACCGTGACCGTCACCGTGCGGTTGCCGATCGCCGTGTAGGTGTGGGTGGCACTGGACGATGTGCCGCTCAGCGTGGCGCTGCCGTCTCCGAAGTTGAACGAATAGCCGGTGATCGCGATCCCCGCGGCGTCGGTGGAGGCGGAGGCGCTGGCGGTCACCGCCAGGGGTGCGTTGCCCGACGAGGGCGTCACCGTGAGCGCGGCCTTCGGCTGTCCCACCGTCTCCTGGGCGGTGGCNNGGAGCCCGAGGCGCTGGCCGTCACCGTCTGGCTGACGGGGGTCGAGGTGGGGGAGAGCGTGAGCGCGGCGGTCGGTCCCCGGCTGGCCGAGGTCGCCTTGAACACGGCGACGATCGCACCGCCGTACCCGGAGCTCCCGCTTCCCAGGGTCATCGACTGTCCGGCGGCCGAGCCCGAGGACGTGTCCTCGAGGCCACCCGCGTACAGCCAGTTGGAGATCGCCGATTCGCGGAGGATGAATCCCGTGCCGGCGCTGAACCCGGAGCCGGCGTAGGTCTGGCCTCCGACCCCCACGACCAGCTCACCGGCCTCGC
>PLAK01000147.1 GCA_003134115.1 Candidatus Changshengia sp.
GCCCGCGTGGGGCGCGGCGCCGGCCGGGGCCGCCCTTCCGCCGCCGGCCGTGGCTCGGTGGCGGCAGTCGCGAAGATCATCCGCCCGGCGGGGGTCTGCAGCACGGAGGTGACGGTCACGTGCACCTGTTGATCAAGGTGATCGCGCCCTCCTTCGACAACCACCATGGTGCCGTCCTCCAGGTAGCCGACCCCCTGATGCAGCTCCTTTCCCTCCTTGACGATGGTGAGGTCGAGACCCTCGCCCGAGGTGGCGATCGGCTTGAGGGCGTTGGCGAGGTCGTTGAGGTTGAGAACCCGAACGCCCTGGGCGGAAGCCAGCCGGTTCAGGTTGAAATCGTTGGTCATCAGGGCCGCCCCCCGGGCCTTGGCCAGCTTGACGAGCTTGGCGTCGACCTCCGGGGTGCCCGGGAAGTCCTGGTCGACGAACTCGTAGGCGACGTGGACCTCCCGCTTCAGCTCCTCCACCACCGCAAGTCCCCGGCGGCCGCGCGAGTGGCGCAGAGCGTCGCCCGAGTCGGCGACCCGCTGCAGCTCCTCGAGGACAAATCCGGCGACCAGCAGGCGGCCCTGGATGAAGCCGGTGGCGGCGACGTCACCGATCCGCCCGTCGATGAGCACCGAGGTGTCCACCACGATGGGGGCTCCGTCCTGCTTGGCCGGATCGTCGGAGGCGTGGGCCGGGGTCGCGGAGCGGTGCATGACCTCGGCGAAGGCGTCGCGGCGGCGGGTGCCAGTGCGAATGCCAACGTAGACGAGACAGCACGCCACGCAACCGGAGATGACGAAGCCGATACCCCAGGGGAGGGGGAGGAGGAGGACAGCGACCAGGGCGCTGATCACGAGGCCGGCGATGCCCCCGGCCAGGGCCGCGACCAACTGGCCGGCCGGTGCCGTGTCGAGGATGTTCTCCAACCAGAGGAATGGCTCGACGGTGAGCAGCGGCGCCGCCAGAGCAAGCGCGGCCGCCCCCGCGACCCCGGTGCCGAGGAGCACCGCCAGAACTGCGCCGTCGGCATCGATGAGACTCGTGTGGCCAAACGCCTGCTCGGCGATGTACGCGCCGTACACCACCCCGACGACCATCCCCACCACGGCCCCGACCAGACGGGCCAGGGTGCGGGCATGTCGGACCCCCGGGGTCGGCGGAACGATCATGGGCCGATTGAAACACAGGGCGGGGACGGCCGCCCGGCTGAGCGCTCCTCGTCACGCGACGGTTTCAGGCGCCTCGAGCAGCCAGCTCGGCATCCTGCGGGCCGCTCGCGGGCGCCCGGGCAGGGCCACCAGAAGCCGCGCGGCACCCTGGAGATCGCTCACCGGGTGGCACTCCATGGAAGGGGGAGCCTGCTCCTCCTGCCCAGCTGGGACCACGGCGCGGCGGATGCCGAGTGCCGCCGCCTCGGCCAGACGGGCTTCGAGACAGCGCACCCGGCGGACCTCCCCGCCCAGACCCACCTCCCCGATGGCGACGGTGCCCGGGTCCCATCCCGCATTGGTCTCCGCGCCCCATACGGCGAGAGCTGCGGCCAGGTCGACGCCCGGCTCGACCAGTCGCACCCCACCGGCGCAATTGAGGAAGACGTCGCGCTGGCCGAGGGGCAGCCGCGCCCGCCTCTGGAGGACAGCGACGAGCAGGTTGAGCCGGGCCGGGTCAAACCCCCAGGCAGTGCGCCGGGTCATGGCGTGGCCGACTGGCACGGTCAGCGCCTGCACCTCCACCACCAGGGCCCGGGAGCCCTCGGAGGTCACGGTGAGGACATTGCCGGGAATGCTCAGGCTCTGCTCGTCGAGGAAGGCTCGCCCGGCGCTGCCGATCTCCAGCATGCCGCCCTCGGCGAGGCGGAAGAGGCCGAGCTCCGAAGCCGGGCCGAAGCGGTTCTTGAGGCCACGAAGGAGACGGTTTTCCCCGTGGCGGTCGCCCTCCAGGAAGAGGACGACGTCGACCATGTGCTCCAGCGTCCGGGGGCCGGCGATGGCGCCATCCTTGGTGACGTGTCCGACCAGGAGGATGGGCACGCCGCTCTCCTTTGCGCACTCCATCAGCCGGGCCACCGCCGCCCGAACCTGGGAGGGGCTGCCGGGGTGCCCGGGGACGTCCTGGTCGTGGAGGGTCTGCACCGAGTCGACGATGGCGAGGGGCGGGCGCAGGGTGGTGATCGCCTCCACGCACCCGGCGACCGTCGTCTCGCCGACAACCACCACGCGATCGTCGAGGCAGCCCAGCCGCGCCGCGCGGAGGGCCAGCTGGCCGGGCGACTCCTCGCCGGCACAGTAGAGGGCCGGGGCGTCCGCCGAGCCGACTCCGTGGCCGAGCTGGAGGGCCAGGGTCGACTTCCCGATGCCCGGGTCACCGCCGAGGAGGATCAGGGAGCCCTCAACCAGGCCACCCCCGAGCACTCTGTCCATCTCCCCCATCCCGGTGGCGCGGCGGGTTGCGTGGCCGGTCCCGACCTCGCCGAGCGGGACCGCCCGGAGCGGTGGGCGCGTGCCTCCACCGGTGCGGGGACGTCCAGCCGCCTCGGCCAGAGTGTTCCACTCCTCGCACCCTCCGCAGCGGCCCTGCCACTTGGGGCTGGTCCAGCCGCAGGACCGGCAGACAAAGGCCCGGGGCGCCTGACCGCGGCTGGCAGAGTTCATCGCCGGGTCAGTATAGCGAACGGATGTGCGCTCGTACGGTGCCCGCGAGCGGAGTCGCCGTTCAGTGGTGGCGGGACGAACCCCGGGAGCCGGAGGGCGTGTGCCAGACCAGGCCGCGGAGGCTCGTGTCCGACTCGAGGTTGCCGATGTTGTCCCGACGCCACTCGGCGATACCACGGATCAGGGCGGAGAGCAGCCGCTCCCGGAAGTTGAGGATCGCCGCGCCGACGGCATCGGCCGTGACCGGTCGGTCGCCAAACCCGTGGCTCTCGTGCCAGGGCACGAGCAGCCGCAGCACCGGCCGTGCATTGATGCGCGCCTCCACGATGCCGGGCTCGGCCTCCTCGATGACGATCGCCACCCGAAGGGTCGGCCCCAGGTTTTCACAGATCTTCCAGGCCCTCTCCCAGGTGCGCACCCGATGCACCCCCACGAGGCCGAAGTGCACGGGATCGAGCACCAGCGCCTGGTGCCACTCCAGGGCCAGCTGGAGCATCGCCGCCGAGATCTCGCCGTCGACCTCCTGGGCGATCCAGGAGAGGACCACCGGCACGACGTTGCCGAGATCCACCCGCACGCTCTCGCGAAACTCGTCGGCCGTGCCGTCGAGGAGCCGCCCGTGAGAGGGGCAGAAGACGGCCCCCTGGGTGACGTAACGATGCTCGGGGCACCAGCCGGTCGGACAGGGGCGCTCCTTGCGGTCGATGTAGCTGCAGGCCAGCCCGGTCTTCTGGGCGCAGCCGCGCGCCGAGCAGTATTGGTCACCGAGGTCCAAAACCAGGCTCGACGTCAAGGGAGGGGTCACATGAGCGTGCGTCGCGCTGGCGACCGACGCCGGTCGTCTCCAGATCTTCACACCTTCTCCTTGCACCCTCGTCACCGGGATGTTTCCCAGTCTAGCCACGGTCGTCGCCGCCAAATGGCGGAATCGTGACGAGGCGCGGTGCGCAGAGATCGGCCCCTGTCACGGTCCGGTTGCTTCAACCGGGCGGTCAGCGACGGCCGCGACGGCCACCACCGCGCGAGCCCGGGCGATCAGCTCCCGCACGCGGGCGGGCCGGCTCTCCGCCAGGCGGGGACCCCGCCCCGGCGGGCGTCGCCATCCCCTCCCCCACCGCGCCCGGGTCACCCCCACCGCTCTCCTCCAGCCGGCGCCGGATCTCGGTGAGCCGGTCTCGAAGCTCGGCCGCGCGCTCGAACTCCAGGTCCCGGGCGGCCCGCTTCATCTCCTTCTCGACGTCCTTGGCGAGGCGGAGCAGCTCGTCGGGCGGCAGGCCGGCCTGCTCCTGGAAGGTCGCGGCGACGGTGCTGAGCTCCTCGCGATGGGTCTCCATCTGGTACACGGCCTTGACGATGGTCTGCGGGGTGATCCCGTGGGCGTCGTTGAAGGCCACCTGGATGGCGCGGCGGCGATCGGTCTCGGCGATGGCCCGGCGCATCGCGTCGCTGACGCCGTCGGCGTACATGACGACGTGGCCGTCCAGATTCCGCGAGGCCCGGCCGATGGTCTGGATCAGGGAGCGAAAGCCCCGCAGGTAGCCCTCCTTGTCGGCGTCAAGGATGCCGATGAAGGCGACCTCGGGGAGATCGAGACCCTCGCGGAGCAGGTTGACGCCCACCAGGACGTCGAAGACCCCGAGCCGAAGGTCGCGGATGATCTCGACCCGCTCCATGGTCTCGATGTCGCTGTGAAGGTAGCGAGTCCTCACCCCAGCTTCGCGCAGGTAGTCGGTGAGGTCCTCGGCCATCTTCTTGGTGAGGGTGGTGATCAGTGAGCGGTGGCCGCGCTCGATGCGACGCCTGACCTGGGCCAGGAGGTCGTCGATCTGGCCCTCGCTGGGCCTGATCTCCAGGGTCGGGTCGACCAGGCCTGTGGGACGGTTGATCTGCTCGACGGTGCAGCTCGAGTGCTGCTCCTCGTACGGGCCCGGGGTGGCGCTGACGTAGATGACCTGGCCGACCTTCTGATCCCATTCCGCGAAGGTCAGCGGCCGGTTGTCCAGCGCCGAGGGGAGGCGGAAGCCGTACTCGACCAGGGGGATCTTGCGAGCTCGATCGCCCTTGGACATGCCGTCGATCTGGGGCACGGCGACGTGGGACTCGTCGACGACGATCAGGGCGTCCGCGGGCAGGAAGTCAAGCAGGCAGTACGGCGCCTCTCCCTCGGCGCGGCCGGTCAAGTGTCGCGAGTAGTTCTCGATGCCGGCGCAGGTGCCCGTCTCCCGCATCATCTCGACGTCGAAGCCGGTCCGCTGGCGCAGCCGCTGGGCCTCCAGCAAGCGGCCGTTGGCCTCCAGCACCGTCACCCGCCCCTCGAGCTCGGCCTCGATCCTCGCGACAGCAGCCTTCATCTGCTCCGCGGGGGTGACGTAGTGCGAGGCGGGGAAGATGACGACGTCGTCCCGCCGGGCCACCACCTCCCCGGTCAGGGGATCGAACTCGCGGATCGACTCGATCTCGTCGCCGTACAGCTCGATCCGCACGGCCACCTCCTCGTAGGCGGGCTGGATGTCCAGCACGTCCCCCCTCACCCGGAAGCGAGAGCGGCCGAAGTCGGTGTCATTGCGGCTGTACTGGAGGTCGGAGAGCTTGCGCAGCAGGATGTCGCGTCGCCAGCTCTCCCCGACGCGGACACGGATCGACTCGCCGAGGTAGTTCTCCGGAGACCCGATCCCGTAGATGCAGGATACCGAGGCCACCACGATGACGTCCCGCCGGGTGAGCAGGGCCCGGGTGGCGCTGTTGCGCAGCCGGTCGATCTCCTCGTTGCGAGATGAGTCCTTCTCGATGTAGGTGTCAGTGCGCGCGATGTACGCCTCCGGCTGGTAGTAGTCGTAGTAGGAGACGAAGAACTCGACCGCGTTCTGCGGGAAGAACTCGCGGAACTCGGCCCAGAGCTGGGCGGCCAGGGTCTTGTTGGGAGACAGCACCAGGGTCGGACGCTTCAGCTCGTTGATGAGGTGAGCGACGGTGAAGGTCTTCCCGGAGCCGGTGACGCCGAGCAGGGTCTGCTCACGGTTGCCCTGGCGAAGGCTCTCCAGCAGGCCGGCGATGGCCTGCGGCTGGTCGCCGGCAGGCTCGAAGGTGGAGGTGAGCTGGAGGTCGGGCACCGATCGAGTGTAGGCCCCGTCACGTCACCACCGAATCCCGCCTCGCACCCCTTCACGTCGCTGGGCGCCCCGACCCGCCGGCACGCCGACCCGCCGCCGTCCCGCCCCGCCCGGTGAGCCCCGGCGGCCCCCTACAATCCCGACCCTATGGGCGGCCCGACCGCCCTCGCCCACGGCGGGAGGTGCCATGAGAAAGGCCGGCAGATGGCTCCTGGCAGGGGTAGCGGGAGGCGCATGCCTGCTCGCCGCGGGCTGCGGCACCGACGCGATCACCGTGACCGGAGGCGCCGGATCCGCCACCCTCTCCGTGGTGGTGCAGAGCGACAGCGCCGGCATCGCCCTGGTGAAGCAGTCGGTAGCCTCGCAGAACAGCACCCTGAGCGGCACCGTCACCAACGGTGACAACCACGTGGGCGCCCACCTCTGCAGCTTCCACGTGAGCAAGGCCGGGAACTCCTACGACGTGGACTTCTACGCGTCTGGGCTGCCGGCGGGGGTCACGGCGAGCGACTTCTGCTCCACGGCCGTGGAGAACGCATTCCTGGACGGACTGCCCTCGTCCTGATCAGCCGGGCTCTGACTCGCCCGCGGCCGGCTCCTCGCCGGCACGCCAACGCCTCTCCGCCTCATTCAAGTCGACCTTGAGCCGGCGCAGCTCCTCGCTCTCGGCATCGCTCGGAGGGTGAACCCGGGCGCGCAACTCATCAGAGAGAAGAGCCAGCGTGGCACCGCGCGGCAGGTCGCGCAAGTCGCCGAGCTCGATCGCCCTCGCGTGCACCGCTCGCCGCAGCTCCAGCAGGCTGTCCGGTGGGGTGGCGATCCGCCGCAACTCGGCGGCCTTGGTCTCATCGACGCCCGCCGCCTCGAGCATCCGTCGCACCAGCGGGTCGGTGTCCAGCGCGGCGAGCAACACGTGCTCGGGCCCGACGACCGTGTCCTGCCCGGCAGCAAGGCGCTCGGCCTCACGCCTGACGTCGTCAGGGCCGAACGGGAAGGTCCCGCCGAACCGCGGTGTGGGTACACTCGGCGAGAACTCGCTGGTCACGGTGTGCCCGAAGGTCCTTCTCAGGGACCCCCACCCCTGCGGTTCACCTGACCCGCTCTCCGCCCCCATCTCCAGATGGAGCCGGTCGATCTCGCCGCTGACGTTGTCCAGCGTCGCGCCCAGTTTCTCGAGCACGTGGGCGGCGATGCCCTCCCCCTCGATCAGCAAGCCGACGAGAAGGTGCTCGGTGCCCACGGCGCCGTCCCCCCGGCCGCGTGCCTCCCGGAAGGCGAGCTCGATGACCGTCTTGACCCGCGCGGTCGGGATGATCTGCTGGATGACGATCTGCTCGTTCTCGCCCAGAGCCGATTGGATCGTGCTGCGCACCGCGCCGATCTCGACCCCCAGGCTGCCGAGGGCCCGGGCGGCAAGGCCCTCCTCCTCCCGCAGCAACCCGAGCAGGAGATGCTCGGTGCCGATGTATGACTGGCGCGAACGCTCGGCCTCCTCCTGAGCGAGGGCGAGGGCCTGCTTGGCTCCCTCGGTGAAGCGTTCAAAAGGGTACACGCGCTCCTAACCATGCCCGCTCGGGGGGCGGACCACAAGTCCCCTCAGGCGCACGGGGGGAGGGTCACGATCACCTCCCTGGTCGAGTCGACGAGCAGCAGGCTGCCGTCGGGCAATGCGGCCAACCCCTGAGGAGACGGCGACCCGGTCACCAGGACGTGGCTCGCGCCCGAGGTGGGGTCGACGGCCAGCACCTCGTCAGTGCCGAGATCGGTGACGTAGACCAGCCCGTCGTCGGGGATCGCCTCGTCGAGGTCGGTCAAGCTGCCCACGGCCTGGTTCGCGCCTCCGGTTACCTCCACCAATCCCGGATGGCTCTCCGCCGCGACCACGATGGCGCCGTCGGCGAGCTGCTCGGCATCGACGGGCCGGCCCAGGCCGGACGCGAGCAAGGTGAGCGTCCCCCCGCCGACCGGCACCTCCAGCAGCCGGCCGCTCGGGCTGTCGGGGACGAGGATTTCCGCACCGTCAGTGCTCAGGGCGATGTCGTCGATGCCCGCGTTGCGCGTGGAGTTGGGGATGGCCAGCAGCGGGGTCAGGGCCCCGGTGCTGGGCGTGAGCACGTCGAGACGGTTGGGCCCCTGCTCGGCCACCACCACGTCACCGTCGGGAAGCGGGACCAGGCCCTCCGGCTCGTTGCGATCCACGAAGCTCGTGATCGACGTCCCGTCCGCGGCCAGCTCGTCGATGCGCCCGGCAGTCGGCGACGAGACCCAGATGTTGCCAGCGGAGTCGAAGGCGACGTCATCCGCGTCCGTGGTGAACTGGTGGAGCACGGGCAGCTGGCTGAGGGCCACCGGCGCCGGGCACCCGGCCAGGGTCGCCAGTGGGGTGGTGGATGCGCTGGGAGTGGCGGTCGGGGACGCCGTCACGATGACCGCCGGTGACCGGGACGGCGTAGGGGTCCGGGGGGTGGCCGGCGACGAGCCACCGCACGCGACCAGCCAACAAGCCGTGATCAGCACGATCAGCGCCGATGGGGCACGTCGTCTGAGTGGGGGCTTGCGCAGGCGGCGGTTGCAACGCCGCCGAGCACGAGGCGCGGACAGCAGAGCTGTCCGACGCCTGTCCCCCCGAAGACGATGTGCACCATTGGCGCGTACGCGCCCGCTCACCGCTGGCAGCTCGTGCAGCACACGGTCGTCCGACCCGCCACGACCCTCCGGCGCAGGATCGCGCCGCAACGCAGGCAGGGCTCCCCTCCCCTGCCGTACACCTGCAGCTCCTCCTGGTGTGACCCGCGTGCGTCCCAGAGGTCGCGGTAGTCGTCGACGGTCGTCCCGCGGTTCGCGACCGCCTTGGTCAGCACGCTGCGGATCGCCGCGTGAAGCGCCGCTCGCTCCTTGCGGGTGAGCCGCCGGGCCCGCCGGGTCGGGCGGATCCCGGCCAGGTGGCAGGCCTCGTCGACATAGATGTTGCCCAACCCGGCGATCCCGGACTGGTCGAGGAGCGCCGCCTTCACCGTCCGCGAGGTGCGCCGCATCAGGCCGTCGAGACGCTCGGGTGTGAAGTCGTCGGAGAGGGGCTCGACGCCCAGAGCCGGGAGCACGCGCCGCTCCTCCAGCAGCGCCCGGGTCCCGAGCATCACGCGGCCGAAGCGACGCGCGTCGTCGAAGCGCAACTCTCGCCCATCGTCCAGCCCCGCCCGTAGATGGGTGTGCTTGACGACCTCGGCATCGCCGCCGACCACGCGCAGGTGACCGGTCATCCCGAGATGGACCACCAGGTCCTCGCCCCCGTCGAGCCGGCAGAAGATGTACTTGCCCCGGCGCTCCACCGCCCCGACGCTCCGGCCGGCGAGGGCGGCGGTGAAGCGCGCGGCGTCCGGGAATCGGAGAACACCCGGCTGACTCACCCAGGCGCTGACGAAGCGCCGCCCGACGAGCTCCAAGCGCAGATCGCGAGCAACCGTCTCGACCTCGGGAAGCTCAGGCATTGACCGTCCGTCGTCCCGCGGAGCTCAACTGCGGAAACCGGATGTGAGCCCACGGGGCACGTCGTCTGAGTGGGGGCTTGCACAGGCGCGAGATGCAATCGCGCCGAGCACGAGGCGCGGACAGCAGAGCTGTCCGACGCCGGTCCCCCCGAAGATGATGTGCCACGTGGGCGCCGCCGGTCACGGGGTCAGCCCGCTGCATCCACCGGGGTCATCTCCTGCCAGTTGTCGCCAATCTTGACGTCAACCACCAGGGGCACGACCAGCGGGTAGGCGTCGGCCATCGCGCTGCGGACCAGGGGGATCAGTGCCGGCACGTCGTCGCGCGGCACCTCGATCACCAGCTCGTCGTGGACCTGGAGGAGCACCTGGGCCGGGGAGCCGCTCTCGCGGAGCGCCCGATCGCAGTCGATCATCGCCTTCTTCATGATCTCGGCGGCACCGCCCTGAATGGGCATGTTGACCGCCATCCGCTCGGCCGCCATCCGCATCTGGCGGTTGGCGGCCCGGATGTCGGGCAGGTGGCGGCGGCGGCCGGTGAAGGTCTCCACCCACCCCCACTCCCGGGCGTGCATCCGGGTCTGCTCCAGCCAGCGGGTGACCGCAGGGAAGCTCTCGAAGTACGAGCGGATGAAGACCGCCGCCTCCTCCCTGGACATCCCCGTGTCCCGGGCCAGGCCAAAGTCGGAGAGCCCGTACACCACCCCGAAGTTGACCACCTTGGCGACCCGCCGCATGTCGCGGGTCACCGCCTCGGGGTCGATGCCGTAGACCTGGGCGGCGGTGCGGCGGTGGATGTCCTCGCCGCGCGCGAAGGCCTCGATCAGCCCCTGTTCGCCGGTGACATGGGCGAGCACCCGGAGCTCGACCTGGGAGTAGTCGGCCGAGACCAGCAGCCGTCCGGGGCCGGCGACGAACGCCCGCCGGATGCGCTGGCCCCACTCGGTGCGGACGGGGACGTTCTGCAGGTTGGGATCCGCCGACGACAGCCGACCGGTCGCCGCCACCGCCTGGTTGAACGAGGTGTGCACCCGGCCGTCCTCGTCGCAGAGGAGAGGGAGAGCGTCCACGTAGGTGCTCTTGAGCTTGGTGAGCTGGCGCCATTCGAGCATCAGGTCGACCACCGGGTGCTCCTCCCGGAGCGCCTCCAGGCTGTCGGCGTCGGTGCTCCGCCCAAACTTGGTCTTGCGCCCGGCGGCAAGTCCCAGCTCGTCGTAGAGGACGGTGGCGAGCTGCTGGGTGCTACCGAGGTTGAAGGGGTGGCCGGCGCGATGATGGACCTCGTCCTCCAGCTCCCCGATTCGCGCCTGCATCTCGGCGGAGATGGCGACCAGCGCATCGCGGTCGAGGAGGATGCCCACCCGCTCCATCTCGGCGAGGATGGGGACGAGCGGCAGCTCCAGCTCGTCGAGGAGCTGTAGCAGGCCACTGGCCGTGAGCTGCTTGGTGAGCACGACCCGGACGGGCTCGACCAGCCCGACCCAGCGCCCGAAGTAGGTGGCCAGCTCCGCCGCCGTCAGCTCCTCGATCCGGCGACGCCCGCGTCCGGTGCCCAGCAGCTCATCCTCGCTCTCCAGGTGAATGCCGCAGAGGTCGGCCGCGAGCCCGGTCAGGGAGAGGACTCGCGCCCGCGGGTTGTCGACGTAGGCGCCGAGCATGGTGTCGAAGCCGAGTGCCGCCCGCAGATCGTGCCCCCAGACGAGGCACTCCCGCTTGAGGTCGTAGCCGTCGACGGTGAGAGCCGCATCGCCGAGCAGGGAGACGATCCCCGCCCGGTGCTCGGCCAGGGGCACCCACCAGGTGCGGGTGACCCCCACCGGGGCGATGGCGGCCCCGAGCGGCGTGCCGGTGCGGGGCGGGCCGGCTGTCACCGTGCGCAGGGCCAGGCGACCCGCGGAGCTGACCGATTGAGCCATCTCCGCGAACTGGGCATCGCTCTCCACGACCACCACATCGGCCGGGGTCTCCGGCGCCGCGTCGAAGCTGAGCTCGACCTGGCCGGGCGGGCCCGTGACCGGCGCCGTGCCGTAGCCGAGGGCCTCCCCGAGCCGGGGCAGGAGAGAGCGGAACTCCAGGCGGTCAAAGAGCGCGTGCACCGCGGGCTGGTCGTAGCCGCCCACCCGGGCACCGGTCAGGTCGAGGGGCACGTCGAGATCGCACTGGATGGTGGCCATGCGCTTGCTGAGCCGCGCCTGGTCCGCGTGCTCGGCGAGGTTGGCCTGGAGACGCCCGGGCTTCATCCCCGGAACGGCCTCCAGGATCGCCTCCAGTGGGCCATGCTCGTGGATCAGGTTCATGGCCGTCTTCTCGCCGACGCCCGGGACGCCCGGGATGTTGTCGCTGGCGTCGCCTTGCAGGGCCTTGTAGTCGACGAGGAGCGGCGGATCGAAGCCGAAGCGCTCCCGCACCGCGTCGACGTCGTACACCACGGTGTCGCTGATCCCACGGCGGTTGATGAGCACGCGCACGTGGGGGTTGACCAGCTGGAGGGCGTCGATGTCGCCGGTGACGATGATCACGTCCAGGCCGGCCGCCACCGCCTTGACGGAGAGCGAGCCGATCACGTCGTCGGCCTCGAAGGTGGGGATCTCGACCTCCGGGATGCCGAGGACGGCGACGACGTCACGCGCCCATTGGACCTGGGGGCGGAGGTCCTGGGGCATGGGCGGGCGCTGGGCCTTGTATCCGGCCATCTCCTCATGGCGGAAGGTCGGCCCCGGCGGGTCAAAGGCCGCGATCGCGTACCCCGGCTGGTGCTCGGTGAACGCCTTGAGCAGCATCGAGGTGAAGCCGTAGGCGGCGTTGGTCAGCTCGCCCCGGCTGTTGGTGAGCGCCGGCATCGCGAAGAAGGCGCGGTAGACGAGCGCGTGCCCGTCGATGAGCAGCAGGGTGGGTCGCTCCCCGGATCCGTCGTCAGTGGGCACGGCTCTGATGGTATTCGCCTCCCCGCCCTCCCGGGCGGCGGCCTGGGGGCGGCGCTATGATCGGCCCGTGGCTGAGCTCATCGAGATGACCGTGGACAGCATCCGTGTGCACATGCCCACCGGCCAGCACGTGGTCATCCTCAAGGAGAAGGAGGCGGAGCGCTACCTCCCGATCTGGATCGGCATCAACGAGGCCAACGCCATAGCGCTGCGGATCACGGGGATCACCCCGGAGCGCCCGATCACCCACGACCTGCTCGCCAACATCCTCTCGGCGGTCGATTGCAGCGTCGAGCGGGTGGTGGTCACCTCACTCGCCAACGAGGTCTTCTACGCCCGGATCCTGGCCCGGGTGGATTCCCGCCGGCTGGAGATCGACTCCCGTCCCAGCGACGCGATCGCCGTGGCGGTGCGGGTGGGGGCGGGCATCTTCGTGGACCCGGAGGTCCTCGAGAAGGCCGGGGTCCTGCCCGAGCCGGACGCCGATCGGGAGCCGGGGGACGTGGACGAGGCGGTCGATGAGCGGATGGCCAAGGTCCGTGATTGGGTCAATGAGCTGAATCTGCCGGACCTGGGGACGAACCAGGAATCCTCGTAAGCAGCGCTGATCTGGCTGCGACCGGTCAGATCACCGACCAGAAGGCGGGATCCTCGAACCCGGCGCGCCAGGTGGCGATGCCCGCCAGCCCGAGCTGGCCGACGGCGGCCACCTTGCGGAGCAGGCTGTCGGCGTCGTCAAACCAGAGCTGCGTGGGCACGCCGCCGGGAGCGCTGGTCAGCTCGGGGGTGGCGTCCGCGAAGTCGTAGTCGTAGGCGACCCCCGGCTCGCTGAGCGCGTCGGCGACCAGCGGGGCGTAGCCGCCGGAGGTGACCTGGGCGCCGGACCAGGAGCGGGCATAGAGCGGAATGCCCAGGATGACCTTGTCCGCGGCGACCCCGACGAGGCTGCCGGCGAGCTCCGCGGCCTGCCAGGCAAGCCCCGCGACCGGCCCGGGATCACCGGGGGCGGTGTGCTCGTCGTAGGCCAACACCACCAGGTGATCGGCGACGGCCGCCAGGCCGGGGTCGTCGTAGGCGGCTGAGGCGGAGTTCACACCAGCCTCCGTGTGGGGGATGACGTCGACCGAGAGGCCGGCGTCCTCGGCGTGGAGGCCCGTGGCGAGCGCGCCGGCGAAGGCGGTGAGAGCGGCCTCGTCGCTCCCGGGGACGTCCTCGAAGTCGAGGTTGACGCCGGCCAGGTGGAGGGTCCGGACACCGGCGGCAACGGCCGCGACCAGGGCGCTCTGGGCTGTGGGGCTATTGAGCAGCTGGTCGGTGCCGGCGGCGCCGATCTTGTCGTTGGCGAGGAGTGCCCACACCGGCCGTCCCGCCGCTTGCGCCGTCACCAGCGTCGCCGGGTCCGGCGAGCCCTGCAGGCTGCCGTCGGCCTGAGCCTCCCAGCCCGTGGGGCTGAGCACGGCCGTGGCCGCCGCGTGCGCCTGGGCCGACCCGTTCGAGGCGGCGTCGTCGATGGTCCAGAGGGTCACCTTGAGACCGGCCGGAGCCGGGGCGGCCGCGGGCACCGTGGCCCGCCGTAGATGCCCGGTCGTGAGCCCGGTGAGCGAGAGCGTCAGCGGGCCGTCCAGCACCGACCCGCGCGCCGCCGCCAGCCCGGCGGGGATGGCGAGGGAGGGAGGGGGAATCGCCCAGGCGAGGCTCAGGTGGGTGCCGTCGGTCCATTGGAACTGAGCCTGGGGAAGCGCGGCGGCGAGGGCGGCGCGGTCCGGGGCCCGTTCAAAGACCACCTGGCAGACGACCTGCCCTGACGTGCCCCGCCAGGCGGCCGCACTCACCCCGGTCTCATCGACCACCTGGAAGCCGATCTCCTCCTGGGGACGGCCGGCGACGTCGATCACCAGCTGATGCTCGCTGGCGTAGGCCATGGGGGCGACGCTGGCGGTGACCCCGCGGGACGAGCTGGTCAGGGTGAGAGGGTGGCCATCGAGGCTGGCGGAGACCATGGAGGGGGTGACCCCGGAGCCCTCGAGGCCGAGCTCCAAGGTCGGGGGAACGTCATCGGTGCCGTCGTCGAGCGCGGTCCCCCCGGCGGTGACCACCACCAGCCCCTCGGGTGGCGCCGAGGAGGGGGTGCCGGCGAACGGCGATGCGCAACCGGCCAGGATCAGGAGCAGGAGTCCGAGGCTGGCGCGGCGGGAGGGCATGGCCCTGGAGTCTGCGCGCCGCGCGCGGGAGACGGAGCCTCAGGTCACCTGGATCGGGATGGACGCCTGCCACGCCTGGGGACCCCCGGCGCCCGCAGGCACGTCGATCACGATCTGGTAGATCTGGCCCGCGGTCGCGGTCGAGGGGAGGACGACCTTGAGCACCGGCTGACCGTCGACGGTCAGCGCTCCGGCAGGGGTGGCGGCGGTCGCGGTGGGCGGCGCCTCGAACGCCGCGCCGGACCCGCTCGACTCGGGCCCCGCAAGCACCGTGCAGGGGAGGGAAACGACTCCGCTGGCATCATCGATGATGCGCGCATAGACATCGATGGTCGCCCCCGGGGTGTAGTCGAAGGACGGCGCCGCGAGGACGACGTCGGTGAACGAATCATCCTGGGAGACCCGGTTGTTGAAGCCGTCCGGGATCTGTGCGGCGGAGGCCGCGCTGATCTTCAGGGTCGTGGAGGCGCAGGCAGCGGAGGCCGAGGGGACGACCACCTCCGGCAGGAGGGCGCACCCACTCGTGCAGGTCCCGGTGGAGGCGTTACCGGCGGGCGCGCTCCCGACGTCTGGCGCATGCGCCGGCGCAAGGGCGAACCCGCTGCTCATGCCGGAACTCGACGATGACCGGACGACGGTTCCGGAGTTGAGGTGCCCGACCACGACCACGGCTGCCACCGCAGCCGCCGCCACCAGCCCGGCCGCCGTCAGGCCCGTCAGCAGGCGGCGTCCCTGGGAAAGCCGGGCAGGCACCTCGAACCACCGCCGCTCCGGCAGCGGCGACCCCTCGGGGAGGCGGACCGGGTGCGGCATGCGCGCGGTGGGCTGCTCCCGGAGGACGTCCACAGCCGTGGTCAGCTCGGCGAAGGCGGCGGCGCACGCGGTGCATTCGGCCAGATGGCGATCAAAGGCCGCCCGCGCGTCCGGGCGCAGCTCGCCGTCGTAGGCGGCCGAGAGGAGGGAGTCGACGTGACCGCTCACCACGCCTCCTCCGCGCGGGGGAAGACGGCGGGCGACTGGCGGAGAGCTGCCGCGAGCAGGCCCCGGGCCCGGGAGATCCGCGACTTCACCGTTCCCAGCGGGACGCTCAGGGCCTCCGCCATCTCCTCGTAGGAGAGCTGGTTGACGTCGCGGAGGACGACCGCGACCCGGAAGTCGTGAGGGAGGGCAAGCAGGGCGACGCGGATGGCGTCGGCCCGCTCGCGCTGGATGGCGGTGGCCTCGGGGCCGAGCCCGGGGTCGGGGAGGTCGACCACCCGCCCCTCGGTGTCCTCCAGGGGGTCGGTGGGCCGCCGGCTGCGCTGGCGATGGATGTCGTGTGAGCAGTTGACGGCGACCCGGAAGAGCCACGCCCTCACGGTCGCGCCGCGGAGCTTCGGCAGGCTGCGGAAGGCGCGGGTGAACGTCTCCTGAACCACGTCGGCGGCGTCGGCGGGGTTGCCTGTGAGTCGAAGGGCCATGGTGTACAGCTCGTCCTGGTAACGATGGACGAGCGGCGTGAAGGCGTCCCGGTCACCCCGACGGCAGCGGTCGAGGAGCGCCTCGTCGTCCATCTCCCCAACATACGCGCAGATCGGAGGCCCGGTTCCCGAAGGGGCAGACAGGGCCCCTCCCTGGGGATTCCCGCGTTCCGGCGCCGGCAGAGCAGCCCCGGGAGACCTGACCCCCGGAGGACCTGTGTCAGAGTGGGGCGATGGACGTGCGCCTGCTCCGCCCCGAGGAGGCCGCCGCGGTGGCCGCCACGCTCCGCCATCGGGTCGTGGTCGCCGACCGGCTGGAGCGGCAGCGGCGCGACGAGTGCCTCTACCTGGTGGCCTGGGAGGGTGGAACCCCGGTGGGCCAGGCCCTCCTCCACCGCCGGCGGCCGTCCGCCCTCGCGGTGGCGGGGGTTGTGGACTCGCTGCCCTACATCGAGGACGTCTTCGTCCTCCCGGAGTGGCGCAACCGGGGGATCGGGACCGGGCTCCTGGAGGCGGCCGAGAGCGCCGCCGCGGCGCGCGGCGACCGGGGCGTGAGCCTCGCGGTGAGCACCGGCAACGCCGCCGCCCGCCGCCTCTACACCCGTCGCGGCTATGTCGATGCGGGGGTGCCGGTGCACCGCCACGCGACCACTGAGCCCGGCTTCGACGGCGAGGGCCAGAGCGGCAACGAGACGGTCGTCGACCTCGTCAAGCGGCTCGACGCGGTGGCAGCGGCGTCCTGGCCCGCCCTCCGGGGAGGGGACCGCCCGCGCCAGGCGCGGTGAGCCGGATCAGCGCGGGCATGCGCTCGCGGGACGGTTCAGCGAGACCGCGCGGTCAGCGCAGGCGAACGAAGTCGACGTTAGCCCGGTACTCGGCCAGGGTGCGCGCGTTCATGTACGACATCGAGCTGCGCAACCCGGCGAGGTAACGGGAGATCACCCCGCTCACGTGGCCCTTGTAGGGGACCATGGTCTCGGCTCCCTCGACGTACTCGGGGTCGTCGCGACCGGCCTGCTGCTGCACCGAGAAGGAGGCTGCGCCGCGCATGATCTTGTACTTCTTGCCGTCCAGCATGATCACTCGGCCGGGCGCCTCACCGGTGCCCGCCAGGGCTGATCCGACCATCACCAGGTCGGCGCCGAGAGCGAGCAGCTTGCAGAGATCGGAGGGGCTGCGCACCCCGCTGTCCCCGACGATGAGCGCGCGCCGGCGCACCTGCGCCACCTCGGCGACGGTGTACGGGGTGGGCACGAAGACGCCGGTCTCGGTGCGGGTCTCGCAGACCGCACCGCCCGCGATGCCCACCCGGACGGCGTCCGCACCGCGGTCCTCCAGCCAGGTGAAGGCCTCGGCCGAGGCGACGTTGCCGGCGATGAGGGTGACGTCGTCGCGGCGCTCGCGGGCCCAGGTCAGGGCGATCCCGACCTGGTGGTGGGCGCCGTTGGCGGTGTCCAGGCAGATGGTCCGGCAGCCGGCCTCGACCAGGGCATCGAACCGCTCGCGNNGCGGCTGGTCTTCCGGAACTCCTCCACCTCCTCGTCGACGCTCTGGAAGCGGTGGAGGATACCGAAGGCGCCGGCCTCCGCCAGCGCCTCACACATCTGCGGCCCGCAGACGTCGGGCATGGGGGAGGCGAGGATCGGCACCTCGAGCGAGATGGCCCCGAGACTGACGGCCGGACGCGCGTCCGAGCGATGGGGAAGGCTGGAGGCGTGCCGCGGCACCAGGCTGATGTCGTCGTAGTCAAAGGCGAGCGGCGCGTCGCCCAGGGAGGCGCGCGGGAAAGGGGTGCGGACGGGAAGGGGATCTGCCATGGCAACCTGATTGTGCCAGGCGGCGACGCCGGCGCCTCAGCCCCGGCGGAAGATGGTCTGGGGAACCACCCGGACCGTGACCCTCACCTCTCCCGGCTTCCGGCCCGGGTAGCTGTCGGCGCCGAGGTACTTCTTGGCCAGCCGGTCGATGTGGGCATCGGCGCCCTCCTCGATGAACTCGGCCCGACCCCGCAGTACCACCGTGCGGTAGTCGTTGTCCTTGGCCGAGACCGAGATGGCGACCCGCGGATCGCGGCTCAGGTTGCGGTATTTGAGCCGGCCCTTGGCGGTGTTGAAGAGGACGGCCTCGCCGTCGGTGTCGACCCAGACCGGGGTCACGTGCGGGGAGCCGTCGGGCATCACGGTGGCGACGTGGGCGAGCACCTTGTCCCGGAGCAGGGCAACCTGGTCATCGGTGAGAGTCGGGTGGGGTTGGTCGGTCATGGTCTCTCCTCCCCTGAGGGTGTGGTTCGATGGGTGCCGGCCCCAGGTATAGCGGAGCCAGGCGGCCGGACGGCGGCGGCTGGCGGCTGCCGGCAGCCGGCGAGGACGTGAGAAGCTAGCCCACGCGACGCCGGGGTGGCGGAATGGCAGACGCAGCGGTCTCAAAAACCGCCGGGGGCAACCCCGTGTGGGTTCGACTCCCACCCTCGGCACACCACCCGCGGCACGGGGCGCCAGGCACGCGTCGCGTATCCGCGGGGCGGGCGTCCGCCCGTGGCGAGGTGGTCAGCCGGGCGGTGCGAGCGACCCGGGCGCCGGTGCCGACCCGGGGAGGTCCGGCACGACCTGGGTGACGGCGATCGCCAGCGTGCCCGCGAGGGTCAGCACCATGCCGGCAACCGCCACGGCCCAGGCACCGTTCCTCGGACTGTCGCCCAGGAAGGCGATGCCGACCACGATCGGGACGATCGACTGTGCCGCGGTCGTCGAGGCGCCGACCACGCTCGCGTGGCTGCGCTGCAATGCGATGGTGAAGAGCAGGAGCCCGACCAACCCGTAGGCCAGCATCGACCACACCAGGGGATTGAGCAGGAGCTGCCAGAAGGGATGGGGGACGACCAGCATGCGGCCCGCGATGGCGGTGCCGCCGAAGGCGACCCCGGCGAGGACGCCGAGCGCGACGGTGGCGCTGTGACGGTTGCGCCCGGCCACGACGCCACCGGCTGCGGCGACCCCCAGGGGCAGCAGGATCACCGCCCAGCGCATCGCGGCTGCAGCGGTGCGGGCCCTTTCGGGCCCCCCGGAGAGGGCGAGCAGGGAGAGTCCGAGCAGGATGCCCACGATCGCCACCCACGCCACCCCTCGCAACCGCCGCCGGAAGAGAACGCGCTCGAGAAGGGCGGTGATGACCACGTTGACGGCGATCACCGGCTCGGCGACGAAGAGGGGTAGGTTCTGCGCGGCTACGACGGTGAGCAGGAAGGAGGCGCCGTCGAGAGCGAGCCCGAGCAGGTACGGCCAGTCGTCGAGCAGCCTCCACAGAAGCCCGATGTGCAGCGAGGATGCGCGCTCTTCCTGATCGGCGCTGACCTTCTGCAGCACCGCCGCCACCCCGGTGCTCACCGAGCATCCGAAGGCCGCAAGCAGCGCCAGCCCGAAGGGCATCAGGCAACGGTAGCAGAGCCCGGGACGAAGCCTGAGGGGGCCGGGCGTGGAGGCCGTGCTGCAGCGGAGTCCTTGACGCGGCGCCCTCCGACTCCCCATCCTCAGGCGGTGCTGCTGGCGACCTGGAATGTGAACTCGATCATGGCGCGGCTGCCGCGCCTGCTCGAATGGCTGGACGCCACCCGTCCCGACGTCCTCTGCCTCCAGGAGACGAAGGTCGCCGACGGCGCCTTTCCCACCGCGGAGGTCGCGGCGCTCGGCTACGAGGTGGCCGCCAACGGCAGCGGCCGCTGGAACGGGGTCGCCATCCTCTCCCGGCTGGGGCTCGAGGCGGTGACGGCGGGGTTCGCCGGTGAGCCCGGCTTCCCAGAGGTGGAGGCGCGAGCCGTGTCCGCCACCTGTGGGCGGGTGCGGGTCTGGTCGATCTACGTCCCCAACGGGCGGGAGCTGGAGCATCCGCATTACGCCTACAAGCTCGCCTGGCTGGCCGCCCTGCGCGACGCGCTCCGCAGCGAGCTCGGTGCCGGCCACCAGCTGGCGGTCTGCGGCGACTTCAACATCGCGCCCAGCGATGAGGACGTCTGGGACCCGGCGGAGTTCGTCGGGTCGACGCATGTCAGCGTTCCGGAGCGGGCAGCTCTGACGGAGCTCCTGGACCTCGGTCTGACCGACGTCCCACCCCGCGCCCTCAAGGGGCGGCCGTTCTCGTACTGGGACTACCGGGCCGGCATGTTCCACAAGGGGATGGGGATGCGCATCGATCTCGTCCTGCTCAGCCGGGCGCCGGCCTCACGGGTGACCGACGCGTACATCGACCGGGAGGCGCGCAAGGGCACGGCGCCCTCGGATCACGCTCCGGTCGTCGTGGGCTTCGCCACCGAGAGCTGAGCGCGCGCCGGTCGTCCGACCGGATGCTCCGCGCCACCCGGGCGCTGAAGGATCACCAGGGCGACGATGACGCCGAGGGCGAGGGCGGCCACGTGCGGGCCGGAGATGATGAAGAAGGTGTCGACGAGGTGGGCGGCGTTGAGCAGCAGCGCCGCTGCGAGTGCGGCTGCCAGGTCCCGCTGAGCTATGACGACCACGGGCACCACCGCCACGATGAGGTCGTAGGCGTAGACGTGGGGGGCCAGCAGGAGGGAGGCGGCGATGGCCAGCGCCACGACCTGGAGGGGCCGGTCGGTGAGGGTGCGCCGTTGCCAGAGCATCCAGCCACACGCAAGGAGCCCCAGCGCCACCGCGGCGGCGAAGCCGGCTCCGTTGCCTCCGAGGCTGGCGATCGCCCCGGGTAGGCCGTCGCTGGTGGCGACGGCCGGTCCCGCAGACCCGAGGAGCGTGATCCACTGGCCGAGCCCGCCCGGCCCGACGAGCCAGAGCGAGCCTCCCGCCAGGCAGGCCGCCCCCGCCGCCATCCCCACCACCACCTGCCACTCCCCCGCCACCAGGAGGGCGACCGGCAGCAGCCAGATGGTCTGGGGCTTGAGCAGCAGCAGGGAGAGCAGCAATCCCGCGGCGAACCGCCTGTGGGTCGCGAGCAGCACCGTCCCCGCCACCAGGGGGAGCACGAACAGAGCGTCGATCTGACCCAGCCGGTAGTTCCACGCCGCCGGGACGGAGGCGAGCGCCAGGGCGAGGAGCAGGAGACCCCGGGTGCCGTGGGCCGCCAGCCCCATCCTCCGCCAGAGAAGGAGGCCGGCCGGCCCGACGCAGGCGGCCGAAACGGCGAGGAACACGGCGAAGCCCGCGGCAGCCGGCAGCGCGAGCAGGGGCCGGTAGATGAGGGCCACCAATGGGGTCTCCAGGAAGGGGTCGTACGCCGGGTGCGGGTGGCCGAGGAGCACCCCCTGGGCCTGCAACTGGGCCGCGTGGCAGTAGAGGCAGCCTCCGTCCCCGAGCACCCGGGCGCCGCTCAACATGGCGATGTAGTCGGTGCGCAGCGGGGTGAGGAGGCCGTGGAGCGCGAAGCCGGCCGAGACGGCGACCATGAAGGCCGCCAGAGCCGGTGCGATCAGGGGGCGCGAGAGAGCGCGCAGCAGCCAGCCCGCGAAGCCGCCGGCGATCCGCCGAGCTCCGCGAGACAGCCGGGGGCGTCCGCTCCGGAACAGGTCCAACGACATCTGCCTCAATGGGGGGCCGGGCTCGCCTCCAAACCCCACGCAGAGCCTATTCGCCGGCTCCCGAACCCGGCTGACGGCGGCGTCACCGGACCGTCACAGCTGCGCACGTCGGCCGGGCGCCAAGGGCCATGCGCCGGAAAGCGCGCGACCGGGATGGCGGCGCGGCAACCGTGCAACCCCACGCACACCGCTGGATGCGCGACAGCCCGGGCCGGCAGGCCGGCCCGGGCGCGCACGGAGGTGGGGTTTCGAGGTGAGCCGGGGGACGATCTCCCGTCCCGCCGCACCCCACACGATGCGGGATCGCCCGTGAACGACTGGCGGCCCCGCGGTTAAGCGTCGGGGAAGGGCAGCGCGTCGACGATCCGCTGAACGAGCGCGGCCGGCGGGGTCCCGGTCGCCTCCAGGGTCAGGTCCGCCACCTGCGCGTAGAGCGGGTCGCGCACCCGCGCCATCTCGCGCAGGGTCGCCAGGAGGTCCCCGCCGGACAGGGGCCGGTGGCCCTCGTCGTGCTGCAGGCGTGAGACGAGGTGGGTCAGCTCGACCCGAAGCCAGACCGTCCACGCCTCGAGGAGCAGGCTGGGGAGTCGGGGGTCGAGCCCGACCGAGGCGGCCGCAGCCACGACCGGCGCCGGCTGGTGGGCCAGCCCCATCGACAGAACCTCGAGCTCCAGACCGTGCAGGACGGCCGGACCCCGCTCCGCCCCGAGCGCGGCAGGCGTCATCCCGGTCACCTCGAGGAGCTTGGCGTCACCGTCCCACAGGGACCGGCGCAGGCGACCGGCGAGCGCCGACCCGACCGTGGTCTTGCCGGAGCCCATGAGGCCGACCAGGACGATCGGGCGGTTCTGGGCAGACATGGGAGGGATTGTGCCGCTCAGCGGGCGGGGTGCCCATTTCCCGTCGAAGGGCGTAGGCTGGGCACCCAGTCTCTGCGGCGGGCTGCCATACCCGTCATCAGGTCGATTGCAGCCGCGGGGACGTGCAGCGGGAGAGGTGTTGACCGATCAAATAGGGGAAGAGGGCGGCCTCACGGTGCCAGTGGCCCACCAGAGGCCAGGTGGTACCGCAGCGCAACCGCCTGTCGACATCGTCGGGCGCGCGAGCCGGCCACCGGGCCAGCCCGCCCCGACGGGACCCGCGGCATACGAGGCGCCCCGGACCGACGGCGTCGGGATTCCGGGGGCTCCTCCGGCAAACGGCCCCGGGGGGAGGTTCGCGCCTCCGGCTCCACCCGCCCGTCACCTCCAGACCGCCGATGGCCAGTTCCAGCCGGCGACGATGACGCCAACCGCCGGGGGGCGCCCATCCCATCCGATGCCTCCCCAGGGCACCGGGGCCCTGCGCCCGCCGCAGAGCGGCAACGGATCGATCGGCTCCGGCATCGGGCCGGCGCCATCCTCTGGCCTCGCGCACCCGCCGCAATCGCCCAATGGCGCACTCGGATACGCCATCTCGCGGCCGCCGTCCCACGACCCGGCCCGCCCGGTGCAGGCGCCCAACGGCTCCCCGGAGCTGTTCTCGGGCTTCGGCGTCGACGCCGGCTCCCGGGGACCGATCCTCTCCCGGCCGGCGTGGGCCACCTCCGATCGGCCCGTGCGGCCGTCCCACGCCGCCCCGGCCTTCGACGTCTCGATACCGCCCCCGGTGGTTCCGGGACGGCCCCTGCCGCCCCCCAATGGGGTCTCGGCTTCCGGTAATGCCGCGTCCTCGCAGGCGCTGACCCGGCCCGCACCGCCGCCTGAGACCGCGACCGCCCCCAGGGCGCCGGGAGGAGCGACCTATCTCCCCGGCCAGCCCCTTCCACTCTCCGACGGCGGGCCCCGGCCCGGGTTGGCGGCAACGCCTCCGCCCCCCGGCGGCTCCACCGGCAACGGCGGCTCCGCCGCCGCCCCCCGGCGGCCGGACACCAACGGCGCACGACGCCACGGGGGCGCGCCTCAACCCGGAGACCCGCCCGGTGGGTGGAGACCACTCCCCGAGCCGGCACTCGCCTCGCCGCAGCGCCCCGCCCCGAACCGCACCGTCGGCCGCCTGGCATCGCTCGGGCCCGACCCGGAGAGCGAGACGGCGGGCCGGCCGGCTCCGACACCTCCTCGCACCGCACAGGACTTCTCCACCGAACGGGTGAGGGGGCCGATGAAGGTCAAGCCGGCCACGCGGGGCGTGCGCCAGGCGGTCCGCTCCCTCTCGTTCGGGATGATCAAGCCCGGCCCGGGCCGGTCCGAGCGGCGCGAACGCGAGCTGGTCGTCACCGCGACCACGCCGATCGCGACCTGCCGCCGGGTGGCCATCGTCTCGCGGAAGGGCGGGATCGGGAAGACCACGACCACCCTGATGCTGGGCCACACCTTCTCCCTCTACCGGAGGGATCGGGTGATCGCCCTCGACGCCAACCCGGATGCCGGGTCGCTCGCCTACCGCGTCCATCGCGAGACCGAGGCCACGGTGACCCAGCTGCTCCGCGCCTCGGAGCGCCTCCGCCGCTACAGCGACATGCGCAGCTTCACAAGCCAGTCGTCGACGCGGCTCGAGGTGCTCGCCTCCGACGACGACCCGACCATCAGCGTCGCCCTGGGCGAGCCCGAGTATCGCCAGGTGCTCAACGTCCTGGAGCACCACTACAACCTGATCCTGATGGACACGGGCACCGGCATCCTCGACTCGGCCACGCAGGGCATCCTCCGGATGGCCGACCAGATCGTGGTCTGCGCAGCCCCCGGCATCGACGCCTCGCGGGCCTCGAGCCTGACCCTCGACTGGCTCGACGAGCACGGCTACCACGATCTCGTCTCCGACGCCGTGGTGGTGATCAACCAGGTCCGCGGGAACGGCGGGCGCGAGCTGAAGCAGGTGGTCGACCATTTCACCAAGCGCTGCCGGGCGGTGGTCATGGTGCCCTGGGACGCCCACCTCGCCGAGGGCCTCGAGGTGGAGGTCGAAGACCTGCGCCCGCGGACCCGCGCCGCCTACCTCAACGCGGTCGCGGCCGTGGCCCGGAGCTTCTCGCTCCCCTCCCGCCACCGCTGATCCCCGCCGGCCCGATGGCGGATCGCCACCCCCCCACCGAGCACTACTTCAGCGCTGAACCGGCGGTCGCGACGCGCCCGCGCAACCTGACCGTCCGCCTCCCGGACCAGAGCATCGAGCTGCGCACCGATCGGGGCGTCTTCAGCCTCGCCGGCCTCGACCCGGGCACCGCCGTCCTCCTCCAGGGCGTCCCCGCACCCCCGGAGGGCGCCACGCTCCTGGATCTCGGCTGCGGCCACGGGGTGGTCGCGATCGCGATGGCCCGCCGAAGCCCCCGGGCCCGCGTTATCGCCGTTGACGTCAACAGCCGGGCCCTGGAGCTGACCCGTGCCAATGCGACCGCGAACGGGGTGGAGAGGATCGAGGTGGGGCGGCCCGACGAGGTGGATGCGGACCTCCGGTTCGATGCGATCTACACCAACCCTCCCATCCGCGTCGGCCGGCAGCAGCTCCTGGAGCTCCTCACGACCTGGCTGGGCCGCCTGGCGCCCGGCGGCCACGCCTACCTGGTGGTCCAGCGCCACCTCGGCGCGGATTCGCTCGCCGAGAGGCTGCGGAGCCTTGGCTTCGACGTCCTCCGGATGGGGTCCAAGCGGGGCTACCGCCTCCTCGACGTGCGCGACGCGGGTCCGGCGTCGCATGATGGCTGACCATGCTCGCGACCATCACCATCGGCATCGACCCGATCGCCTTCAAGATCGGCTCTCTGGCCGTCCACTGGTACGGGATCATGTACGTGGTGGCCTTCGTGGCCGCCTACTACCTGGGCGCCCGTCCCCACGCCATCTCACGGGGCATCCGGGAGGACCACCTGGAGCGGCTCACCGGCTGGACGATCCTCTTCGGTCTGATCGGCGCGCGGCTCTACTACGACGTCCAGAACCTCGACCTGATGCACAGCGTGGTCGACGTGATCGCAGTGTGGAACGGGGGGATGGCCTTCTACGGCGCGATCATCGGGGGCCTCGCGACCCTGGTCATCCTCGGCCGGCGGTGGAAGCTGCCGATCTGGGTCCTCCTGGATGCGGGCGCCTTCTTCGCCGTGGTGGGCCAGCCGATCGGCCGGATCGGCAACATCATCAACGGCGACATCCTCGGCGGCCCGAGCAACCTCCCCTGGGCGACCGCCTACACCAACCCTGACGCCGTTCTCCAGGCCGGGTACCGGCTCGGCGTCGGCTACCAGCCCGCCGCCGCCTACGAGGCGCTGGGCACCCTGGTCATCCTGCTCATCCTGCTCGGGGTGCGCCGGCGCGGCGTCCGGCCCGGAGTGGTGATCCTCACCTACGTGGGGCTCTACTCGGTGAGCCAGCTCCTCCTCGACTTCCTGCGCCAGACCGAGCCGATCATCGCCTTCGGCCTCAAGGAGCTGCAGCTGACGGCGATCGCGACCCTGGTCGTGGGCATGCCGCTGCTGGCGATCCTCTGGCGCCGTACCGAGGGGAGCTCGGGGCGCGCTCCGGATTCGCTGCTGGACGGGGCCTCCGCCGATGCGGAGCCGGACTCCCCGTCGGAGGCCTTGCCCTCCGACGCGGAAGCAGAGCCGGTCACCACGGATTGAGGCGCCAGCGGCAGATGGTTCCGCGTCCCGCCGTCCCGCGTCGCCTCTCCCGGCCAGAGCCACGTCACCGCCTCCGCGCCGCCGCGACCTTCCTCCTCTGTGCTCTCGCGGCGGCCTGCGGCACCACCAGCGCCAGCTCGCCGTCGCGCAAGGCAACAGCCAGCCCGACCGCCACCGCCACCCCGGGTGTCGCCGCCTCCGCCGTCGAGGCCCGCCTCCTCGTCCAGCAGGCCCTCGGCATCGGGCTCGCCTCCAACGTGGTTCAGAGCCAGGTGACGGTGCTGTCGGCCGCGCTGCTCGGCTCGACCTCATGCAGCGCCCTCGAAGCGGGGACGGGGTCGTCGAAGGTGCTGCAGAAGTCCACCACAGGTGGCGTCGTCACCGTGAGCGTCGACGTGTACTACGACGGCAGCTGCGCGCAGCCGTACATCGAGGCCGCGGCACAGCTCACCGCGACCGCGGCGACCAGCACCATCTCGATCACCGAGACGGCCACCTATCTCGGACCTGGCGGCGCAACCCTCGGAGCCCTGCATCTCAGCGAGAGCGTGATCCTCGCCGGAGTTTCCACTGCAATCGAGACCACGACCGTGGACGGCACGGGCACGTTCAACGCACAGGACGGCGCGCCGGCGGTGAGCCTCGGTCTCGAGTGTGTCATCCCCGCCAGCAGCGACCAGATCGCACCGTTCGTCTGCGGCGGCGCCGTCGCCCAGCCCTTCCCGGCGCTCGGGCTGTCCCTCGCCTCGGTCGCCCCGCTCACCATCACCCTGACCCCGATCGCCGGCGGCGGCGAAGACGACTACAGCGTCGCCTTCACGGGTACGCAATCGACCTCCGAGAAAGGAGCGCTCGGCGCCCTGTCGATCACCACCCCGACATCGACCACCTTCGCCATCGGTGGGCAGGGAACTGCCATGCCGGACAATGCGACATCCGGTCACGCAGCGCTCTTCGCCCTCTTCTCCCCGGCGCCGACGGGGTGGACGGTCACTGATTCGACGGATGGGACGGTCTGCTCCCTCACCCTGGGGAGCACCACACAGCTCACCGGAACCGTGGCCACGGCAGCCGGTGCGTCGCTCGCACAGCTCACCCTCGACCAGTCCGGCAGCGGCACCATCACCTACGCGGGCGGGAGCAGCTCCCCGATCACGAACTGGACCCTTGGCGGCTGACCCCCGCCTATACTCGGGCCCGTGCTGGCCAGCGACATCCTTCAGGTTCTCGGGATCGTCTTTGAGGTCCTGACGTTCGTCGTCCTGATCCGTGTGCTGCTCTCCTGGCTCCCGGGGGTCAACCCGTTTCACCCCCTGGTGCGGCTGATCCGGGCCATCGCCGACCCCATCCTGGCCCCGTTCCGCGGACTGCTGCCGACCTTCGGCGGGATGCTCGACATCTCCCCGGTGCTCGCCATCATCGTCCTCGAGGTGGCGGCCGAGATCTGCTTCGGGCTCTCCGCGGACGTCTTCAGCGGGGTGTCGGTCGGGGTCATCGTGGTGGGTGCGATCAGGCAGCTCGTGCTCACCCTGATCATCCTGGTGGCCGTCCTCGTCCTGCTCCGCTTCCTCCTCTCCCTCTTCCACGCGGACCCCTGGCACCCGCTGACGCGGGGGATCAAGGCGATGGCCAAGCCGTTCGTCCAACCCTTTGACGGCGTCGTCACCAGCCACTCGTCGATCGACCTCGAGGCCCTGGTCGCCTTCGTCGCCTACCTCGTGGTCTTCCTGATCGCCAAGTTCGCGCTCGACTGGCTGGTCGGTCTCCTCTAACGCGGCCGTCCGGCGGCCCGTGCGGGCCTCAGCGGCGGCGGGCGGTCTCGCGTTCGGGAGCGCGCTGGCGCTCGACCTCCACCCGGTAGGCGGAATCGCCGAGCAGCGACTCGACGGCCCGCTCCAGGGGGGGGCCCGGCTCCACCGACCATTCGGCGGGCAGGGCGATCTCGTCCACCGACCTGGATCCCTGCACCTGGATGGTCACCGGCGCATCGCCACGGTGGCGGGCGAGGAGCGCATGCAGCGGGGCAAGGAGGTGCTCCTGCCCGGCGGAGAGCCGCAGGCGCACCCGGCTGTTGCGACGCCACGCGGCGAGGCGGACGTCATCCAGACCGTACACCTGCTCCGCGATGACGCTGACCTGCTCGGAGTCCGCGTGCTCATCCTCCTCCACGGCGGCGGCGCCGTTCTGGGCGGGAGCGGGGGCGGCGGCGGTCCGCCCGTTGCGACCGGCCTGGACACGCCCCCGGACCACGATCACCTGGTCGGCGCGGAGCAGCTCCGCGCACTCCTCGAAGGTGCGGGCAAAGATGACCACCTCACAGGTGCCCGAGAGGTCCTCCAGGGTGACGAAGGCCATCCGCTGTCCGGTCGTGCTGCGCCGGGGGATGAAGGCACGGAGATCGCGGATCGCCCCTCCGATCTGAACGTAGACGCCGTCCAGGTGCGCACCCAGCTCGCCGATGCCGGTGTCGACACGCTCGCTGATCCGATCGGCGATCCGGCGCAGGGGGTGGTCGCTGAGGTAGATGCCGAGGTACTCGCGCTCCCACCGCAGCCGCTCGTCGGCCGCGACCGGGGCCACCTCGGTGGTGCTGCCGAACTCGTCAAGGGCAGCGACACCCGCCACCGCCTCCACGTCGGGGCTGTCGCCGAAGAGAGAACCCTGGCCGACCTCGCGCTCACGGCGGATCTGGGCGGCCCGATCCAGGGCGCGGTCCAGGGTCGCGAGCAGCACGCCGCGCTCGCCCAGCCGGTCACAGGCCCCGCTGCGAATCAGCGCCTCGAGGACACGGCGATTGAGGTCGCGCCCGCCGACCCGCAGACAGAGGTCGGCGAGGCTCGCGTAGGGGCCGCCGCTCCTCCTCTCCTCGACCAGCTGCTCCATCACCCGTTCGCCCGCTCCCTTGATGTGGGCCAGGCCGTAGAGGATCTCGCCCTTGGCGGCATCGCCCACCGCGAAGCCGGCCTCGCTCCGGTTGACGTCGGGGAGGGTCACGGTGAGGCCCCGCGCATGGGCGTCGAGGATGGTCTGCTTGAGCTTGTCGAAGTCGCCGGCCCGGCTGTTCAGCAGCGCCGCCATGAACTCCAGGGGATGGTTGGCCTTGAGGTATGCGGTCTGGTAGCCGATCAGCGCATAGCACATCGCATGCGCCTTGTTGAAGCCGTAGCCGGCGAAGTGGTCGATGAGGTCGAAGAGGGCACCGGCGGTCCCCTCCTCCACCCCTCGGGCGGCGGCACCAGCCAGGAACTTCTCCCGCTGATGCGCCATCTTGACCTTGTCCTTCTTGCCCATGGCGGCACGCAGCACGTCGGCCTCGCCCAGGGTGTACCCGGCCACGGCGTTGGCGATCTGCATCACCTGGTCCTGGTAGATCATGGTCCCGAATGTTTCGGCCAGGATCGGCTCCATCTCGGGACGCATGTAGGTGATCGGCTCCTCTCCGCGCCTGCGCTTGATGTAGAGATCCACCACCCCGCCCTCCAGCGGGCCGGGCCGGATCAGCGCGTTGGCGGCTGCCAGGTCGCCCAGGGATCGGGGCTGCATGTCCATCAGGATCCGTTTGCCCAGGGTCGCCTCGAGCTGGAACACGCCATGGGTGTCGGCCTTCCCGAGCAGCTCGTAAGTGGCGGCGTCGTCGAGGGGGATGGCGTCGATGTCGATCCGCACTCCCCGCACCTTCTCGACGTTCTCGACCGCCTCCTGGATCACGGTGAGGTTGGAGAGCCCCAGGAAGTCGATCTTGAGGAGACCGATCTTGCTGACCCCCTTCATGTCGAACTGGGTCACCACCCCCTCGTTGCCCGAGGTCGAGCGCGTCAGGGGGACGATGCTGGCGAGCGGCGCGGCGCCGATCACCACCCCCGCGGCGTGGGTCGAGGCGTTGCGGGAGATGCCCTCGAGCCGGCGCGCGATGTCGATGACACTGTGCGCCCACGGCTCGCCGTCGTAGAGGTCGCGGAGGTCGCGGGCCTCGGCCAGGGCGCGATCCAGGGTGATCCCCACGGTCGCCGGAACCAGCTTGGCCAGCCGGTCCACGTCCGGCAGCGGGACGTCCAGGACCCGGCCGACATCGCGGATCGCAGCCCGCGCCGCCATGGTCCCGAAGGTGATGATCTGGGCCACCCGGTCCTGCCCGTACTTGCCGGTGACGTACTGGAGGACGCGGTCGCGGCGGCGATCGTCGAAGTCGATGTCGATGTCGGGCATCTCCCGGCGCTCCAGGTTGAGGAAGCGCTCGAAGATCAGCCCATAGCGGAGTGGATCGACGTTGGTGATACGCAGCACGTAGGCGACCAGCGACCCGGCCGCGCTGCCCCGACCGGGGCCCACCACGACGCTGTCGCAGCGGGCAGCGCGGATCAGGTCCCAGACGATGAGGAAGTAGGCCGAGAAGCCGGTCTGACGGATGACGTCGAGCTCCATCGCCAGCCGTTCCCGGGCCTCGTGGGTCGGGTCGGAGCCGAAGCGCTCGACGAGCCCCCGCTGGCACAGCTCGGTCAGATACGAGTCGGCGTCGAGGCCCGCGGGGATGGGCGAATAGGCGGGGAGGTGATGGTGGCCGAGCTCCAGCTTCCAGTCGCAGCGCGCGGCCACGGCCAGGGTGTTGGAGGCCGCCTCGCCATAGGCGCCGAAGCGGCGTCGCATCTCGTCGCTGCTCGCCATGTAGAAGTGGGGACCGTGGAAGCGGAAGCGCTTCTCGTCCTCGCGCCGGGCCCCGGTCTGGAGGCAGAGCAGGATGTCATGCGCCTCGGCGTCGGCCGCGTCGATGTAGTGGGAATCGTTGGTGCAGATGAGGGGGATGCCGGTCCGGCGCGCGATCTCCACCAGCCCCTCGCGGACCGCGGTCTCCTCGGTCATGCCGTGGTCCTGGAGCTCCAGGAAGTAGTTGTCGGCTCCGAAGATCTCCAGGTGCTGGCGCGCCACCCGCTCGGCGGCGTCCAGGTCGCCACTCAGGATGGCCTGGGGAAGCTCGCCGCCGACGCACCCGGAGAGGCAGATCAGCCCCTCGCTGTACGCGGCGAGCAGCTCCTTGTCGATCCGCGGCTTGTAGTAGTAGCCCTCGAGGTGGGCGATGGTCGAGAGCTGGACCAGGTTGGCGTAGCCGGTGGCGTTGCGCGCGAGCAGGACCAGATGGTGGGGGTCGCGGTCGGCACGACCCTCCTTGTCACGGTGAGAGCGGGGGGCCATGTAGACCTCGCAGCCCAGGATCGGCTTGATCCCCGCCGCGACCGCCTCGGTGAAGAGCTCGACGGCGCCGTACAGGACGCCGTGGTCGGTTACCGCGACCGCGGGTTGGCCCATCGCCTTGACGCGCGCGACCAGCTCCGGGATCCGCGCCGCACCGTCCAGCAGGGAGAACTCGCTGTGGACATGGAGATGGACGAAGGCATCCGATGCAGTCGCCGCCGTCGCCTCCGCCTCCACCATCGCCGTGGCGTCCTCGCCTCCGAACACGCGTACGTTAGCATCCACCACCGGCCGGTCTGCCGGGAGGGCTCGCCGTATTCTGACCGCGCCACGGTGGCAGCCGGTCTGGGCCCGTGAGGGGGCGCTCTCCCCGAACCGTCTGACGCGCTCCGCCTTCAGCGGATGAATCCGCCGGAGATCACTGCCCTACTTGCCATGAACGGGGTGGGGCTCCGCCGGCACCGCGGTGCGCCGCGCCACGCCCGCCCCGCTGGCCGCCGGTGCGGCGCTGCCCGCCACCGGTGCCACGCTGCCGGCTGCCGGTGCCACGCCACTCGCCGCCGGTCCGTGATGCCGTCCGCCGCGAGCGATGTGCCGCTGGGCCTTCGACTCCTCGTCGACATGCACGAACTTGCCACCACGGAACGCGGAGGCGACGGCAGCGATCAGGCTCATCACGACCGCGAAGGCCAGGATGATCGAGAGGCTGTCCACGAAGGCCGGACCGATCAGTTGGGGAAAGAAGGCCCGGCTGGTGAGGTGAGCTGCCTGGGCCGCCGAGAGATGGGAGAGCACCGAGGACGGGAGGAGGGTCTTCAGGGGGTTGTAGCCGAGGAAGGCTGCGAAGACATAACCGAGTGGCGGCACGTGCGAGAGAGCCGCCGCGCTGCTCGCCGGGACGCCGTTGGCGACCAGCCCCTTGAGCATGGCCGCCGGGACCTTGGCATTGAGCCCGCTCACCAGCAGGGTGAAGAAGAGGCCCATGGAGAGCGGCATGCCCGTCTGCGCAAAGGTCACCCGCATGCCGGAGGCCGCTCCGCGGTCGCGGGCGGGGACCGAGTTCATGATCGACGAGGTGTTGGGGGACGCGAACAGCCCGCCGCCGATGCCGGAGAAGAGCATGACGGCCCCGAAGGGAATGTAGTTGAAGTTCTCGGGGAAGGTCATCATCAGAGCGTAGGTGGCCGCCGCCAGCAGCATCCCTCCGGTGGCGAACCAGCGGGCCCCGTACCGGTCCGAAAGCTTGCCGGAGATGGGCCCCGCGATCACGAAGCCGAGGGTGAACGGGATCATGTAGATGCCCGCCCAGAGCGGGGTGTCGGCAAAGCTGTAGCCGTGCTGGGGCAGCCAGATCCCCTGGAACCAGAGCATCAGCATGAACATCAGGCCGCCCCGTCCGATCGATCCGAGGAACGAGGCGAGGTTGCCGAAGGCGAACGGCCTGATGCGGAAGAGGGAGAGGCGGAACATCGGATCCTTCACCCGGGTCTCGATGACCGCGAAAACGGCCAGCAGGAAGAGGCCACTCGTGATCATGGAGATGACGAAGGGGTTTCCCCAACCGGAGAGAGAGGTCCCGTACGGCTCGATGCCGTAGGTCATGCCCACCAGCACCATGCCCAGACCACCGGCGAAGGCGAGGTTGCCGGCCCAGTCGATCCGCGCCGGGACCCGGACCCCGATGTCCTTGAGCTTGAGGTAGGCCCAGATGGTCCCGAAGGCTCCGATCGGGACGTTGGCGAGGAACACCCAGCGCCAGCCGAGCAGGGAGAGCAGGCCCCCGACGAGGATGCCGAGGAAGGAGCCGATGATGGCGGCCACCATGTTTATCCCGAGCGCGAAGCCGAGCTGATCCGAGGGGAAGGCGTCGGTGATGATGGCGGCGGAGTTGGCCATCAGCAGAGCTCCCCCGATGGCCTGGAACATGCGCAGCAGGACCAGCTCCAGGGCACCGTTGGACCCGGTGCTCCAGACGCACGAGAGCAGGATGGCCGAGACCGTGAACCAGGCGAAGCCAAGGTTGTACATCTTCACCCGGCCGAAGATGTCACCGATGCGCCCGACGGTCACCACGACGACGGCCGACACCAGGACGTAGCCCATCATCATCCAGAGCAGATACGACGAGCTGCCGGCCGCCAGCGGATTCAGCTTGATGCCGTCGAAGATCTTGGGCAGGGCGAGCATCAGGCCCGTTCCCGCCATCGACGAGAGCAGCACCCCGATGGTCGTGTTGGAGAGGACCACCCACTTGTAATGGGGTCCCACAATCGGCGATCGGGATGGTGCCGCGACAGTCATCGTGCCAACTCCTCAGTTGCGCGAGAGCCCTCGCGCGCTGCGGTTGCGGTGCCGGGATCCCCGGCCACCATGGAATCCAGAACGGCGATCGCCCGCGCCACCGCGATGCGGTCGGCCTCGCTCAGCGAGGCGAGGCGTGCGGCGAGCCACTCGTTGCCGGCCCGCGCGTAGCGGTCCAGCACGTCGACGCCGGCGGGGGTGGCCACCACCTGGACCCCGCGACGGTCGCCGGGAGTCGCCTGCCGGACCACCAGGCCGGCGGCCTCCAGCTTGTCGGCGAGCCGCGTGGCCGCCGAGCCGGGCAGGGTCTCCAACTCGGCCAGCCGGCCGATGCCCAGCGGGCCCTTGTGGACCACGCTGGCAAGCCCGGACACCTGCGCGATGCTGAGCTCGGAGGGATCATGGCGGCGGAGGCGCCGGCTGAGATGGATCATCGACATCCGCAGACGCTCGGCGAGTGCGGGTGGATCGATCGCGACCCCCGTCGGGGGCTGGTCCGCTGCCGCGTTCACCACGCTCGGAAGGGTCATCTCCTGCCTCGGTCTGGTCCCAGGATGATGCAGAACGCAGATAGTATATATCGCAGGTAAATACATTGACCCGGAACCGATGGGCCACCTCCGGCGTCATCCCCTC
>PLAK01000129.1 GCA_003134115.1 Candidatus Changshengia sp.
GCCGGCCTCCTCCGCAGGGAGGGGGGTGATGGGAAGGTGTCAGGAGAGGGGTGGGAGGAGGCCGGCAGGTGCCGGCCTCCTCCGCAGGGAGGGGGAGGCTATCTGGATTCCAGCTTCTCCGCAACCCGGAGGCGGGCCGACCTGGACCTGGGGTTCACCGCCAGTTCCTCTGCGTCGGGTCGGATCGCCCTGCGGGTGAGGAGAAGGAGCGAGGCCCGGTGAGCGCAGGTGCAGAAGGGCTGTTGGGGCGGACAGAGACAGTTCTGAGCTGCGACGTGGAGTGCGTTCTTTACAAGGGAGTCCTCGAGAGAGTGGAAGGAGATGACCCCAAGACGCCCACCGGGCCGGAGGAGCGATATGGCGACCTGCAGCCCGCGACGGAGGCTCTCCAGCTCGTGGTTGACCTCGATGCGGAGCGCCTGGAAGGTTCGGGTGGCGGGATGGATCCGCTTTGGCCAGAAGCGGCGGGGGATGGTCTGCTCGACCAGCTCCCGAAGCTGCTGGGTCGTGGCCATCGGCCGGCGCCCCCGCTCCCGGACAACGGCCCGGGCGATCGCGGTGGCGAACCTCTCCTCGCCGTAGGTGCGGATCAGGGCGGCCAGGTCGGCCTCGTCCCAGCTGTTGAGGAGGGTGGCCGCGGTCTCGCCGGCCGCGGTCTGGTCCATCCGCATGTCGAGCGGGCCGTCCTGCCGGAAGCTGAAGCCGCGAGCGGGATCGTCGAGCTGAATGGAGGAGGTGCCAAGGTCGAGGCAGACGGAGTCCGCGGCGCCGATGCCATGGCCCGCGGCGATGTGGTCGAGCTCGGCGAAGTCACCCTGGGCGAGGATCAGCCGCTCCCCGGCCGTGCCGGCGAAGCGCAGGCGGGCTCGGGCGATCGCGGTGGGATCCTTGTCGACGGCAAGGACCCGCCCGGTCGCGCCGACCCTGTCCAGAAGCGCGGCGGTGACGCCGCCGCCGCCCAGGGTCCCGTCGATGGCCACCTGGCCTTCACGGGGCTGCAGGTTCTGTATGAGAGGTGTGAGGAGGACCGGCCGGTGGAGGCTCGCCTCAGGCGGCTCCCCGGGCGTGGCATCGGTGGACCTGTCCATGCCTGCCACGATCGGCATGGGCGGGTGGGGTGTCCAGGTCGGCGCCGCTCACGACGGCGCCGGTGCGTGGGCGATGAAACCCATCGGATTGATGCGATCAGTCAGCTCGGTGAAGAAATCGGGAGTGAGCTCGCGTGTCTCCTCCTCCCAGCGCTCGGTGGAGCAGAGCTCGACGAACTCGCCCATGCCCACGAAGGTGGCCCGCTCCCCGATGGCGGCGAACTCACGGTGCGACGGGTGGAGAAGCAGCCGGCCCTGGGAGTCGAGCTCGACATCACGGGTGCCGGCATTGACCCGCCGCAGGTACTTGCGCTGCTCCGCGGGGGTTCCGGCGGTGATGCTGAGAGTGCGCAGATGCGCCTCCCAGGTGGCGGTGGGCCAGATCACGAGGCGTCCCTCAGGGCCGATGGAGACCACCGCGCCCGGCGCCAGGTGGGGTCGGAACTGAGCGGGGACGGCCACCCTCCCCTTGGCGTCGACGGCGTGATCAAATTGGCCGAGCAGCATGTGAGATCACGCATCGCCGCCGGCGCAGGGCCGGAGGCGGATCGGGTCAGAGACCTTGCGGTCACGTTCACCACTTCTCACCACTTCTCACCACCAGAGTGGGCGAAGACTACTCCGGCTGGTCCAATGCGTCAATCAGAACGGATGTACGCCCGTCAATCGGAACGGATGCTCCGCCCCCGCCGAGCGGGCCGGACGCGCCCGGCGAGCCGTCAAACTCGGGCATGGCAGCCCGGAGGTACACTCGCGAGGCAAGCCGGTCGGACGGCCGCGGGCGGTTCGCCGCCTGAGGAAAGTCCGGACTCCAGAGAGCAGGGCGCTGGATAACGTCCAGTCGGGGCGACCCGAAGGAGAGTGCCACAGAAAGGACACAGCCACGACCCCCGCGGTCGCGGCAACGGTGAAATGGTGGGGTAAGAGCCCACCGGCGGCCGGGTGACCGGCCGGCCAGGTAAACCCCGCCCGGAGCAAGGTCGAACAGGGGCGGACGCCTCGGCGTCCAGGGGCTGCTCGTCCCAGGTCCCGGGTCAGACCGCACGAGGTGCCGGGCAACCGGCATCCAAGATGGATGGCCGTCCCCCACCCCCGGGGTGGGGACAGAATCCGGCTTACAGACCGGCTTGCATCACCCTCCCGCCGCCTGAGCAGGCTTGAGCACCCGAGCGGGCGCGCGCCGCGGGCTCACGGCCGGGCCGCAACTCACGATCACCGGCGCCCGCGCCCGCCGTCACCGCCGCCTTCTCGATCCGCGCCTCGTCTACCGGATGCGGAAGCTCCCTTCAGCCCAGGGGCGAGTGGGTCGAAATGCCCTGGCGGGCGCCGCATGCAATGAACTAAACCAGCCCAGCCACGGCGACCACTCCACAAGGTGACGCCGGGCAGGGGTCGTTGGGAAGGGTGCGGGATCAGGGGGAAGGCTCGCTCGCCGGTCGTCGTGCCATCCGCGCGCGGCGCGGGCTCGCGCGTGGCTGGGTCACGCTGAATTCAGCAACGGTCTGCTTGCGGGACGCGTTCGATCCAGCGGGTGTCCACGACCACCTGCAGTCCTGGCCGGTTCGGCCACATCTATCGGGAGGGAGTATCGACCAGTCAAAGATGCGCCCGTGATCACGAGGGCACCGTCAGAAGCAAGGTTAACAGGGTGTTGATTTTCGCGG
>PLAK01000075.1 GCA_003134115.1 Candidatus Changshengia sp.
GGGTGGGTGGAGGGCAGCTGGTCCTGGCGCGCCGCCGCCGACTTCATGGTGTTGGCGAAGTCGACCCAGGCGTTGGTGAACTCGGTGGCGTTGACCATCGCCTTGTTGGACATGTAGGTGGCAAAGGTCTCGTTGAGCCAGAGGTCTCCCCACCAGCGCATCGTGGTGACGTCACCGAAGCCGCAGACGTGGGCCATCTCGTGGACGATGACCTCGGCCCGCCGCGCCCGCTGCAGCTCGGTGGCCCGGCTGCGGAAGACGTAGACCTCGTTGAAGGTGACGCAGCAAGGGTTCTCCATCGCGCCCATGTTGAATTCGGGCACGAAGAGCTGGTTGTACTCGTCGAAGGCGTAGGCGATGCCGAACTCCTCGGCGAAGAAGTCGAGCCCCTGCCGGGTGATCGTGAACAGCTCCTCGGCCTGCTCCTCGAGCTGGGGTGCCAGCGACCGCCGCGCGTAGAGGGCGAGGCGGAGCCCCCGGTGCCGGGTCTCGATGACGCGATAGTCGCCCGCCGCCACCGCCATCAGATAGGTGGGGAGGGGAGGGGTGGTGTGGAACCGCCAGGTGCGGCTGCCGTCGCCGTGGTCGTCCCGGCCGAGCACGCGTCCGTTGCCGCAGACCTCCCAGCCGACCGGGGCGCGCACCGTCACCGTGAGGGGGCCCTTCAGGTCCGGCTGGTCAAAGCAGGCAAAGACCTTGTGGGCGTCGAAGGGCTCGAAGTGGGTGTAGAGGTAGACCTGCTGGTCGGCGGGGTCGACGGCCCGATGGAGGCCGACGCCCACCCGCTCGTAGGTGCAGTCGGCGAGGACCTCGACGGTGCTGGGCCCGACCGGGAGATCGGCGAGAGGGATGCGGGCCCCGTCGTAGCCGGCCACCGCCGAGGGGCACGGCTGCCCGCCGACGCGGACCTCGCGGAGCCGCCCCCGCCCGCCCACGGTGAGGTTGAGGAAGGTGTCCACACCCGGACGACGGCAGGAGAAGCCGACCCGGGTCGAGCTGCGGAAGGTGGGCGCCGACGGGTCGCCGCTCAGTTCGAGGTCGATGCCGTAGCTGAGATCGTCGAGGAGGGCGGCGCGCTCCGCCGCCTCCGACTCGGTGAGGTTGTCACTGACGATCTGTCCGGGCACGGGGGCCAATTGTGGGCGACTCGCCCTCCGGGCCGCCGCCCAGCGCCCGCGTGCGCCTAGATCTGGTCGGAGAGCTGGCCGGCGCCCTCGGGATCGGCGTCGGCGTGGTCCTCGGCGTCCGCCCCCGGGCATCCGACAAAGATTGCCTCACTGCCGAGGGCGTCTGCGACAGCGCTGAGGGCGTCGCGCAGCCGGGCCGCCTCATCGGCGTCCAGCACCTTGGCCAGGTGGCGGTCGATCCCGCCGGAATGGATGGGGGTCGCCCGACTCAGCTTCTCCCGGCCCAGCTCGGTGATGACGGCGAAGGCGCCACGCCGGTCAGACGGACAGCCGGAGCGGGCCACCAGCCCGGCGGTCTCCATCCGGTCGACCAGGCGGCTCACACCGCTCTTGGTCATCAGCACGGTGTCCATCAGCCGCTGGAGCCGGAGCGCTCCGTCGGGAGCCTGGTCGAGCACCAGGAGCACCTCGAACCAAGCGAGGGGCAGCCCCTCGGCGGCCATGAGCTCACGTTCCAGGTTGCTGGCCACGCCAGCCTGGGCACGGAGGAGTGCATGCCACGCCTGCAGGTGGACCGATCGGTCGGTCTCCGTCATGACCATGTGCCTCCAAGCCTACCCTACGAAGGTTGACAGCGCAACGATCTTATGAGTATAGTTGACCCGTCAACCGTCGACGCATCAACCGTCGAATCGTCAACCATCGGAGAGAGAGATGACCCAGACCACCACCACCGCAGCCACCACCACCCCGCCGCTCGCGCCCGGCGAGTACGTTCTCGACCCGTCGCACAGTCGCGTCGGATTCCTGGCCCGCCACCTTGTCGTGTCCAAGGTCCGGGGCAACTTCGAGAAGGCCGAGGGCAAGATCACGGTGGGAGAGAACCTCGCGGCCTCCGCCGTGGAAGTGACCATCGACGTGGCCAGCATCTCGAGCCGCGATGGGAAGCGCGACGAGCACCTGCGCTCCGCCGACTTCTTCGATGTCGAGAAGTTCCCGACAATGACCTTCCAGTCGACGAGCACGGAGCTGGCGAGCGGCGGGCACTTCGCGGTGACCGGCAACCTGACCATCCGCGACCAGACCCACCCGGTCACGCTGGACGTCGAGTACCTCGGCGCCGAGAAGAGCCCATGGGGGACCACGGTCAGCGCCATCTCGGCATCCGCCGAGATCGACCGCGAGCAGTGGGGCCTCACCTACAACGCCGTCCTCGAGTCCGGCGGCGTCATGGTCAGCAAGAAGATCCTTCTCGAGATCGAGGCCGAGCTAGTTTCGGCGCCCGCCGCCGCCTGATCTCTCTTCGGGTGGTGCCGCCGCCGGCTCGCGCCGGCGTGCGGCGCCCCTTCCGCGGGGCCGCCTCCCCATCGTGGTCCCGCCGCCGGCTCGTGCCGGCGCGTGGCGCCACCCTCGGGCGCCCTTCTGCATTGCGGTTCCGGCAGCTCGGGCCGGCGCCGGCGTCCACGTCGACGCCGGAGGGGCGGGTGCCATATCCTTCTGGGCGTGGGACTGAGGGAGCTGATCGGCAGGCTGGAGGGCCTCGAGGCACTCGATGGCGTCTCGGACCGCCTCTCCAGAGTGGTGAACGCCGCGGTCGGGCCGGCCAAGAGCCTGCTCAGCGGCACCTGGCTGGAGCACCCGCTGCATCCGCTGCTCACCGACATCCCCATCGGCTGCTGGAGCGGGGCTGTGATCCTCGACCTCTTCGGTGGCTCGGGTGCCGCTGACGCGGTCGATCCGCTGGTCGCGCTCGGTGCCCTGGCCTCGGTCCCCGCCGCCGTCAGCGGCCTCAGTGACTGGGCCGACTCCTATGGGCCGGAGCGGCGGGTCGGTCTGATCCATGCCGCCGCCAACGTCACCGGCCTCGGGCTCTTCGCGGCATCGCTGGTGGCCGGCCACCGGAGCGCTCGCCGTCTGCGCCTGCTCGGCTTCGCCGCTGTGAGCGCCGGCGGGTACCTGGGTGGCCACCTCAGCTTCGGCCGTGGGGTGGGGGTCGACCATCAGGCCTTCCTGGAGAAGCCGAGTGAATGGGTTGACGCCCTCGAGGCGGACCGCCTGGAGGAGGCCACCCCGACGCTCGCCGAGGCGGGGGGTACCCGGGTGATGCTCTACCGGCGGGGGACGCAGATCTACGCCCTCTCGGACGTCTGCCCCCACGCCGCCGGACCCCTCCACGAGGGCGCCGTCGACGACGAGCTCTGCGTGACCTGCCCCTGGCACGGCAGCCGCTTCCGCCTCAGCGACGGGAGGGCGGTGCACGGCCCGGCGTCCGCGCCGGCCGCCGTCTACCAGGCGCGCGTCGAAAACGGCAAGGTGCAGGTGCGCTCGGTCTGATCGCAGGCGATTTGGGCGCCGCGCCCAAGGGCCGCCTGGCGAGCGCGGCCGGGACCCTTGGCCTTGCTAGGATTCGCAGGGATGCTCTCGGACTACGCGCCGATTCTCGTCTTCCTGGGTATCTGCATCCTTTTCGGCGCCGGTGTGCCGCTGCTCAGCTCCGTGCTCGGGCCGCGCCGCCCGAGCCCTGAGAAGGAGCTCCCCTACGAGTCCGGGATCGTCCCGTCGATCTCGGCCCGGCGGCGCTTCTCGGTCAGCTTCTACGTGACCGCGATGCTCTTCATCGTCTTCGACGTCGAATCGATCTTCCTCTTCCCCTGGGCGACCATCGTCCGCCAGCTCAGGGTCTTCGGGGTCGTGGAGATGGGGGTCTTCATCCTCGTCCTGCTGCTGGGGCTGGTCTACATCTGGGCCAAGGGGGCGCTCCGATGGGACTGAACGGCGATCTGGCGCTGAACCCGCCGGCCGGACCTGTGCTCGTTCCGCGTGCCTCGCTCGCGACCTCGCTCGGTGACGCGGGCGCGCTGCCGCTGCCCCGGGCGGGGGAGAGGGAGCGTGCCGCCCTTCAGAGCGGGATCCTCACCACCAGTGTCGAGAAGCTCGTCAACTGGGGCCGGTACAGCTCGCTCTGGCCGGCGCTCTACGGCCTCGCCTGCTGCGCCATCGAGATGATGGGGACGGGCGCCGCGCGCTACGACATGGCGCGCTTCGGCTGCGAGGTCTTCCGCGCCTCCCCGCGCCAGGCCGACCTGATGATCGTCTCCGGCCGGGTCTCTCAGAAGATGGCCCCGGTCCTGCGCCAGATCTACGACCAGATGCCCGAGCCCAAGTGGGTGATCAGCATGGGCGCCTGCGCATCGAGCGGTGGGATGTTCAACAACTACGCGATCATCCAGGGGGTCGACAAGGTGGTCCCGGTGGACGTCTTCCTTCCCGGTTGCCCGCCCCGCCCCGAGGCCCTGCTCGACGCCATCGTCAAGTTGCAGCAGAAGATCGCCGGCAGCCACCTCACCTCCTGGCGGGGGTGAACGGGGTGACTGACGTGGGGGAAGCCACCGCACCACGCCCGGCCGTCGGGACGAGGGCGCTGGACCTGCTTCGACGTGAGCTGCCGGACGCGGTGCTCGCCGCCGATGAGGGATTCGGTGAGGTGACCATCCGGGTGGGTCGGGACCGCCTGGTCGAGGTCGCCCGCCTCCTCCGCGACCACGATGAGGCGCGCTACGACCTGCCCCTCTACGTGACCGCCGTCGACTGGCCCGACCGCGAGCCCGACGCCCCGCGTTTCGACGTCGTCTATCAGCTCCGCTCGATGCGCCACAACGACGTGGTGCGGCTGGTCGTGCAGGTGCCCGAGGACGATCCCCGGGTGCCCACCCTGGAGGGGGTGTTCGCCGGGATGGACTGGCACGAGCGTGAGGCCTACGACCTGATCGGCATCCAGTTCGAGGGGCACCACGACCTCCGCCGCATCCTGCTCCCCGACGACTGGGACGGCCACCCGCTGCGCAAGGACTACGCGTCCTTCGGTGAGCCGATCGCCTTCACCCACAACCTCGAGTGGGCGCTGCCTGCGCAGGAGAGGCCGCCCGAGATGCCGGGTGCCAGCCGATGAGCGCGCTGCCGCCCATCGGGCCGCCGGGCCGCGACGCCGCGTCCGAGCAGCACGACCACGGTCGGGAGCTGCTCGGGGTCGCTCCCGAGATGGACGCCATCGACCTGGTGCAGCTCGACGACCAGACCATGGAGCTGAACATGGGGCCGCAGCACCCGTCCACCCATGGCGTGCTGCGCCTGGTGCTGGATCTCGACGGCGAGGTGGTGCGGGGTTGCCGGCCCGACATCGGCTTTCTCCACACCGGCTTCGAGAAGGACTTCGAGCGGCACAGCTACCAGCAGTGCATCCCCTACACGGACCGGATGGACTACCTCTCGCCCCTCAGCAACAATCTCGGCTTCTCCCTGGCGGCGGAGCGCCTGCTGGGGGTCGAGGTGCCGCCTCGCGGCCAGTACCTGCGGGTCATCATGTGCGAGCTGGCCCGGATCGCGAGCCACCTCATCTGGTACGGCACGAGCGCCCTCGACCTCGGCGCCACCACCCCCTTCGTCTACGCCTGGCGGGAGCGGGAGAAGATCCTCGACATCAACGAGCTGGTGAGCGGGGTGCGGATGCACACCTCCTTCATCCGGGTCGGCGGCCTGATGGCCGATGTGCCCGCCGAGTTCTACGGGATGGTGGAGGAGGTGGTCAAGACCTTCCCCCACCACATCGACGAGTACGAGACGCTGATCACGGGCAATCCGATCTTCCGGGAGCGCACCCAGGGGCTGGGGGTGCTGAGCGCCGAGGACGCGATCAACTACGGCGTGACCGGGCCCAGCCTGCGGGGCAGTGGCGTCCCCTACGACCTGCGCAAGGCGCAGCCCTACAGCTCCTACGACCTCTTCGACTTCGACGTTCCGGTCGGCCGGCGCGGCGACATCTACGACCGCTACCTGGTGCGGATGCGCGAGATGCGCGAATCGCTCCGGATCATCGACCAGGCGATGGCGGGACTCCCCGAGGGCCCGGTGAACAGCACCGACCGCAAGGTGGCGCTGCCTCCCCGCAACGAGATCAACACCAGCATGGAGTCGCTGATCCGCCACTTCAAGCTGGTGACCGAGGGGTTCCGGGTGCCCACCGGCACCGTCTACCAGGCGATCGAGTCCCCCCGTGGTGAGCTGGGCTTCCTGCTGGTGAGCGACGGCTCCAACCGGCCGTACCGGTGCAAGGTGCGCGCCCCCTCCTTCAGCAACCTGAGCGCCCTGCCCCACATGGCTCAGGGCGAGCTGCTGCCCGACCTGGTCGCTGTCATCGGCTCGATCGACATCGTCCTCGGGGATGTCGATAGATGAGCGTGCTGACCCCCAAGACCCGCGCCGAGATCGAGCGCCAGCGTGACCGCTACCCGCACGCACGCAGCGCCGTGCTGCCGTCCCTCTGGGCGGTCCAGCACCAGCTCGGCTACCTCAGCCCGGAGGGGATGAAGGAGGTGGCCGAGCTGCTCCGGCTCACCCCCAGCGAGGTCGAGGCGGTCGCCAGCTTTTACTCGATGTACTTCGACCGTCCCGGCGGACGCCACCACGTCCTGGTGTGCGTCAACGTCTCCTGCGCGCTGCGCGGCGCCGAGGAGATCGTCTCCCATCTGGAGAGCCGGCTCGGCTGCCCGTCGGGCGGGACCACCGCCGACGGTGCCTTCACCTGGGAGCACACGGTCGAATGCCTGGGGGCCTGCGGTGGGGCACCCGCGATGCAGGTGGACCACCACTTCCAGGAGAACCTCACCCCGGAACGGGTCGACGCGATCCTGGACGGCGTCCGCGGCGCTCCGGCGGCCGAGGGCCCCGCGGGCCGGCCGCACCGCTCCAGCGGCTCCGCCGCGCAGAGGGCCTCCTGATGCGCGGGCGAGGAGGCCGCTGATGGCCGAGTACAAGCTGCTGACCAAGGACTTCGGGATGGACGGCATCCAGACCCTCGCCGTCTACGAGCGCATCGGCGGCTACGAGGGCCTCCGCAAGGCGCTCCGCAGCATGACCCCCGACGAGCTGGTCGCCGAGGTCAAGACGAGTGGCATCCGCGGGCGCGGCGGGGCCGGATTCCCGACCGGGATGAAGTGGTCGTTCCTCCCCAAGGATGTCCATCCCCGCTACCTCTGCGTCAACGCCGACGAGTCCGAGCCGGGCTGCTTCAAGGACCGGGCGCTCATCGACGAGAACCCGCACCAGCTCATCGAGGGGACGCTGATCGCGGCCTACGCGATCCAGGCACCGATCGCCTTCATCTACATCCGTGGCGAGTACCACGACCAGCGCCTGCTCCTGGAGCGCTGCGTCGAGGAGGCCCGCGCCGCCGGCTACGTCGGCCGGGACATCCTCGGCTCCGACTTCAGCTGCGACATCATCGTCCACGGCGGCGCCGGCGCCTACATCTGCGGCGAGGAGACGGCGCTCATCGACTCGCTGGAGGGCTTCCGCGGCCAGCCCCGGCTCAAGCCGCCCTTCCCCGCCGTCAAGGGCCTCTACGGCAAGCCGACCGTGGTCAACAATGTGGAGACGCTCTCCAACCTGCCTCACATCGTGCTGCGCGGCGGCGCCTGGTTCGCCTCCGTCGGCGCCGAGAAGAGCACCGGCACCCGGCTCTTCTGCTGCAGCGGCCACATCAACCGCCCCGGCACCTACGAGATGCAGCTCGGCACCCCGATCCGCGAGCTCCTCGAGGACGAGTGCCGCGGGATCTGGAAGGGGCGCTCGCTCAAGGCCTTCCAGCCCGGGGGCGGCTCGATGCAGGTCCTCCTGCCCGAGCACCTCGATCTGCCCCTGGAGATGGATGCGGTGCAGAGGGCCGGCTCCGCCCTGGGGGCGGGGGCGATGGTCTTCATGGACGAGACCACCTGCATGGTGGATGTCTCGATGCGGCTGGTCGACTTCTACCAGCACGAATCGTGCGGCAAGTGCGCCCCCTGCCGGGAGGGCACCTACTTCGAGTCCGAGCTGATGCACCGTCTGGAGGCGGGGGCGCTGACCCCGGCCGAGCTGTCGACCCTCACCGACATCTGCGACAACATGAACGGCAAGTGCTTCTGCCCCCTGGGCGACACCGCCACCTGGTTCGTGATGTCGGCCTACCAGGCGTTCCGCGGCGAGTTCGAGGAGCACTGCGGGGCGGGCGGATGTCCGGTCAAGCGCAGGCACGCGGCGATGGCGGTCGCGTAGATGGCTGACGACAAGCCGAAGACCGAGACCGCCGCGGCGCCCGATGACGGGCGGGTGGCCGTCACCATCGACGGCCGGGCGCTCAGGGTGCCGCGGGGCACGCTGGTGCTCGACGCCGCCACCGAGGCGGGTGTCCACATCCCCATCTACTGCGCCCATCCCAAGATGGACCCGGTGGCGGTCTGCCGGATGTGCCTGGTGCAGGTCGAGAAGATGCCCAAGCTCCAACCCGCCTGCGCCACCGTGGTGGCCGACGGGATGGTGGTCAGCACCCAGTCGGCACCGGTCGTCAAGGAGCGGGAGGGGGTGCTCGAGTTCCTTCTCCTCAACCATCCGCTCGACTGCCCGGTCTGCGACCGCGGCGGCGAGTGCGATCTGCAGGATTTCACGGTCCGCTATGGCCCGTCGGCGTCCCGTTTCCCGATCGCCGAGAAGGTCCACTTCAACAAGGCGCTGCCGCTCTCGGACCGGATCGAGCTGGACCAGGAGCGCTGCATCCTCTGCTGGCGCTGCACCCGCTTCTACGAGGAGATCACCGGCGAGAAGGAGCTGGTCCTCCAGCAGCGTGGCGTCAACACCATGGTCGCCACCTTCAACGGCCAGCCGCTCCAGTCCGAGTTTCAGGGCAATCTTCCCGAGGTCTGCCCGGTGGGCGCTCTGACGCACGTCAAGTACCGCTTCACCGCCCGTCCCTGGGACCTCCAGCGGACCAAGTCGATCTGCCCCGGCTGCTCCTACGGCTGCAACGTCAACGTCGACTCCCGCGACTTCGAGGTCCGGCGCTTCGCCTCACGGGACAACCCGCTGGTCGACGACATGTGGCTCTGCGACGAGGGGCGGTACTCCTTCCCGCGGTGGAACTCCACCGATCGGATCCGCCGGCCGGTGGTGAGGGGCAGCCGGGAGGACCCGGCGGGCACCCCGGCGACAACGGAGGCCGCCGTGGCGGCGGCCGCGGCTCAACTGAGCGCCGTCCGGGAGAGGCTCGGTGCTGGTGCCGTCGGGGTGATCGGCTCCCCCGAGAGCACCAACGAGGAGCTGTGGCTGCTCCAGCGCCTGGCCCGCGAGGTGCTGGGCACACCCCACGTCGACCACCAGCTGGAGAGCTTCCCCGGCCTCGACCCGGCCGAGCACAGCCTGGGCATCGCCGAGATCGAGCAGTGCAGGGCAGTGGTCGTGCTCGGGCCCGAGCCGGAGCGCTTCGCCCCAGTGCTGACGCTGCGCCTCTTCANNGGTCGCGGGTGGCGAGGGCCTGGTCGGGGTGATCGCCGACGAGAGCGGGCGGGCCACGGCGGCCGCGGTCGCCCAGGCGCTCGCCGCCACCGGGGCGACCGTCAAGCGGCTGACCATCACCCGCGGGGTCAACGGCCGGGGGGCCAAGGACCTCGGGGTGCTCCCCGGTCTCCTGCCCGGCTATCGCGCCGCCAAGCCCGCCGGGCGGAGCGGTCGCGAGATCCTGGTCGGTGCGTCCGAGGGCAGCATCGCCGCCCTGGTCCTGGTAAACGGCGCGGCGCTCGCCGCCGCCGGGGAGGACGCCGAGCTGCTCCGCCGGGCGGTGGCACGGGCCGAGGTGGTGGTGGCGCTGGAGAGCGTGCCGAGCCCGGTCAGCGAGCTGGCCACCGTGCTCATCCCCGGCCACACCCTGATGGAGAAGCTGGGCACCGTCACCAACTGCGAGGGGAGGGTGCAGCGCATCCGCGCCGCGCTGCCTCCGGCCACGGCCACGCCGGCCGAGACCAGGGTGCTCAGCATGCTTGCGGCGGCACTGGGCGCCGAGGGCTGGGCCGGCGAGCCGGCCCGGATCCTGCGCGAGATCGCCGCCTCGATCCCCGCCTACGCCACCGCCGGCAACGGCGGCCGCGCCCCCTTCGCAGAGCCCGCCTCATGATCGCCAGCCTCTGGACCTACCTCATCGGTCCCGACTTCTGGTGGGTGATCCTCGTCAAGGCCGTCATCGTCATCGTCTTCCTGATCACCGCCGGTGCCTACCTCACCCTGGCCGAGCGCAAGGTGGCGGCGCGCATCCAGCTCCGCATCGGGCCCAACCGGGTTGGCCCTCTCGGTCTCCTCCAGCCCCTCGCCGACGCGGTCAAGCTGCTCTTCAAGGAGGACACCGCGCCCTCGGCCCGGGACAAGCTGCTCTACGTGGTCGCACCCGCCCTGGCCGGAGCGGCCGCCATGTTCGCCTTCGCGGCCATCCCCATCAGCGCGGTGAACTGCGTGGGCGGTCCATCGATCGGCCAGGCCGCGCTCACGTGCCCGTCGGGGTACGCGCTCCATTGGGACATCGCCCACCTCAATGTCGGCCTTCTCTTCGTCCTCGCGATCACCTCCCTCGGCGTCTACTCCATCTTCCTCGGCGGATGGTCGGCGAACAACAAGTACTCGCTGCTGGGCGGGCTCCGCTCGTCCGCTCAGCTCATCTCCTATGAGATGGCGGTGGCGTTCGCCCTGATCGGTCCCGTGATCCTCGCCGGGACCCTCGACCTGGAGCAGATGGTCAGCCACCAGCAGCACCTCTGGTACGTCTTTCTCCAGCCGCTCGCCTTCCTGCTCTACTTCACCGCCGCTCTGGCCGAGACCAACCGTGCCCCCTTCGACCTGCCTGAGGCCGAGCAGGAGCTGGTGGGCGGATACCACACCGAGTACGGGTCGATGCGCTTCGCCTTCTACTTCCTCGGCGAGTACATCAACATGGTCATCGTCTGCTCCATCGCCACCACGCTCTTCCTGGGTGGGTGGCTGTCGCCGCTGCCGACCAGCTGGATCATNNCTGCCCCGGCTGCGCTACGACCGGCTGATGAACCTGGGGTGGAAGGTGCTGCTGCCGCTCGGTCTGATCAACATCATGATCACCGGCACCATCGTCGCCCTGAGGGCCGGCTGATGTTCCGCGAGATCGCTCAGGGGATGAGCCTGACCTTCCGCACCATGTTCAAGAAGCCGATCACGGTGCAGTGGCCCGAGGAGCAGAAGCCCGCGACGCCGCGCCACCGCGGTCGCCACATCCTCCACCGCTATGACAACGGCCTGGAGAAGTGCATCGGCTGCGAGCTCTGCGCGGCCGCCTGCCCGGTGGGCTGCATCTACGTCGGTCCCGCCGAGAACCCCAAGGACCACCCGATCTCCCCCGGAGAGCGGTACGCGGAGCGCTACGAGATCAACCTCATGCGCTGCATCTACTGCGGCTACTGTGCCGAGGCCTGTCCCACCGAGGCGATCACCCTCGGGCCGCGCTTCGAGCTGGCCGACTACCGGCGCGAGCGGACGGTGGTGACCAAGGCCGAGCTGCTCGAGGCCTGGCCCCACTTCGAGCAGGGGCGTGGCCCGTCGGCGCCGCGCGGAGCGGGCTCCGACCAGCGGGGTCGCGAGCTGCAGGACCCGGGGGTCAGCCCGCGGGTGGCATGGGACGCGGCGCAGACCGCCAGGGGAGACGCGACCCCGGTGCCCGGCGCCCACGGGATCATGAGCCGGCCGCCGAGCATCGTGGGTCCCGCCGCTCGGGGCGATGGGGGAGAGGCGGCATCCGCAAGGGCCGAGATCCCGCCAACGGCAGAAGGACCTACGACGGGGGAGGAGCCCGCGGCGAGCGAGCCGCCGGCGCCGCTGACCCCGGTCAGGTCGCGGAGGCGCCGCGCGTGAACGTGCTCCTCGCCGTCATCCTCATCCTGGCCGCCATCTCCGCCCTCGGGGTGGTCTTCTCCTCCAAGACCATCTACTCGGCGCTCTCCCTGGTGCTGACGGTCGCCCTGCTCGCCGCCGTCTTCCTGGTGCTCAACGCCCAGTTCCTCTTCGTGGTCCAGCTGATCGTCTACGCCGGGGCGGTGATGGTCCTCTTCGTCTTCATCATCGCCCTCCTCGACCCGACCGCCGAGGACCGGCCGCGGCTCTTCGACCCGCGTCTGATCCTTGGAGTGCTGGCGGTCGCCGGCCTCTGCACCGCGGTCTTCATCGCGGCCCGCAACGACGTGACCTACGACACCGCCTGCACCACCCAGGCGGTGACCTGCATGCACGGCTACACCGTGGGGAGCCTGGCCGCGACCGGCGACCTGTCCGCCGACCCCTTCCACACCTTCGGCTTCCCGGAGAACGCGGTCGACCGTGCCGGCAACGTCCAGACCCTGGCCAACCAGATCTTCCACACCTACGTGCTGCCCTTCGAGATCACCTCGCTGCTGCTGCTGGTGGCCGCGGTCGGCGCCGTCTACCTGACCCGACGGGTCGCGGTCGGCCCGCGACGCGACCCGCAGGCCGAGGAACGGTGGCGGGACGAGCTGGTGGAGGGCGGGGAGTGACGCTCTCCCAGTCGATGTTCCCCTGGATCCTGCTCACCGCCGCATTCCTCTTCACGCTCGGTGCCCTGGGGGTGCTGATCCGGCGCAACCCCCTGGTCGTCTTCATGTGCATCGAGCTGATGCTCAACGCGGTCAACCTGGCCCTGGTCGGCTACTCCAGCTACCTCAACTCCGAGGAGGGGCAGGTCTTCGCCTTCATGGTCATCGTGGTTGCCGCCGCCGAGGTGGTGGTCGGCCTCGGCCTGCTGACCCGCGTCTTCAGCATCGGCCGCGAGCTGGATGTCGACGACCTCGACGAGATGAAGCAGTGAACGCCTCGATCGCCGCCGTCCTCGCCGGCCTGGTGCTGCTCTTCCCACTCGCGGGCAGCGCGCTCTGCGGGCTCCTCGGTCCCGTGCTCGGCCGCCGCTTCGTCAACCTGGCCGGCACCATCTCGATCGGGGCCGCGTTCGCGGTTACCCTGGTCATCTTCGTCCAGGTGCTGGGCGCCGCCTCCGGCCACCAGTCCACGACCGCCACGCTCTGGAACTGGCTGAACCTCGGCCCCGGCAACCTCAACGTCTCGGTCGACGTCACCATCGACCAGCTCTCGGTGCTGATGCTGCTGGTCATCACCGGGGTCGGCCTGCTGATCCACGTCTACTCGGTCGGCTACATGGAGCACGACCCGGGGGTGGCGCGGTTCTTCAGCTACATGAACCTCTTCATCTTCTCGATGGCGCTCCTGGTGCTGGCCGCCAACATGGTCATCCTGATCATCGGCTGGGCCGCGGTGGCGCTCTCCAGCTACCTGCTGATCGGCTTCTGGTACGAGCGGGAGAGCGCGGTGCTGGCCGCCCGCAAGGCGTTCATCACCCAGGTGATCGGCGACGTGGCTTTGGTCATCGCCGCCTTCCTGATCTTCGTCAACCTGACCACGGTGCCCCCCACCTGCCCACCGACGGAGGTGTGCGCGTTACCAGCGTTCTTCACGCAGCACCTCCACACCCTGAGCCTGCCTCAGATCTTCGCCCACGCCTCTTCGCTGGGCGCGGGCAGCCCGCTGATCACGCTCATCTGCATCCTGCTGGCGGTCGGGGCCTTCGCCAAGAGCGCCCAGTTCCCCCTTCACACCTGGCTCCCCGACGCCATGGAGGGTCCCACCCCGGTCTCGGCGCTGATCCACGCGGCGACCATGGTGACGGCGGGCGTCTACCTGATCGCGCGCTTCCACGCTCTCTTCGCGTTGGCCCCGATCGCGTCGGGGATGGTGGCCTGCGTCGGGATGGGCACCGCGGTGATGGCCGGCTTCATCGCCCTCTCCCAGGTCGACATCAAGCGGGTGATCGCCTACTCCACGATGTCCCAGATCGGGCTGATGATCTTCGCGGTGGGGATCGGCGCCTACGCCGCCGGGATGTACCAGTTCCTGCTCCACGCCTTCTTCAAGGCGCTCCTCTTTCTCGCCGCCGGCAACGTGATCCACGCCGTCCACGACGAGCAGGACATCCGCGAGATGGGCGGGCTCGACTCCCGGATGCGGGTGACCGCCTGGTGCTTCCTGGTGGGGTCGCTGGCCCTGGCCGGCTTCCTCTTCGCCGGCATGTTCTCCAAGGAGAACCTGCTCGGCTTCGGCATGATCAACGGTCCCGGCGCGCCCACCCTCTACATCGTCGGCATCGTCGTCAACGTGCTCACCGGGCTCTACGCCTTCCGCCTCTACGGCACCACCTTCCGGGGCGAGCCGCGCTCCGAGGCCGCCCGCAACGCCCACGAGTCCAAGGCCGTGATGCTCTGGCCGGTCGTCATCCTGGCCGGGCTCTCGGCGCTCGCGGGCTGGATCCTGCAGTGGCCGGTCGCCTTCGGCCCCCACCTCATCGACGCCTTCCTCAACCCGGTGTTCGCCAGTCCCGGCGGCAGCCACATCGCCAAGGCGCCNNTGCTGCCCCGGCTCTCCTTCAACAAGCTCTACTTCGACGAGATCTACGACGCCCTGCTGGTCCGCCCCACCCGGGCCCTGGCGCGCGGGCTCCGCCGGGTCGGCGACCCGGTGATGGACAGCTGGATCAAGGGCGTCTCCGGGGTCGCGACCGACTTCAGCTCGGCCTTCCGGACCATCCAGACCGGTCTGATCCGCGACTACGCCTCGTACATGGTCCTCTTCGTGGTGATCTTCACCGTCGCCGTCATGCTCGCGGCGGGTCTGGCGAAGTGAGCGGATTCCCCTGGCTCACCGCCATCCTGCTGCTCCCCGCCGCCGGGGCGCTCCTCCTCCAGGTCATCCCGGGGAAGGCCGCCGACCTGATCAAGGGCGTGACCGTCGTGGTGGCCGCCGCCGAGGTGGTGCTGGTCGCCATCGTCGTCCACGGGGTCGCGACCACCAGCGCCATCGGTGGCGGTCCGCTGCCCATGCACTACGTCGAGCAGGCCAACTGGATACCGGCCATCGGCGCCTCGTACCACCTCGGGGTGGACGGGGTGTCGGCCTGGATACTCGCCCTCAACGCGGGCGTCTTCCTGCTCGGCGCGCTGGTGGTGCCACGCCTCACCACCGAGCGGATCAAGCTCTTCTGCGGCCTGATGCTGCTCGCCGAGGCGGCNNATCCCCCTCTACTTCCTGCTCGCCTTCTACGGCAACGAGAACCGGGGCAGGGCCACCCTCAAGTTCGTCATCTACACGGTGGCGGGCAGCCTGCTGATGCTGCTCGCGATCCTCTACCTGCACTTCCAGGCGCTCGCGGGCGGGCACAACACCTTCGACCTCGAGGTCCTGCTCCAGAACCCGCTGCCGGTCCAGACCGGTGTGCCGCTTCCCTTCACCACCATCCCGACGCTCTCCCCGGCGATGTTCGCGTTCCTCGCCTTCGCGCTGGCCTTCGCCATCAAGCTGCCCATCGTCCCGTTCCACACCTGGCTGCCCGACCTCTACGAGTCGGCGCCGACCCCCACGCTCGTGTTCTTCGCCGGGGTGGTGAGCAAGATGGGTGCCTACGGCCTGATCCGCTTCGGGATCACCCTCTTCAGCGGTCCNNGCGGATCGTCGCCTACGCGAGCATCTCGCACCTCGGATTCATCGCGCTCGGCATCTTCAGCCTCAATCAGAACGGCATCGATGGCGCGGTCATCCAGATCCTCAACCACGGCATCATCATCGCGGGCCTCTTCCTGGTGGTCGGCGTGGTCGAGGCCCGCACCGGGACCCGCGACATCCGCGAGCTGGGCGGACTGCAGAAGCGGATGCCCTGGCTCTACGTCTTCTTCCTGGTGATCACCCTGGGCGCCCTCGGTCTGCCCGGGACCAACGGTTTCGTCGGCGAGTTCAGCATCATGCTGGGCGCCTTCCAGTACTTCTGGCCGCTGGCCGTGCTGGCCGGCCTGGGGGTGCTGATCGCCAGCTGGTACATGCTTCGCATGCACCAGGGGATGATGCACGGGCCGGTCCGGGCGGTCAGCGAGAAGGTGCAGGACCTGCGCTTCCGCGAGGGACTGGTGCTCGCCCCGCTGGCGGTGCTGATCGTCCTGCTCGGGGTGTACCCGCACCCGGTCGGCACCGTCGCCGCCCAGGCCGTGCCCGGCTACGTGACGCTCGCCGCCGCCAGCCAGCAGCCGGTCGCGGTGCCTGACACCCCCCCTGGGGTCAAGCCGTGAACGCGCTCGCGGCTCTGCCGCTGGCGACGGCGACGCCCGGTTGGCACGACCTGGTCGGGCTCCTTCCCGAGCTGATCGTGGCCGGCGGCTTCCTCGCCCTCATGCTGCTCGACCTGGTGGTGCCGCCGGCGCGGCGCACCTGGCTCGCCGTCTTCAGCGGGGCCGTCCTGCTGGGGGCCCTGGCGGTCAGCGTCTGGGGCTGGTACGACGCGGGCGCAGCCGGCCGCAGTGTCTTCTTCGGCGCCTTCGCCTACGACCGGCTCGCCGTGTTCGGCAACTGCGTGATCCTGGGGACCTCGCTGCTCACCGTGGTCATCAGTCCCGGCTACCTCATCCGCAGGAAGCTGCACCACGGCGAGTACTACTCGCTGCTGATGGCGGCCACGGTGGGGATGATGCTGCTGGCCGGCGCCACCAGCCTGATGGTCATCTTCCTCGCCATCGAGCTGCTCTCCATCTCGCTCTACATCCTGAGCGGATTCTCCCGCCAGGAGGAGCGCTCCCAGGAGGCGGCGGTCAAGTACCTGCTGCTCGGCTCCTTCGCCTCCGCGTTCCTCCTCTTCGGGATGGCGCTGGTGTACGGCGAGACCGGGCACACCCAGCTCGCCCAGATCGCCGCCTCGATGAGCCGCTCGCTGCCGGTCGACCCGCTGCTGGTGGGCGGGATCATCCTGATGTTCGTCGGCCTCGCCTTCAAGGTCAGCGCGGCGCCCTTCCACGCCTGGACGCCCGACGTCTACCAGGGAGCGCCGACGTCGGTGACCACCTTCATGAGCGTCGCCACCAAGGTGGCGGCGTTCATCGTCATCATCCGGCTCTTCGACGACGCCTTCGCCTCCTACTACAGCCACTGGAGTGCGGTGGTGATCGCGGTCGCCATCCTCTCCATGGTCGTCGGCAACTTCGCCGCGCTGACCCAGACCAGCATCAAGCGGATGCTCGCCTACTCGGGCATCGCCCAGGCCGGCTACATCCTGATCGGCGTGGCGGTCGGCGTCGGCACCTCGCTCGGTGTCCAGGGCGCCCTCTACTACCTCGCCGCCTACGCCTTCACCAACCTCGGTGCCTTCGCCGTGGTCACGGTGATGAGCGGCCGGGGCGAGGACCTCGACAGCTACGACCAGCTGCGCGGGCTGTGGCACCGGCGGCCGTACGTGGCCGCGGCGCTGGCATTCTTCCTGCTCTCGCTGGCGGGCTTTCCGCCCACCGCCGGGTTCATCGGCAAGTTCCTGGTCTTCGCGGCCGCCATCCAGGCGCACAACGTCGCGCTCGCGCTCTGGGGGATCGGCACCAGCGCGGTGTCGGTCTTCTACTACCTGCGGGTGACCCTGATCATGTTCCAGCGCCCCAAGGAGGACGCGCCCGCGTACGAGTGGCCGCGGACCGGCGTGGCGGGCAGCGCGGTGCTGCTGGTGACCGCCGCCGGCACGCTGGTGCTCGGCGTCTTCGTGGTCCTGGTGCTCACCGTCGCCACCATGGCCCAGACGGGGACGCTTCCGGGAACGTGACCGCGGGGTGAGGACGGGCCGAGCGGGACCCGCGTCGCGCTCACCCTCAGCGCCCGCCGTCCTCCGCTCCGGCCTCCGCGCCCGGCAGGCTCTCCGCCTCCGCCGTCCCGGCGGTGCGGTGTCCCACCAGGCTCTCATCGGGGGAGGCCGTGACCTCGACCTCGGCGGTGCTGGAGGTCTCCGCACCGGCGAGCGCCGGCACCGCGCCGCCACCCGACTCGAGGGGCAGCTCGACCCAGAAGGTGGAGCCCTTGCCGACCTTGCTCGCCACCCCGATCCGGCCGCCCATCGCCTCCGTCAGTGACTTGGAGAGGGCGAGCCCCAGGCCGGTGCCCTCGACATCCGAGGTGGCCGCCGAGAGGCGCTCGAAGGGCGCGAAGAGCCGCTCCATCTCCTCGCGCCGGAGCCCTGGCCCGCTGTCCTGGACGGCGATCCGGCAGCCGCCGTCGCGGATCGTGGCGGTGACCTCCACCCAGCCTCCACGCCGGTTGTACTTGATGGCGTTGGAGACGAAGTTGAGCAGCACCTGCTTGAGCCGCTGGTGGTCGGCGGCGACGATCAGCTCCTCCGGGATGCCCTTGACCCGGACCGTGGTCTCCAACTCGGCGGCCATCTGACGGGTGAGATCGAGCACCTCACCCACCAGCTTCCGCACCGCGACCGGCTCCGGGGAGAGGGAGAGCCGTCCCTCCTCGATGCGGGAGATGTCGAGGATGTCGTTGACCAGGGCAAGCAGATGGTCGCCCGCCTTGAGGATGGTGCGGACGTGGTGCTCCTGCTGGGGGTCGAGAGACTCGGTGAGGAGGAGGTCGGCGAAGCCGATCATGGCGGTCAGCGGGGTGCGGAGCTCGTGGCTCAGCCGGGAGAGGAATTCGCTCTTGGCCCGGTTGGCGGCCTCCGCCAGGTCCCGGGCGTTGCGCAGCTCGGCCTCGGTCTCCACCGACAGCTCGGCCACCCGCACCCGGTCCAGGGCGATGGAGAGCGAGGCGGTGTAGCCGGCCAGCCAATCGGCCTCCTCGGCGTCGAAGGTGGGGGAGAGGGAGCCGGCCAGGACCACGAGGACACCCTGCCCGGCGTTCATCGGGAGGGCGTGGACGATGGCGGTGTGGGGACCGCTCCGCAGCCGCACCAGGGTGGCCGGGGAGGGGAGGGGCAGCCGCGCCAGGAGCTCGCGCGCCTCGGAGTCGAAGATGCCCTGGGAGGCGAGCAGCTCGCCACTCGCGTCGGCGATCAGCCCGGCGCCGCCGCCGACCAGGCGGATCGCCCAGTCGAGACCGCGCACCGCCAGTGCGGCCCGGTCGGGGCTGTACAGGAGGAGGTCGTGGATGGCGTGGCGGAGGCGGTCCTCCTCGGGCCGGCGCCAGATCCGGCGCAGCCACCCGGGTGGCGCGAACCCCGCGTACAGCGGCGGGACGCAGACCAGGGCACATGCCTGGAGCGCGACGGAGAGGCGGTCGCCGCCGATGGTGAAGGCCACCAGGATCAGGGCGGCCACGATCATGATCCCGCCATACCCGGCGGCGATCGAGCGCATCCGGGCGCGCTGCACCGCGGGGAGGTCGACGGAGAGGCGGGCCAACCGGTACGCGGGCTCCGCCACGGCCAGGCACCAGACCACCAGGAGGAGGTCCAGCGCCAGCTTCTGCTCCGGACCAGGTGCGACGCCGGGGCCGGCCGCGGCCGGCAGGTTTGCCACGAAACTGAGCGCGGTGGCGCCCGCCAGGGCGAGGCCCGCCAGCATCAGCGCCCACCACGGCAGGGGCAGCACGGAGTGCCGGTAGAGGACGAGTGCTCCAGCCGAGATCATGGAGGTGACCACCAGCACGCTGGCGAACGCCGCCGCGTGGCCGACGAGCGGCTCGATCCCGGCCCCGAGCGCGACCAGCCCCAGGCTTCCCAGCGCGATCGCCAGGTAGCCGCGCCGTCCCTCGCGGCCGCGCCACCAGTCGCGAAGGGCCAGCACGCCGATGAGCAGGAAGGCGGCCGCGTCGACGATCTGGAGGATGCGCAGGGCGAGGTCGCTCACGGCCGGAAGCCCTGCGGACGGGGTACGGCGGGGGCGGCGATGACCTCGCGGAGGCCGGGGGGCGGGCTCACTCGCTGCAATCCTCCCGCTTTCCGGGTCAGGTGGCGAGCGGGAGACGCTCGGGAGTGGCGATCCAGGTCCCGGAACCGCCGAGAGCGCGCGCCAGCGGGCGCTCCCCGCGGCCGTCGCCGAGGACGACGGCGGGCACGCCACCCTCCAGCGCGCGCCGGGCGGCCAGCAGCTTGACCCGGGCCCGGCCCCGTGCCAGAGGGAGGTGGGGCTCGATCTCGTCCGGGCCGAGGCGCGGGATGAGGCTGGTCTCGTCGGCGGGGTCGCGGAGCAGGCCCGGCACGTTCATCAGGATCAAGAGGCGCTGCGCGCCCAGCGCGATGGCCACCTCCGCCGCCAGCCGATCACCGTCGACGTTGATCGCCTCGCCCTGGTCGGAGATGGCGGGGGGCGTCAGCACCGGGAGCCGGCCGGTGTCGAGGAGGAGGCGGAGCAGGGAGGCGTCGATCGCCTCGATGGTGCCGGCGTGGTTGTCGTGGAGGAGGCGCCGGCGGTCGCCTTCGACGATCCGGAGATCGGGCTTGCGCCGGCCGGTCGCGATCCCCCCGTCCATCGCCGAGAGCCCGACCGCGTCCGCCCCCTCGCGGCGCAATCCCTCCACCAGCCGCTTGTTGACCAGCCCGCAGTACGCCATCAGGAACTGGTCCATGGTCTCCCGGTCGGTGTAGCGGGTCACCTCGCCGCGGACCGACGTGACCATCCGCGGGGGATGGCCGAGAAGCGTGGCCAGCCGGTCGAGCTGGAGGTGGGCGCCGTGGATCACGACCAGACGCCCATCGAAGCGCGCCAGCTCGGCGAGCAGAGGCCCGGCGCCGGCGAGCTCCAGGCTGCCGCCGATCTTGACGACGGTGGTCACAGGGGGTAGATCGCGCCGAACTCCAGGCCCGCCGTCTCCGGGAAGCCCAGCCGGATGTTGGCCGCTTGGATCGCCTGCCCGGCGGCGCCCTTGACCAGGTTGTCGATGGCCGCGGTCACCACCAGGCGGCGGGAGTGCGGGTCGCGGCTGAAGCCGATGTCACAGAAGTTGGTGCCCGTGACCAGCCGCGGATCCGGGTGGCGGTGCAGCCCGTGGGCCTGCTTCACGACCCGGAGGAACGGCTCGGCGCGGGTCGCCGTGCGCAACACCCGCCAGATCTCCCTCTCCTCCAGCGCCACGCTCAGCCAGACGTGGGCGGTGACCAGGATGCCCCGGACCGCCTCCACGGAGGTCACGCTGAGGGCGACCTCGCTGACCATGCCGATGGCCCGCAGCTCCTGGAGGATCTCGGCGGTGTGGCGGTGCCCGGTGGCGGCGTAGCTGTGCATGGCGCCGCTGCGGTGGGGGTGGTGCGACGTGGCGGTCGGCTCCGAGCCCGCTGCCGAGGAGCCGATCAGGGCGTCGACCACGATCGGCATGGCCGGGTCGACCAGGCCCGCCCGGACGAACGGCGCCAGGGCGAGGATGCTGGCCGTCGCCACACAGCCACCGACGGCCAGCCGGTCAGCGGTCGCGATCTGCTCGCGGTGCCGCTCCGCCAGCCCGTACACGAAGCTGGAGAGCAGCTCCGGGCGGGGGTGCTCCCATCCATACCAGCGGGGATAGTCGGCGGGGTCGTGGAGCCGGAAGTCGGCCGAGAGGTCGATGACGACGGGGGCCAGGGCCAGGGTGCGGTCGATGCGCGGCGCGGTCTCGCCGTGGCGCAGTGCCGAGAAGATGACGTCCGCGGGCTCCAGGTCGTCGAGACCGCAGAAGCGGAGCTCGTTCCGATCGCGGAGCTGAGGATGGACGGCGGCGACCGGCTTGCCGCGCAGGCGCTCGGAGGAGACCTGGATGACCTCGATGTCCGGATGGCCGGCGAGCAGCCGCAGCAGCTCACCGCCGGCGTAGCCCGACCCGCCCTGGACGATGGCCTTCATCGGCTCAGCTCCGCCAGGGCGCCGCTCAGGACTGCCACCGCTCGCTCCAGCTCGGCGATGTCCACCGCCTCGTCGGGGGTGTGGTCGAGATGCGAGTCGCCCGGACCATAGGCGACGGCGGCGCAACCCCAGCGGGGGACGAGGAGGTTCATGTCGGCAGTACCCGTCTTCACCTTGTGTCGAGGGGCCCCTCCCTGGCGGCGGATGGCGCGGGTGAGGGCCCGTGCCACCCGGCTGTCCCGGGGAGTGTGAACCGCATCGGTGGCGAATTGCACCAGCAGCTCGGCCTCGCCCCGTTCCCCGTCGAGCCAGTCGAGCAGGGAGGTCGAGTCGAGGTCGGGGGGGAGCCGGAATTGGAGCCGCGCCACCGCGGTCTCGCGGAGCCCGGTGTCCATCACCTCGAGCCCGGTGACGCGCAGGTCGGCCCGGTGGAAGGGGCCGCGGGCGGCGCCCCGCTCCTCGAGCTCTGCCTGGAGCCGGGCGAGCAGGGCCACCAGGCGGTCGGCCACCGTGGATTCGGGGGCGGCTCGGTGGCGGAGGGCGTCCTCGATGCGCAGCTCGGCCCGGACGATCCCCCGGTACCCGACGGTCACCGCATCCCAGCCGCTCGGCTCCAGGACGATGAGAGTGGCGGGGGAGGGGCGGGTCGCGACCTGGCGGGCGCCGCGGGAGTCTCCCTCCTCGTCGACACAGCCGATCACCGTGAAGCGCGCCGGCCCGTGCCTCGGCTGGAGCGCGACCGCGGTGATCGCCGCCGCCAGCGGGCCCTTGGCGTCGACGGAGCCACGGCCGAAGATCCTGCCCGCCTCGCGGCGCGGCGGGATGGTCCCGGGGACGGTGTCCAGGTGGCCGAGGAGCATGACCTCACGGGGCCCGTCGCCCCAACCGGCGACGACGTTGCCGGCCGGGTCGATCTCGGCGTCGAAGCCCGCGCCGGCCAGCCGGTCGCGGAGGGCGGCCGCCAGGCGCCATTCGCTCCCGGTCGGGCTCGGGATGGCGAGCATCTCGAGCAGGAGGTCGTCGACCGCGATCGTTGTCGCGGCGGTCGCGGTCATGAGGCGGCGCCCACGGTGGCGCTGGTGCGCGCCAGCGAGAGCACGTGGTCGGCCATCCTGCCGGGGATGTCGACACCGGTCGTATCGATGCTGTTGCGGAACTCCATGGTGTGGTTGACCTCGGAGATGAGCAGCTCGCCATCGCCGCGCTCCAGGAGGTCGACGGCCACCATCCCTCCGCCCACGGCATCGGCGGCGCCG
>PLAK01000176.1 GCA_003134115.1 Candidatus Changshengia sp.
CTGCCGCCGGGCCGTATCCGCCGGCCGGACCATAGCCCTCCTGCCCGGACCCGGGCTGGTCGCCGTAGCCGGGCTGGCTCGCGTACCAGGGCTGATCACCCGGCCCGGGCGGGCTGGGCGGGCTGGGTGGGCTGGCGTAGCTGGGCTGGCCGTAGCCGCCCTGGCCGTAGCCGTTGTCCTGGCCGGCTTGCCGGCCGAAGGCGATAGTGTCGTGAACGTCGTTTTCCGGCGGGGGAGCCGCGTTCGCCGCCGGTCCCGAGGCCCGCGCGGCGTCGCTTTCGTCACGTGGTGCCCACGGATTGACGTACTCGGGTGGCTGCTGCCAGCCGCCTCCGCTGTCGCTGTCGTTCTCTCGCATCTTCCTCGCCCTCGACCACACCAGAGTACGTGCCGATGGGTTGTGCCGGCTCTGGATCTTCCGCGAGAGCCACCCTCCAGTTAGCTCCCTGAACCTGTGCGTAACCTGAACATTTGCTGTGATGAGCGACTGCGCAGGCTCGGCCGGGAACTCATCGCCTCGCTGCTTATGCTGCCCAAGGACCCGTGAGGTAATCCGCGCTCCCACTATCGGCCGCCCTTTTGGCGACTAATCGGGCCAGGCTGTATCGAGCTATTGTGCCGGGCCAGTACCGAGCGTCACCACGGCGGTGTGCAGGCCGCCCCCGGGGCTGACCCAGGCCAGCGGGACCGCCAGGCCCGGCTGGGTCCGGTTGAGGATGGCGGTCAGGGATCCTGGCGTGGCGACGGCTCGGCCGCCGATCGAGGTAATGACGTCTCCGGCGAACAGGCCGGCCGCCGCCGCAGCAGTGCCGCACAGGACCCCGTCGACCAGCGCGCCGGACCGCGCCGGGGCGATGCTGGCCGGGACCGTGGTCGCGGCCCCGGTGATGCAACTGCTGTGATTGCTGCTCACGCTGCCGGTCTGCCGTTGCTGCTGGCTCGCCTGCAGCCGCGGGTCGGCGTTGCCGCTGTCTGGTACGAGCGCGCCGAGAAAGCCGGGCAGCCCGATCTGGATGGACGGGCCCCCGTGCCCGGCGGCGATCCGGTTGGCGATCGACAGGGCTTGCTCGATCGGGATCGCGTAGCCCGAGTAGACGGTGGTGCCCCCGGCGGCCGTGTCAATGCCGATTACTTGGCCCGCCGCGTTGGCGAGCGGACCGCCTGAGTCACCCGGCCGGATGTCGGCGTTGGTCTGCAGCATGCCAAACAGGGTCTCGATCAGGCCTGAACTCGCGTCGCTGGCCTTGATCGTCCGGTCCAGGTTGCTGATGACGCCGGGCGCCACTGTCGGGGAGCCGCCCTGCCCGGCCTCGTTTCCGATGGCCAGGACAGGGGTGCCGACAGTGACGTGCGACGAGTCGCCGATCTTAACTGCCTTGAGCCCGGTCGCGTTCGGTAGCTGGAGCAGGGCCACGTCGTCGGACCGGTCGTAGCCGAGGATCTTCGCCTGGTAACTGTGGCCCGACGCTACCGGCGTGACTGTCACGCTGGTGGCACCGTCGATGACATGGTTGTTGGTCAGGATGTCGCCCGAGGAGTTGATGATGAACCCCGTCCCCTCGGCGAGGCCGGTACCGCCGGCCAGCGTGTTCACCACGTCCACCACCGAGGGGTCGATGGCAGCCGCGAGGGCGGCGGCGTTGAGGTTGCTCGTGCCGGTGGACGAACCGGTGCTGGAGGACGAGCTGTTGCCGGGCGCCGAGCTGTTGGTGGACGACGATCCACTGGGGGTCGTCCTCGAGCTCTGCTGGAGGGCGAGGCCGATGCCCGCACCGGTGACCCCGGAGACCAGGGCGATGACGATCGCGACGGCGATCACCACCGGGGCCATGCGCGACGGCTTGGAGGGCGCCAGCGGCGCGTAGCCGGGCGGAGACCCCGGAGCCGGCGGGTAGGCGGTGGGCGAACCATAGGGTGGGTATCCGGCCCAGGGATCGTTCGACCACCCGTAGGCGGGGCCGAAGCCTCCCGCGGGGGGACTCCACGGTGGGCCCCAGCCGGGGGCGCCGGCGCTCCCGGGGCCCCATTGCGGGCCGCCCCATGCGGGGCCTGCGGCGGGGCCGGCGTCCACCGGCGGCTGGTCGCCTCCAGTCGAGGGATCGGTGCTGAGAGAGGGGCTCTCCGGGTCTGTCGGGTCGTGGTCAGGGGGTGGGGTCGTGTTGTCGTTGATCACGGTGCCGCTCACTCTACCCCCTGTGTCTTTCCAATCGATGACACCTTCGTGCTGGTCGAAAACCGGTTTGGCACCCTGCCGGGAGACCTCCGGGGCCGCCTCACCCGAGCTCGAAGATGGCCTCGATCTCGATGACCGCGCCCATCGGCAGCTCGCTCACTCCGATCGCGCTGCGGGCATGGCGGCCGGGTTCGCCGAAGATCTCGACCAGCAGGTCGGAGGCTCCGTTGATGACCGCGGGCTGCTGGTCGAAGCCGGGAGCGCTCCGCACGAAGCCGGCCAGCTTGACCACGCCGGCGAGCGCGTCCACACCACCGGCGGCCTCCGCGGCGGTGGCGATGAGGTCGAGGGCGACCTGGCGGGCCAATCCCCGGCCGGTCTCCACGTCGATCTCGGCTCCGACCCGGCCGGTGACGACCGCGCCGTCCCGCTTGGCCAGGTGCCCGGAGAGGTGGAGCAGGTGCCCCACCCGCCGTGCCGGCACGTAGCTGCCCAGGGGAGTGGCCGCCCGCGGCAGGGAGATGCCCAGCTCGGCGAGACGCCGGCCGGCGGTCACCGGCTCCGCCGCCGCAGGTAGCCGGCTCGGTCGGCGAAGCGCTGGGGCTCGAAGCCGAAGCTCGCCGCCACCGCCCCGGGCACCGTGATGTTGTCGTGGCCGAGCAGGTCGAGCTGCGCGGGGGTCACCAGCGGGTCGCGCATCACCGCCGCCATCAGCGCGGCCACCGGCCGGATCGCCGGGACGGGAACGTGCACCTTCATCCGGGGGAGGGAGACCACCTGGCGCCGGATGATGTCGATGATCTGCTCGTAGCTGAGGTGGTCCGGCCCTCCGATGGCGAGCACCCGCGAGTCCGGGCCGCGTTCCAGCGCGATGGCGATGCAGCGGGCGACATCCTGGGCGGCGATGGGCTGGAAAAGGGTGCGACCGTCACCGGCGATGGGGAGGGGGAAGAAGGGTGGGGTGCGCCGGATCAGCCTAGCCAGCTTGACGAAGAAGCCGTCGCCCGGGCCGAACACCAGACTGGACCGAAGGATGGTGTGGGCGATGCCGCTGATCCTGATCGCCTGCTCACCCGACCACTTGCTGGCCAGGTACTCGAAGCGCGGGTCCGGATCGGCTCCGATGGCGCTCAGCTGGACCAGGTGCGCGACCCCGGCCTCCACGGCGGCGCGGGCGACGTTGGCGGCGCCCTGGCGGTTGACCGCGTCGAAGGTCTGCCCGCGCCTCTCGACGATGACCGCGACCAGGTTGACCACGGCGTCGCAGCCGGCGAACGCTGCCGCCAGCCCGGACCCGCTCACGACGTCGGCGGGGACCCGCGTGGCCGCGGGCTCGGGGGCGCCGCTCGCTCGCGCGCCCCGCGAGATCAGGACCAGCTCGTGACCCTGCTCGGCGAGGTGCGACGCGAGGTGCGAGCCGATGAAGCCGGTGCCCCCGGTGATGGCGATCCGCATGGCGGCAACAGAGTATTCGACCGGGACGCGAGCCCGCCGGGGCCGCGTGCCCCGCGCTCGACCGCCGGTCCGCCGAGCGAGACGGCTGCGGGAATGACCTGATACAGTCCTTATATGACTCTTCAAGCACCCATCGCAAGACTTTCGCCTCATCCCACGCGTCAGCGGCTGGGCGTCGCCGCCGGTGTCGCTCTGCTCTGCTCGGTCGCCGTCGCAGCCTGCGGCAGCGCGACATCGAGCTCGTCGTCGTCCAGCGGCGCGGCCGGGACCGCGACGGTCTCGGCGCCGGCGTCGACCGCGACCGCCACCCCGGCGTCGGGTACCAGCACCGTGTCGTGCCCGTCGGCCAGCGCCGTCGGCGCCGCCCTGGGCATCACCGTCCCCGCTCCCACCGTCTACGGGGCGAGTGCGGCGGGCGTCTCGTGCAACTACCTGAGTGGCTCTGCCGACGTGATTCTCAGCATCGTGCACGGCATCCCCACGGGATACCTGGCCGAGGCGGAGGCGACGATGCAGGCATCGTCTGCGAGCTTGGGCTTGGGCTTCACGCCCCTGTCGGGGGTGGGCGATCAGGCCTACACCTACTCGTACACCCTGTCCACTGAGACGGCACTCGGCATCATGGCCGTCAAGGGAACGACCTACGTCGGCATCGCCTGCACCGGGACGACNNTCGCCGATGCCACCTGCCGGCGCTCCGCGGGGCGGCTACGGGTTCTTCGGGCCCTGACCGCGCCGGCGGAAGTAGCTGACCAGGTGGGTCAGCCAGTAGACGTTGACCGTCCAGCCGGCGCCGTAGACCTTGGGGGTGAAGAAGCGCGGGTCGTCCCGGTTCCAGTAGCGGGACTTGTTCCGTGCCACCGTCGGCATCCGGACGTCGAAGGGCACGCCGTGCCAGTCCCCGTGGCCGTCATCCTGACCTGGGGTCGGTTCCTCAGCCATGCTGATGCCTCGATCCGGCCGCTGCCGACGGGCTGCCCCGCCGCGCTCCGGCCTTCCGCCTGATCATGACGCGTCCATCTCCTCGCGACCGATCCACCCCGCGTACCATGCTGCCAGCGGGGCATCGCCCGCGTGCCGCCCCGGGCGACGAGCAGGTCGACCGCACTCCGGTCGATGACACCAGAAGCATCTCTCACATCGGATTCAGGAGCTACCCAAGATGGACGCAAAGATAGTCGGGACCGTCATGCCGGTTCTCGAGGTGGCGCTCGACCCGGGCGAGGTCGTCTTCTCCGAGTCGGGCGAGCTCTCGTGGATGACGGCGTCCATCCAGATGAGGACCTCCACCCAGGCCGGCGGCGGCGGTGGCCTCGGCGGCGTCTTCAAGCGGGCGGTCGCGGGCGGCTCGATCTTCATGAGCGAGTACACCGCGGCGGGCCAGCCCGGCATGGTGGCCTTCGCGGCCAAGATGCCCGGGACGATCTTCCCCGTCGACGTGGCTCCGCAGCCGGGCATGAGCTTCATGGCCCATCGCCACGGCTTCCTCTGCGGCACCCAGGGTGTCAACCTCGGGATCGGCTTCCAGCAGAGCCTGGGCGCCGGGGTCTTCGGCGGGGATGGCTTCATCCTGCAGAGGATCAATGGCCAGGGCCGCGCCTGGATCGAGCTGTCGGGGGAGATCATCACCTTCGACCTGGCCGCCGGCGAGGTGATGCGGGTGCATCCCGGTCACGTCGGCCTCTTCCAGGACACGGTGCAGTTCGGCATCACCACCGTCCCCGGGATCAAGAACAAGATCTTCGGCGGCGACGGATTCTTCCTCGCCCAACTGGCCGGCCCGGGCCGCGTCTGGCTGCAATCGATGCCGCTCTCGATCCTCGCGCACTCCCTCGACGAGTACCGCGGTGGCGGCTCTGCCGTGCAGGGCGGGATGGCCGGCGGTGCCATGGGCGGGATGATGGGCGGGCTTCTCGGCCGGGGGCTCTGAGCTCCGGACACCACCGACTCCCGAGCGATCTCCGAGCGATCGTGGTGAGCTGAGGAGCGCGCCCCCGCTGCGGGCGCGCTCCCGCTCCGCCGCCGTCTGCCGGCAGCTCAGCTGTGCCCGGCCGGCTCCGCCGTCTCCGGGTGGGCGCCGCCGCCGTGCCGGCGGCATTCCACGATGGCAAACTCGTAGGCGTCGGCGAGCGCGATCCACGATGCCTCGATGACGTTGGTGCTGCAGCCGACCGTGCTCCAGCGGCGGCGATGGTCGCCGCTCTCGATCAGCACCCGGACCCCCGCCGCGGTGCCGTCCTTGCCGTCCAGGACGCGGACCTTGTAGTCGAAGAGCTGGGTTTCGCCGATCGCCGGGAAGGCCGGGGTGAGCGCCTTGCGAAGGGCGGCGTCGAGGGCGTTGACGGGGCCGTTGCCCTCGCCCGCGGTGTGCACCGCCTCCCCGTCGATCTGCACCTTGACGGTCGCCTCGCAGACCATCGCCCGCCCCTCGCGCTGCTCGTTCAGGGTGATGCAGTCGATGAGGGTGAACGGCGGCTGGTGGCCCCGGGCGCGGTGGACCAGCAGCTCGAAGGAAGCCTCCGCTCCCTCGAAGGAGTAGCCGCGGTGCTCGAGCTGCTTGACCTGCTCGGCAACCCGCCGGACCAGGGCCTGGTCGTCCCCGAGGTCGACGCCGAAATCGGCGGCCTTGGTGAGCACCGTCGCCCGCCCCGACAGCTCGCTGACCACGGTCTGACGGTGGTTGCCCACCACCTCGGGGTCGATGTGCTGGTAGGTGTAGATCGCCTTGGCCATGGCGTCGACGTGCTGCCCACCCTTGTGGGTGAAGGCCGAGGTGCCGATGTACGGTGCGGAGTGCGGCGGCGCCACGTTGGCGATCTCGGCCACGTCACGGGCGATGACGGTCAGCCGTCGGAGCTGATCCTCGCTGATCACCGGCATTCCCATCTTCAGCTGGAGGTCGGGGATCAGGGTGCAGAGGTTGGCGTTGCCGGTGCGCTCGCCGTACCCGTTGACGCAGCCCTGGACCTGGATCGCGCCGGCGCGGACCGCGGCCAGGGTGTTGGCGACGGCGCAGCCCGAATCGTCGTGGCAGTGGATCCCCGCCACCGCGCCGAAGCGCCCGACGACCTCGCCCACCACCCGCTCGATGTGGTCGGGCAGCATCCCGCCCCGGGTNNGGGTCGCTCAGGTGGCCGTCGAAGAAGTGCTCGGCGTCGAAGACCACCCGCCTTCCCTGCTCGGTGAGCCAGCGCACCGAGTCGGAGATCATCCGCAGGTTCTCCTGATTGGTGGTGCGCAGCACGTCGGTCACCTGCCGATCCCAGCTCTTGCCCACCAGGGTCACGATCGGAGCGCCGGCCTCGAGGAGAGCCCGGAGCTGGGGGTCGTCCTCGGCCCGCACGTGGGCACGCCGGGTCGCGCCGAAGGCGGCCAGCACGGCGTGGTTGAGCTGGTGGCCGCGCATCTGCGCAAAGAAGTCGGTGTCCGTCGCGTTGGAGCCGGGCCATCCGCCCTCGATCACCGACACACCGAGCTGGTCGAGCTGCTCGGCGATGCGGAGCTTGTCCGACACCGAGAAGTTGATCCCCACCCCCTGGGCACCGTCGCGCAGCGTGGTGTCGTAGATCTGCAACGCGCTCATCGCGGGGAGCCCGCCGTGGCCAGGCGCCGCACCACACTCTCCCCCACCGCGGCCCCGATCGCCTCGGTCCCCAGGGAGCCGCCGACGTCGGCGGAGAGGGCACCGTCGGTGATGCAGTCGTCAACCGCCGCCTCCACCGCCAGGCCCAGGTCATCGCGGCGGAGCGAGTGGCGGAGCAGCAGGGCGATGGAGAGGATCGCTCCGTACGGGTTGGCGATGCCGCGGCCGGCGATGTCCGGTGCGCTGCCGTGGATGGGCTCGTAGAGGCCGGCGCCGCCCTCCCCCAGCGACGCCGAGGGCAGCATCCCGAGGGACCCGGCGAGGACCCCCGCCTCGTCGCTCAGGATGTCGCCGAAGAGGTTCTCGGTGACCACCACGTCGACGCCGGCCGGGCGCTGCACCAGGCGCATCGCGAAGGAGTCGACGAGCGCGTGCTCGAGGGTCACCTCCGGGTACTCGCCGGCCAGCCGGGTCACCGTGTCCCGCCACAGCTGGCTGGTGATGAGCACGTTGGCCTTGTCGACCGAGGTCAGGTGGTGCCGCCTTCCGGCGGCCAGGGCAAATGCGATCCTGGCCACCCGCTCGATCTCGGCGGCGGTGTAGACGGTGCTGTCCCGGGCGGTCTCCTCGGGCCCGGTCCCGGATCGCTCGCGCGGCTCGCCGAAGTAGGCCCCACCGGTCAGCTCGCGCACGATGACCATGTCGGTCCCCCGGACCACCTCCGGGCGGATCGTGGTGTGATCGATGAGCCGGGGATGGACCCGGACCGGGCGGAGGTTGGCGAAGACGCCCATCCCGCGGCGCAGCCCGAGCAGTCCCGCTTCGCAGCGCAGCGTGCCGCGGAGGTGATCCCACTTGGGGCCGCCGACCGCTCCGAGCAGGACGGCGTCGGCGCGCCGGCAGGCGGCGAGGGTCGCTTCGGGCAGGGGCGTCCCGGTCTCGTCGATGGCCCGCCCCCCGACCAGCCGCTCCTCGACCTCGAGGTCGATCCCGGCCTCGGCGCAGACCGCGGAGAGGACGCCCAGGGCGGCGCCGGTTACCTCCGGGCCGACCCCGTCTCCTGGCAGTGAGACGACGCGGGCCTTCATCGGCCCGCCTCCACGCCACGCGAGAGGTCGGGCATCCAGGCCGGCCGCCGCGCCTCGAAGGCGCTGATCGCCGGCTCATGGATGAGGCTCAGGCCGATGTCGTCGAGGCCGTCGAGGAGGCAGCGGCGCTCGAAGGGGTCCATCTCGAAATGGAAGCTGAGGTCCCCGACCTTCACCGACTGCTCCTCGAGATCGACGATGCCGACCACCCCCGGCTCCTCGGTGGCCACGTCGAGCAGCTGGCGGACCTGATCCTCGGGCAGGATCACCGGCAGCAGCCCGCTCTTGAGCGCGTTGTTGCGGAAGATGTCCGCGAAGGAGGGGGCGATCACGGCCCGGATGCCCTGGTCGTTGAGCGCCCAGACGGCGTGCTCGCGCGACGATCCGCAGGCGAAGTTGCGCCCCGCGACGAGCAGGGTGCCGCTCCGGTACTCGGACCGGTTGAGAACGAAGTCCGGCCGCTCCGCCCCACTGTCGTCGTAGCGCCAGTCGTTGAAGAGGAACGTCCCGTAGCCGGCTCGCTCGATCCGCTTCAGGAACTGCTTGGGGATGATCTGGTCGGTGTCGACGTCGGAGCGGTCGAGGGGGATGACCACCCCGTGCTCGCAGTGGAACGGCCTCACGGGTGCTCCTCCTGGAACCGGCCGAGCCGGCGGACGTCGACGAAGTGGCCGGCCACGGCGGCGGCCGCGGCCATGGCGGGGGAGACCAGGTGGGTGCGCCCGCCCCGGCCCTGGCGGCCCTCGAAGTTGCGGTTGCTGGTGCTGGCGCAGCGCTCCCCGGGCTGGAGGATGTCGGGGTTCATCCCCAGGCACATCGAGCAGCCGGTGTTGCGCCACTCCGCGCCGGCGGAGCGGAAGATCCGGTCGAGGCCCTCCGCCTCGGCCTGAGCCCTGACCTGCGCCGATCCGGGCACCACCAGGACACGCAGCCCGCCCTTGACGGTCCGGCCCTCGAGCACGGATGCGGCGACCCGAAGGTCCTCGATACGGCCGTTGGTGCAGGAGCCGATGAAGACGGCATCGACGGGGATGTCCTCGATGGCCGTCCCCGGGACCAGGTCCATGTAGGCAAGCGCGCGGCGTCCCGACTCCCGAGCGTTCGGGTCGCCGAAGCTCTCCGGGTCGGGCACGTGGCCGGTGATCGGCACCGACTGCGCCGGGGTCGTCCCCCAGGTGACGGTCGGCTCCAGCGAGGCCGCGTCGATGACGACGGTCTGGTCGTACCGGGCACCGGGGTCGCTGCGCAGCTCGCTCCAGGCGGCCACCGCGGCCTCCCAGTCCGCACCGCGGGGCGCGAAGGGTCGGCCCTCGATGTAGGCGAAGGTGGTCGCATCCGGAGCGATCATCCCGGCCCGCCCCCCACCCTCGATGGTGAGGTTGCAGAGGGTCATCCGCTGCTCCATGGAGAAGTCGCGGACGGCCGGTCCCGTGTACTCGACGACGTGGCCGGCGGCACCGGCGGTGCCGATGGTGTGGAGCACGCCGAGGGCCACGTCCTTGGCGGTGACCCCGGCCGCCAGCGCACCCTCGATCCTCACCTCCAGCGTCCGGGGACGGAACTGGCGGAGGCACTGGGTCGCCAGCACGTGCTCGACCTCGGAGGTCCCGATCCCCAGGGCGAAGGCGCCGAAGGCGCCGTGGGTCGCGGTGTGGGAGTCGCCGCAGACGATCACGGTGCCGGGCAGGGACAGGCCCAGCTCGGGCCCGATGACGTGCACGATGCCCTGCCACCGGTGCCCGATGCCGTAGCAGGTGATGCCCGCCTCGTCGCAGTTGCGGCGAAGCGTCTCCATCTGGGTCCGGCTGATCTCGTCCGCGCCGCCCAGGACGTCCTGGGTGGTGGGGACGTTGTGATCCATGGTGGCGACGACCTGACCAGGCCGGCGCACCTTCCGTCCCTCCAGTCGGAGCCCCTCGAACGCCTGCGGTGAGGTGACCTCGTGGACCAGGTGCAGGTCGACGTAGATCAGCGCGGGCGAGTTCTCCTCCTCGACGACGACATGGGAGTCCCAGATCTTGTCGAAGAGCGTGCGCGCGCCCTCGGTCACTTGGTGACCTCCGTCGCGACCTTCTGGGCGCCCATGCGTTCCGGGGTGAGGCGCGGGCCGCTGTCCCGGGATGCGGCCACCCGGTTGAGGGCCTGGACGTAGGCCTTGGCCGCGGCCACGATGATGTCGGTGTCGGCGCCGCGGCCGGCGCTCAGCGCGCCGTCGTGCCGGAGCCGGACGGTGACCTCCCCGACCGCGTCCATCCCCGCCGTGATGGCCTGGACCGCGAACTCATCCAGCTCACCCTCCACCTGGACCAGTGCGTCGATGGCCCGGTAGGTGGCGTCGATGGGTCCGTCGCCGAGGGACACCGTCTCCCGGCTCTCCCCGCTCGGCAGGAGCATCCGCACCGTCGCGGTGGGCCGGAGGTTGGTCCCGCAGCTCACCTGCAGGTGCTCGAGGTGGAAGGATTCCGCAGCCCCCTGGCGCTCGTCGGCGACGATCGCCTCGAGGTCGCGGTCGGTGACCTCGCGCTTGCGGTCGGCCAGCTCCTTGAAGCGGACGAAGGCTCGCTTGAGATCCTCGTCGTCGAGGCGGTAGCCGAGGGCAGCGAGCCGCTCCCGGAGGGCGTGGCGGCCGCTCAGCTTGCCGAGCACCAGGCTGGAGCCGGCTCCGACCTCGTTCGGCTCCATGATCTCGAATGTCCGGCGGTCCTTGAGCATGCCGTCCTGGTGGATCCCGGCCTGATGGGCAAAGGCGTTGCCGCCCACCACGGCCTTGTTGGCCTGGACCATCATGCCGCTCAGCTGGGAGACCAGCCGGGAGGTGCGGAAGAGCTGGGTGTGGTCGAAGCGGGTGGCCACCCCGAAGACCTCGGGGTGGAGCCGGACCGCCATCGCCACCTCCTCGAGGGCGGTGTTGCCGGCGCGCTCGCCGATCCCGTTGATGCAGCCCTCGACCTGGCGGGCGCCGGCGCGGATGCCGATGAGGGAGTTGGCGGTGGCGAGGCCGAGGTCGTTGTGGCAGTGCACCGAGACGGTCACGTCCGCCATGGCGGGGACCTGCGCGTAGAGCCACTCGATGAGCTGGCGCCACTCGTCGGGAGTCGCGTAGCCGACCGTGTCGGCGAGGTTGATGGTCGTCGCCCCCGCCTCGATGCAGCCGTTCAGCACCTGGGCCAGGTAGTCGGGCTCGGTGCGGGTCGTGTCCATGGCCGAGTACTCGACGTCGTCCTGGAATGACTTGGCCAGCCGGACCATGCTCAGCGAGCGCTCGTAGACCTCGGCCTGGGTCATCCGCAGCTGGCCCTCGCGGTGGATGGGCGAGGTGCCGATGAAGACGTGGATGCGGGCGCGCTTCGCCTTGGCGAGTGCCCTGGCACAGGAGCGGACGTCCTCCTCGAAGCAGCGGCTGAGGCCGGCGATGACCGGCCCCTCGACCTGCTCGGCGATGGCCGTGACGGCGGCGAAGTCGCCGGGGGAGCTGTAGGGGAAGCCGGCCTCGATGACGTCGACGCCGAGCCGGGCCAGCTGGTGGGCGATGGCCAGCTTGTCCTCGGCGCTGAAGGTCACGCCCGGCGATTGCTCGCCGTCGCGCAGCGTGGTGTCGAGGATGGTGAGCGGCTCCAGCTTCTCCGGAGCCCGCTTCATGAGGAGCGGATTGCCGAGGCTGACTGAATCGTTGGCGCTCATACCTCTTTCCTCTCTACGGTGCCGTCACCTTCGGACGCGAGCACCTCCTCCATGCCCGGCGCGGTCTTGGCTCCCAACCAGCTCATCTTCGAGCGGAGCTGGGCGCCGACCCTCTCGACCGGGTGATGTCGATCCTCGTCGCGATACTCCAGGAAGTTGGGCAGCCCGAGCTCGTTCTCCTCGATCCAGCGCTTGGCGAAGGTCCCGTCCTGGATGTCCTTGAGGATGGCGTGCATCGCCTGGCGGCTGGTCTCGTTGACGACCTTGGGGCCGCTCACGTAGTCGCCGTACTCGGCGGTGTCGCTCACCGAGTAGCGCATGTACGAGAGACCGCCCTGGTACATGAGGTCGACGATGAGCTTCAGCTCGTGCATCACCTCGAAATAGGCGAGCTCGGGCTGGTAGCCGGCCTCCGTCAGGGTCTCGAAGCCGGCCTTGACCAGCGAGGAGACCCCGCCGCAGAGCACCGCCTGCTCTCCGAAGAGGTCGGTCTCGGTCTCCTCGGCAAAGGTGGTCTCCAGCACGCCGGCGCGAGTGCCGCCGATGCCTCGGGCGTAGGCCAGAGTGCGGGCGCGGGCCGTGCCGGTCGCGTCCTGGTGCACGGCGAAGAGGCAGGGGACACCCTGGCCGGCGGCGTAGGTCCACCGGACCAGGTGGCCGGGCCCCTTGGGCGCCACCATGCTGACGTCCACCCCGGCGGGGGGGTGGATCAGCTCGTAGCGGATGTTGAAGCCGTGGGCGAACATCAGCATGTCGCCCGGCTTGAGGTTGGGTGCGATGGCGGTGTCGTAGAGCGCCCGCTGGCGGGTGTCCGGGATCAGCACCATGATCACATCGGCCTCGGCACAGGCGTCCGCGGGGTTGAGGACGCGCAGCCCCTCGGCCTCGGCCGCCGCCCGGCTCTTGCTCGTCTCGGGGAGACCGACCCGGACGTCGTACCCGGAGTCGCGCAGGTTGAGGGCGTGGGCGTGGCCCTGAGAGCCGTAGCCGAGGATGGCGATCTTCTGCCCCTGCAGGGCCGCCGGGTCGGCGTCGGCGTCGTAGTACATGCGGGCGGTCATCGCGGGGTGTTCCTCCGGTTGGTCTCGGATCGGGCCGCCGCGGAGAGGTGACGGCCCGTGGACGTGATCACGGCGTGGATTCTGCCTTGCACTAGATGTCCCCTGTCGTGTCGGCGGTGATGCCCGCGTCGGCGGCCCCCGCTCCCACCCTCGAGCCTCCGGGCGGCTCCGCCTCCAGGCCGAGGTCGGCCAGCCTGATCCCGGCCTGATCCCCCCGCACCAGCGCGACCGCCCCGCTCCGGGCCATCTCCGTGATCCCGTAGGGGCGCATCAGCTCGACGAAGGTGTCGATCTTCTCGGTGGTGCCCGTGATCTCGATGACCATCGAGCTGGCGGCGATGTCGACGATCCTGCCCACGAAGACCCCGACCACGGCGAGGATCTCGGAGCGCTGCTCGGCCGGCGCGTGCATCCGGATCAGCATCAGCTCGTGAGCCACCTTGCGCATCTCGGTGATGTCCTCGATGGTGATGACGTCGATCAGCTTGGTCAGCTGCTTGGTGGCCTGCTCGGCCGCCTGGCGGCCGACATGGACGGCGATGGTCATGCGCGACACCGTCGGGTCCTCGGTCGCCCCGACCGAGAGGGAGTCGATGTTGAAGCCGCGCCGCCGGATCATCGAGGCGACCCGGTTGAGCACCCCCGGCTTGTTCTCCACCAAGACCGAGACGAGGCGGCTGGGGTTCATCAGCTGGCCTCCACGAAGTCGAGCATCCCCTTGCCGAGCGGGACGATCGGGTAGACGTTGGCATCGGGATCGATGTCGAAGTTGAGCAGCACCGGCCCGTGATGCGCGATGGCCTCGTCGAGCATGGGACCGACGTCCTCGAGCCGCCGGGTGGTCATGGCCTTCATCCCGAAGGCCTCGCCGAGCTTGACGAAGTCGGGAGTGAAGGTGAGGTCGACCGCGCTGCGGACGCCATCGTAGAAGTCGTCCTGGAACTGCCGGACCATGCCCAGCGAGGCGTTGTTGAGGATGACCACGTTGACGTCGATGTTGTTCTCGACCATGGTCGCCATCTCTTGCATGTTCATCATGAAACCGCCCTCGCCGACGACGCAGAAGACGGTCCGATCGGGGTTGGAGAACTTCACGCCCATCGAGGCGGGGAAGGCGTAGCCCATGGTGCCGAGGCCGCCGGAGGTGATGAGCGAGCGCACGGTGTCGTGGCGGAAGTACTGCGCCTCCCACATCTGGTGCTGGCCTACGTCGGTGACGATGATGGTTTGGGCTAGCCGGCCGGATTCCTTTGCCTGGCGCCAGATGTCGTGGATGACGTGGGCGGCGTAGAGGTGGCCGCTGTCGGGAAGATTGATGATGTCGCGGACGCTGGCGTCGCCCTTCATCTTGTTGACCTCGGCGATCCAGCTTGCGTCGGAGCTCGTGGGGACGAGCGGCAGCAGCGTGTCCAGCACCTCGCGCAGGTCGCCGATGAGGGCTACGTCGGCGCGGACGTTCTTGTTGATCTCGGAGGGGTCGATCTCGATGTGGATCTTTTTGGCGTGGGGCGCGTAGGTGGCCAGCGTGCCGGTGACGCGGTCGTCGAAGCGCATGCCGAAGGCGAGCAGCAGGTCGGATTGCTGGATGGCGTGGTTGACCCAGGATTCGCCGTGCATGCCCATCATG
>PLAK01000177.1 GCA_003134115.1 Candidatus Changshengia sp.
CCGTCTGTGGTGACGAGCGTCTCTGTAGCCGAAGTGCAGTCTGACTTGTACGCCGCGCACGACGTCGTCGAACTCACCACAGTTCCCATCGTCGGGGTGGAGAAGCTGGCCGACCCGATCCCGACAGGGAGTGTGGGACTCGTCACTTGGGTCCATGTGCCGCCCCCGTTGGTCGATGTAAACATGACGTGGCCTTGTGCAAAGACCCAGAGTGAATTTCCTTGATCAGCGGCCACAATGATCCCGCCCGGGTTGCTCGCAGCGGGGATGGTCAGCGGTGTACCTGCTTGGGTGAAGGACTGCCCGTCAGTGCTCGCGAGCAGCGTCACGGTCTCGCCGCCGTCGCCATCTGGAAGCGTGGCGGGAACCAAGAACCCTGAAGGGGAGGTCAGGGGCCAACCGAAGGTGGCGTGAGCGAAAGCAGCCGGGAGGCTGGCGCTTGCCCATGTCGCGCCGCCATCGCTCGTGTCGTAGAGGAACGTGAACGCGGGGCCTGCGACCACGATACCGTCGCTTGGAGAGGCGAATGTGACGCCCTGCCAGTAATACTGGCCGCTCAACATGGTCTGGACGAACGAGGCGCCGCCGTTGGTTGAGACCAGATTGTCAACAAGCTCACTGGCGTGTCCCAAACCGACCCCCAGCGCCATGTCGACGAACCCGCCAGGCGCTTGGGTGAAGATCACCGAAGCGGGGGGACCCGAAACCCCGCTGTCCGCTGGCCACGGAGGGACGATCTGATGCGTCACCCACGATCCCCCCGTAGCCGCCTGAACGAGTACGTCCACGCCGCCGGCCGTGGGGGCAGCGACTAACGTCGGTCCCCCGGGAGCGGTGCTGACCGCCATAACGTGGCTTACCGGTAGTGTCGCGGGCAGGCTGACCGTCGTCCATGCCTGACCGCTTGTAGAGGTCAGCTGGAGCTGCGACGACGTGGTGATGCGCCACCCGGAAGCTCCGTTGAAGGCGGCGGAACTATCCTGGAAGGCGGCGGGGAGAACCGCAGCGGTCGCCGATGGACTGGGCGTCGTCGATGGTGTCGGAGCGGGCGTTGGCACAGAGCTCGAGGCTGGCTGGCCACTAGGCGACGACAGACCATCCGACTGCAGGCCGCAACCCAGTAGGGGCAGGGCGAGCGCGGCAACGAGAGCACCCGACTGGAGACGCGATGGGGTGTGCATATTCATCCAGCTTCTTCCAGAACTCGTCACGGATGATAGAAGTAGGCGCAGTTGTGAGGTTGTCCACCGCCATTGATAACTGGGCCGCCGGCGCAGTCCTCGTCTACCGAGAGGTACTGGCCACCGAACTGCGTCCAAACCTCGCCGGTGTCCTGGTGGATCCGCTGATTCTGGTTCCACAGGCCGTCTGACAGGCACTGCAGGCCGTAGACGCCGGTGTAATCGACGCCAGGGTCAGCGGGGGCGATCGCAGCCGGTACAGGAGCGTTGGTCATGTTAGACAAGTACGACGCGCAACTGGAGCCGTAGAGGCCGGGAACGAATTGGGTGACGCTGTCAAGGTAGTTATCCCAGCCCTGTACAAAGGATTCCGCCGCGGCCACGCACCCGGAGTTGTTGTAGAAGGCCTCTGAGTCGAGGTAGATTACACTCCCATAGGGGACGCCATACTGAGTACCCGCGGCCACGGCCGCTTGACTCGCCTCCGACTCTCCCTGAACGTAGGCGGTGTTGGTGTTGAGGCTGACATAAGCGGGTAGTCCGGGATCACCCTCTCCGCAACCCTGGCTAGGATTCATCTGCGCTCCGTACCAGAAGGGCTCAATGCCGTAGCCGAGACTCAAGGCGTATCCCCAGGTGGTCGGGGTGAGACCCGTGCAGCCCACGGTAGCGCCGTCTTCTCCACCCAAATAGAGGCCCACCGTCCAGATCGGTGTGTTGTTCCACCAGGCGAGTAGCTTGGCGTTAGTGAGAGGATCGGTGCAGGTGTCGAATCCCTCCGCGTAGTAGTCGGTCGCGGCGCGAGCCACCGGTGTATGCAACACACCTGGTGTGCTCACTAACAATACGGCGCAGGCGACGAGCGCCACCCGCAGCTTCGCCGACAGGCGATGGGGCTTGTTTCGTAGCACGCTCACCACGGCCCTCCTAGGTTCCGCTCGCTTGCTCAGCTCGGTCGGGGGCGACCGAGCAACAGAAAGGGGTCAGCCTGCATCTCTCGTTGCAGGGATGCGCGTGGGCACGCATCGTTTGCGCCGGGAACGCGCAACTGGTAGCCACCCACCGCCAGTCCTCCACAACCATTGTGGCCTGGAGATGGAGAGGGCGCATCCCCGACACCGACCCATCAGGCGCCTCGAGCGTAACTGGCAGGCTGACGCGCAGTCAAGGTTTCTGAGTTAATCTGTCGGAGTCCAGCGATTCGGTCAGGGCTAAGAGTCCAGCGATTCGGTCAGCGGGGAGCTCCCGGCGATCGTGGTCCCACCCGCTACGGCCCCCCTCATCAGTGCCGCTCCTCCCTGACGACCGGATCGGGTCCCGGGGGTCCCTGCGGCTCTCCGGACGCGGAGGGGGCGGGGTGGTCGAGCGCTCGCACATCGCCGTCGACCATCCCGAGCAGCTGAGCCCGCAGCTCGTCTAGGGAGGTGGCGCCCGTCACCTCCAGGAGCTTGGCGGTGGCATGGTAGAGGTGAGCGCGGCTGTCCGTGAGGTCGCGGCCCGTTCGGCGCAGCAGCCCCCACTCCACCAGCTGGGAGACGGTCTCGGCGGAGTCGACGCCCCGGACCTCGTCGATGCGGCGCCGGGTTGCCTGGCGAGCAAAGACCACGATGGAGAGGAT
>PLAK01000043.1 GCA_003134115.1 Candidatus Changshengia sp.
GTGTGAGCGTGCCGGCGCTCGGAGTTGGTACCAACCGATGGAGTGCCGGCGGTCCGGGGCAGGCCCGCTTGAACGAGACCCTGGCGGCGGCGGTCGACGTGGGCATCGGCTTCTTCGACACTGCGGAGATCTACGGCTTCGGCCGGTCGGAGCGGGCCGTGGGCGTCGCGGCCCGGGAGGATGGCCGCCCGGTCGTGCTGGCCAGCAAGTTCGCGCCGCTGCCCGTCCGGCTCACCGCCGCCCAACTCGGCTCCGCGCTGGACAGGACGCTGGAGCGGATCGGCCGGGGATCGCTCGACCTCTACTACCTCCACTTCCCCTACTCCCTGCGCGGAGTGGACATCTGGATGACGGCGATGGCCCGGGCGGTCGAGGCGGGGAAGGTCCGGGCCGTGGGGATCAGCAACTGCAACGCGGCGCGCATGCGGAAGGCGGCCGCCGTGCTGGCCCGCTACGGTATTCCGCTCGCGGCCAACCAGGTCCAGTACAGCCTGCTGCACCGTGCACCCGAGACCAACGGTGTCCTCGAGGCCTGCCGCCAGATGGAGGTGGCCCTGGTCGCCTACCGACCACTTGCCGGCGGCGCCCTCCGCGCGGGCTCGCGCAGGAGCCGCGGTCCGACGGCTCTTGCGGACACCCTCCAGGACGTGGCAGCCGCCCGGGACGCGACCACGCCTCAGGTGGCCCTGGCCTGGCTGCTCCACCGCGACGACCACCTGATCGCGATCCCTGGGGCCACCAAGCCCGATCACGTCCGGCAGAACTCGCGCGCCCTCACGCTGGCGCTGAGCGACGAGGAGTTCGCCTCCATCGACCGGGCATCGACGCCGGCCGCAGCCAGCTAGCCCTGCTCGAGCTCCAACTGCGTCTCGGCGGACGTCGTGGTCAGCCCTGCCCCCTGGAACCACGGGATGGGGACGAGCGGTTGGTAGTTGTAGCCGACCACCACCTGAACGATGTCCGCTGCGCTCGCCGAGGCGCTGATCAGGCAATCCGTCGGATAGGGGCTGTAGGTGGTCATCTGATCCGCGACCTGGCTCCACGCCGCGCAGATCGACTGGCCGCTGCTGGAGACGTAGTAGTAGCGAATGCTGATGCAGCCGGTCCCCGGGGTGAGCGTCGCCAGGTCGGTCGGGCTGGGGGGCCAGACGCTGTCCGAATCAGGGCAGTCCTTGTTCAGGATCTTCGCGTCCGCGGCAGCAGAGATCGCCACCTGCTCGATCGTCCCCAAGGCCGGAGTCGTGGCCTTGGTCCAGCAGGCGCTCGGCTCACCAGCCGAGCTGAAACCCGTCCCGCTGGTCGGACAGACCTCCACCGCCGCGGCCCGCACCGCCACGCGGGCGGCATTCTCGACCGAGAGCCGTGAGGCGAAGTAGCCGCCGTAGTCGATGCCCGCGAAGATGACGGCGAAGAGCACCGGCGCCAACATGGCGAACTCGACCAAGGACTGCCCGCGGCGCTGCTGGTGGCCACGTTCGCTCACGGCGCCACCTCCATGGCGTAGGTGCGGGTCATGAGCGGAGTGATGTGCAGCCCGTTGAGAAGCACCGCCATCGGGTTCCCGGTGGCGCTCTGGGCGACCGCCACGATCACCTCCACGTAGATCGGCGCCGAGACCGAGGAGGTGGCTGTGCAGTTGCCCCCGTTGACATTGGTGAAGGCCGAGGCTGAGGTCGAGTAGTAGGCACATGCAAGAGGAGTGCCAGATCCCAAGAGTTCGCTCGTGTAGTAGGCGATGGTCATGCAGCTGGTGCTGGCGTTGGTGGGTGTGGCCGGGGACGGGGGTGAGGTGGCCAGGGCGGGCGGGGTCGCCGAACCGCTCCACAGGCAGTTGGTGTTGGCGAGCGTGACCCCGCCGGCTGACTGGTTGACGCTGTTGGCCTCCGCCTGGATGACACCCTGGATGGTGTTGGTGGTCGCACAGTTGGTGGCCCCGTTCGCGCAGCCGCCGTACAGAGCGGGGTTGACGCTCGCGTAGCGGGCACCGTCCCGAACCACGGTGGCCAGGTCGTTGGCGGTCTCCTCGGCGTGGGCGATGCCGATCGCCGAGACGCTGAAGAGGAGCAGGATCGGAAAGCAGAGCGCGAACTCGACCATGGCCTGACCGCGCCGATGCGCCGCGTGACGACCCCGGATGGACCGACGCGCACCCTGACTCATGCTNNTCACCAGGTTCCCGGTTGCCGACGACGGGGTGAAGTTGATCGAGCCAGAGTTGGTGGCGAGGGTCCCACCCCCGGATCCCGCCAGGTTGAGGGTGCTGACGACGATCGGACCCGGGAGCGCCATGCTGTTGCTGGACCCGAGGTACATCACCCCCGAGTGGGCCCAGATGCCCCCGGTGCCGCTGTCGTTGACACTCCCGCCCGACTCGAGGTAGAAGGCATCGGCGTTGCTGTTGCAGGGATCGAAGAAGAAGACGAGACCGTCCTCGCTCGGCGCCAGGCCCACCGTCTCGCCGGAGCTGTCATTGAACACCACCTGGGTGCCGGCTTTGGTAGCTGCGCAGGTGGGTGTTGGTGAGGCGGTCCAGCCTCCGCAGCTGCCGGTGGAGCAGGTGAGGTAGAAGGTGGCCGTCCCCGCCAGGGTGACCGAGCCCGGCCCGTCCAGCTCCAGACCGACCGTGCTGCCGGAGGTGCCCTCCAGCACGTACTGGCCCGAGAAGTTGAGGGTCACAGCACCTGAGCAGTCGTCCTTGATCGAGGTGTACAGCCCGGCGGGGACGTTCTCACTGCTGGCGCAACCGCCTCGGGTGGTCGTCGACCAGGCCACCGGGGTGCCCGAAACGGTGGGCAGCGGGGGGGGGGCGGCGGCGTAGGGATCCTTGAAGGCGGGCGTCGTGCTGTTACCCGGGGTGGGACTCTCGCTGATGGACCCGCTCCCGGTGTGGGTGACGCTCCCAGTGACGTTGAACGTACCCGCAGCCGTGAGGGTGACGTTGCCACCACCCGCGTTGAGCACATTGCCCGTGATGCCGAGACTACCCGCC
>PLAK01000157.1 GCA_003134115.1 Candidatus Changshengia sp.
TGCCCGCGCCGTTGGGCCCCAGGTAGCCGAAGATCTCGCCGGCCGCGACCTCCAGTCCGAGATCGAAGAGGCCGCGCGATTCCCCGTAATCCTTGGTCAGCCCCTCGGTCCGGATCGCGTTGGCCATGCTCAGCTACCTCCTCACGGCGCCACCACGGCGCCCCTTCGTCTTGATCAATCCACCGGTCACGCGGGTCATCTCGCCGCCCCCGTCAGGAGAACCAGAGCCGCAGGGTGGCATCGTCGATCAGCGACAACGATCCGACCGGAGCCCCCAGCACCCGGGTGAGCGCCTCCGCCAAGCCCGCAAACCGCTCCGCCACGATCTCGAACGGGATCTCGCCCGCCTGCCGGGCGAAGAAGAGCTCGATGGCCATGTCCTGGGCTCCGAGGAGCAGGGCCACGACGGCACGGGCGGCGCCGTCCGGGGAGCGCGCGGAGAACACCCCCTCCACTCTCCCCTGCTCGACGATCGTGGAGAGCAGCGGCACGAGGACGGCGACCGAGCTCCGTCGAACCTTGTCGCGGACGATCGCGTTGTCGTCCGAATACCAGACCTCGAGCAGCGCGAGCATCAGCTCCCTCCGCTCGGCCTTCCACCCGGCGATGCCCGAGAAGAGGCGTTCGATCTTCTGCGCCGCGGACAGCCGGGGATCGGCAGCCACAGGGGACACGGCCTCCATGGCAGCCGCGACGATGTGGTCGACCGCGGCCTGGAGCAGAGCGAGCTTCGACGCGAAGTAGTGGTAGAAGGCACCCCTCGAGGCGTCGAGCTCGTCCAGGACATCCTGGATGCTCATCTGCTCGTAGCCCTTGGCCTGGATGAGGCGGAGGGACACCTCGACGAACGCCTCGCGCCGGATGGCGCGGGCCTCGACGTTCACCGTCCGGGGCAAGACTGGCCGCCTCCTATTTCCAGACCGACTGTCGGTCGGACAATACACGCCCCCGCGCGGCAGATCAAGAGCTCGAGCGACCGCTCGGTCCACACCACCATGGCGGGGAGTGCATTGGTAAGTCACCTTGACTGGCGGCTGCAGGTAAGGTACCTTGACAATCGTGGCAGGACGCACACCGCCGGTCACTCCGCGTGCACCGAGGGCACATCCGAAGCGGGCGATCCCAGCAGGCACCGCACCCACCCCTCCGTCGGGAGCCTCCCCGTTGACGTCGGCGGTCGACGTCGATCGCCAGGTGATGGCCCGGATGGCGCAGGCGAACGCTGAGCTGATGGTCCGCGTGCTCCGCGGCGACGAGCCGGTGGAGGGCGACCCGGTCATGGTCGCGCTGGCCGCCGCCCGGAGCCTCGGGGTCGTGGTCGATGACATCCTGCGCGGGCTGGTCGCCCGAGCCCGCCGCGATGGGCGCACCTGGGCGGAGATCGGCGACGTGCTTCACGTCACCCGCCAGGCGGTGCTCCAGCGCTTCGGCGGGCCACCGACCATGACCGGTGCGGCCGCGCCATCGACACAGCCCCTGCCCGCCGCGGGACCGAGGGCCGTCGAGCTCTTCGCCCACTTCTTCAACCGGCGATGGGACGCGTTGCGGGCCGAGTTCAACCAGCGGATGCTGGACGCCTGCTCCGTCCAGCTGCTGTCATCGGTCCGGGCGCAGCTCCCCGGCAAGGCGGGAGAGGCTGTCGAGATGGCCGCACCTCAGATCAGCCGGCTGGGTGACTACACGCTCGTCGACGTCCCCCTCAGCCTGAGGGTGCCGCTCGCGTTCCGGCGCGGCTTCAAGCGGCGGGAGGCGACGGGCCGGGCCACGTTCGATGACGCGGGCCGGGTGGCGGGGTTCTTCATCCTGCCCCAGACCACCCCCACGCCATGAGCCGCAGCGGGAGGCGATTCGGGCTGGTGCTCCTGATCGCCGATGTCCTCATGTACAGGGTGGTCTCGGGCATGTTCGACCGCGAACGGCTGCTGACCGGCGCCCAGACCCGCAGCCGCCGATCCCACTCCCCGGTCGCCTGAGCCATGGCACGCTGCGCCATCCTCCTGCGCGGTATCAACATCGGTCCCCACAACCGGATCCCGATGGCCGAGCTCCGCGCGCTGCTCACCCAGGATGGCTTCGGTGACGTCACCACCCACCTGCAGAGCGGCAATGTCGTGCTCTCCTACGCCGGGTCTCCAGAGGCGGCGGCGCGGAGGTGCGAGGTCCTGATCAAGGAGCGATTCGGACTGGAGATCCGCTCGGTGGTGCGCACCCATGCCGAGCTGGAAGCGGTGGTGAGCGGGGACCCGCTGCCGGAGGCGGCCGCCATCCCCAAGGGATACCAGGTCACCTTCCTAGAGGCGGCCGCCGACCCGGGCATCGTCGCCCGGCTCGCCGCGGTGGCCACCCCGGAGGAGCGGTTCGCCGTCATCGGCCGCGAGATCTACGCATGGCACCCGGAGGGCATCGCGCGCTCCCGGCTCGCCCTTCTGCTTTCGGGGCCGGGACTCAAGGTCACCGCCACCGCTCGCAACTGGACGACCGTCACCGCCCTCCTGTCGATGACCGGCTGACACCACCCGCGTCAGGGCGGCGCCCGGACCGGCTTCGGAGGTCAGACGGCCCCGAACAAGCCGGCGACTACGCCACTTCGACGAGGGTCTGGGCGCTGCTGGACGACACGGCGCCTCCGTAGCCGACCGCCACGCAGTGACCGGTGCTCATGCAGGTCATCCCCGAGAGCACCTCGCCGCCCGCGTCACCGGTGGGTGTGATGTCGGAGACGATGGCCCACCCGGCTCCCGTGTCCTGGTCTATCAGCGCGGCGGTGTTGAGGCTCTCGTCCCCCGAGAACCCCACCGCCCAGCAGTCGGCGGCGCTGGCGCAGCTCACCCCGTTGAGCGCGCTCTGCGTGCTCCCCGGCGGTACCGGGCTCGGCACGATGCTCCATCCATTCCCGGTGTCCTGCTCGATCAGCGTGGGGCCGGCGTAGTTGACGTCGCCCCAACCGCCCACCGCCCAGCAGTCATCCGTCCCGACGCAGGTCGCCCGCCGCCCAGCAGTCGTCGGCGTTGACGCAGGTCACGGAGGCCAGCTGGTCGGCCATCCCAACGGAGGCGCTCGGACCAGGAGCGATGGTCCAGCCACTGCCCGTGTACTGCTCGATGACCGCCCCCGCGCCGGATGATCCGGTGGCTTCCAGGGCTCCTCCGCCCACCGCCCAGCAGTCGTCGGCTTCGACGCAGGTCACACTCTCGAGATTGAATTGCCCATCCCCCGTCGCGGGGGTTGGGCTGGAGACCACCGTCCAGCTGCCGCCCGTGTAGTGCTCGATCAGCCCGTGGCGGGCCCCGTTCGCGTCGCTGTAGTCGCCGACCGCCCAGCAGTCACCTGCGCCGGCGCAGGCCATGGCCTGGAGCTGGCTCGACGTGCTGCCAGGGACATTGGGGCTGTCCACCACGCTCCAGCCGCTCCCCGTGTCGTGCTCGAAGAGGGGCTGGTTGTCACTCTCGGAGTCGGTGGAATTCCAATAGCCGACAGCCCAGCAATCGTTGGCGGTGACGCAGGTCAGGCCGCCCAGCCAGGCACCCGTGCTCCCCGGTGGATCGGGGCTGGAGTCGGTGCTCCAGGAGACCGGCCCGATCACGGTGGGGCTGGCCGCGACGGATGGCGTCGCGCTGACGGTGGCGGAATGAGCCGGGCCTCCCGAGACCGCCGACTGACCGCAGGCCGCACCGAGGAGCGCGAGCACGACCGCCGCCACCACCCGGGGCTGCGACTTCCTCGAGCCTCCCCTCACGTCTCACACCCCCGTGGGTTGCCGTCCGAGTCAGGTCCTGGGAATGAATATGCGGGTGCGGACCGTCCCGAGGGCAGGGTGGTGGCCGGAAGATGGAGAGGCGCGCGCCGTCAGCCCTCAGCCGGAGTCGCGTCCAGCGCGGCCAGCAGCGCCCGCACACGAACGTCGATCTCGTCGCGGATGCGGCGGACGGTGGCGAGCGGCTTGCCCGCGGGATCCTCCAGCTCCCAGTCCAGATAGCGCTTGCCGGGGAAGAAGGGACAGGCGTCACCACATCCCATGGTGATCACCACATCGGCGGTATGGACCGCCGCGTCGGTGAGCGGCTTGGGGAACTCGCGTGAGATGTCGAGCCCGACCTCGGCCATGGCCGACACCACCGCCGGGTTGAGCTGATCCGCCGGCTGCGATCCGGCCGACCGCACCCGGACCCGACCGGCCGCACGATGGTCGAGCAGGCCGGCAGCCATCTGGGAGCGCCCCGCGTTGTGGATGCAGACGAAGAGCACCTCCGGCACCTGGGATGCGTCGTCCCCCCTCATCGAGGCACCTCCTTCACCCGGCAGTCTCGGTGTTCGCGTCTCGGCCGGCCGCCGGCTTGCGGGCCCGGATGAACGCGCTGACCACCCGCCCGCCACCCTCGTGGACCTCGGCGAGCGCCCGCTCTCCGGCTGCCCCGGCCACCTGGCCGGCGTCCTCGGCCGTGTAGTCGCGGGTCACCTCGAAGGCCACGCTCTCGAACCCGGCACCGACGAGCAGCCCACGGTAGGTGTCCTCCTCCAGCGCTCCGGCGAGGCAGCCCACCCACAGCTCCGTGCTCCGGCGGACGTCGTCGGGGAGCTCGCCCTGGACCACCACATCGGAGACCGCAAAGCGCCCACCCGGTCGCAGGACGCGGAACGCCTCACGCAGGACCCTGCCCTTGTCGGCGCTCAGATTGATGACGCAGTTGGAGATGACCACATCGACCGCCCGCGCTGGCAACGGGATCTCCTCGATCGTGCCCTTCAGGAACCTGACGTTGGTGGCCTGCGCCTGCTCGGCGTTGTGCTCGGCCAGCTCCAGCATCTCGTCG
>PLAK01000080.1 GCA_003134115.1 Candidatus Changshengia sp.
GATCACGGCGGCCTCCAGCCCCTACCAGACCGTGGCCCAGCTCGTCAGCTACGCCAAGGCTCACCCGGACTCTCTCTCGGTGGCGGCCACCGGTGACGTCGGTCCCAACCACGTGGCCTACCTGGAGCTCCAGAAGGATGCCGGCATCCAGCTCAAGTACATCTCCACCCAGGGCGGCTCGGAGACCGCCACCGACACCCTGAACGGCACCGTGAACTTCGGCCTGGTGACGCCCAGCGCCTACCTCCCGGAGCAGCAGGCAGGCCAGCTGCGGACGCTCGCCGTCGCTGCCACCGGCGACTCGTACTCGCCGCTCCCGGGCACCCCGACCTTCGTCTCCTCCGGCTACGACATCACCGCCTACAGCCTCAAGGGGATCTTCGCCCCCAAGGGGACGCCCGCCTCGATCGTCTCCCAGCTGGAGGCCGCGAGCGCCAAGGTGTTCGCATCGTCGGCCTGGAAGAACTACGAGAAGACCAACAACCAGCTGCCCAACTTCCTGGACACCGCCGGAGTGGTCACGCACGACCAAGCGACGCTCACCCTCTACGAGACCCTGGACAAGGAGTACCTCACCACCCCATCCGCGTCTCCAGCTACTTCTCCGTCTCCGTCGAGCGCGGGCTGAAGCACGAACGTGCATCGAACTGGACGCGAAGGCAGCGAGTAACGCTCGTGGCAGCCGACCGCGTCGTCTCCGGCATCATCGGTGCTCTCGGCGTGTACGTGCTCGCCGAGAGCACCACCTTTGACCTCGGTACGGTGGCCGGCCCGTGGCTCGTCCCGATGATCGTAGGGATACTGNNACCAACACCTGGGTCCGGCTGCGCCGCCTGCCGGTGGCCATCACTGCGGTCATCCTCTGCGCCTACCTCTTCCTGATGCCGGTGCTCGGCTTCGTCATCGCATCCATCCTCATGTGCATCGGGCTGAGCCTGCCCGGACCACTGCAACCAAAGATGCGACTAGGCGTCTGTGTCGCCGGAACCGTCGCGTCGGTGGGCCTGTATCTCCTCTTCGTGCACGTCTTCAACGTCCCCCTTCCCGGACCGGCATGGTCCACCCCCGGAGAGTGAGCGCGTGAACCTCGCAGTCGTCCTCGGTCAGGCCGCCGCCCATCTCTTCACGCCCATCGGGCTGCTCTGCCTGGTGGCGGGAACCGTGACCGGAATCCTGGTGGGTGCGCTCCCAGGCATCGGACCCCTGAGCGGCATCGCGCTGCTGCTGCCACTCAGCTTCTTCCTCCCCCCCGCGGAGGCGCTCATCTTCTACACCACCCTCTACCAGGCGGCAGAGTACGGCGGCTCGATCACCGCGATCGCGGTGTCGACACCCGGGTCTCCGAATTCCGCGGCGATCATCCTCGACGGTTACCAGTTGAACCGGGCCGGCCGTGCCGCCAAGGCCTTCGCCTACTCACTGTGGTCCGCCACCTACGGCGGGGTCATCACCACCATCCTGCTTATCCTGGTCACTCCCATCGTCGCGTCGTGGGCTCTCCTGCTCGGCCCGACCGAGTACGCGGCGCTCGGCATCCTGGGGCTCACCGCAATCGCCTTCCTGGTCGGGGGCGCGCCGCGGCGCGGCATCATCGGGGTCGCGATCGGCGTGCTAATCGGGACCATCGGCCTGGACTCCGTGACCGGGCTGCCGCGGTTCGACTTCGGCAACATCCTCCTCTCCGGGGGCATACCACTCGCCCCCATGCTGATCGGGCTCTTCGCCATCCCGGAGGCGGTGCGCATGCTGGTGGGCGATCGGAGCACCGGGACCGCCGTTCCGCAGCAGCGCGGACGGGTCTGGCTCACATTCCGCGAATTCCGCTCGGTGCTCAAACCCGCCAGCCTCGGAACCGTGATCGGCTTCTTCACCGGCCTCCTCCCCGGCATGGCCGGGAGTGTCCCGCCCTTCCTCTCTTACAACGTGGCCAAGGCGACCTCGCGCCACCCGGAGTAGTTCGGGAAGGGCTCGCCGGAGGGGATCGCGGCTCCCGAGGCCACCAACGCGGCGGTGATGCACGCCACCCTGATCCCCACCTTCGCCCTCGGCATCCCGGGCACGCCGACCTCCGCGATCATCCTCGGGGCCATGCTCATCGCGGGCCTGACACCGGGCCCGGAGCTGCTGGCGCGCAACCCGGTCACCGTCTACACGGTGTTCCTGGGGCTCTTCTTCGGCACCGGCCTGCTCTGGCTGCTGGGCATGGTCACGACCAACGCCTGGGCCAAGATGATCTCGCTGCCCGCGCCCATCATCGGGATCTCGATCATCGTGCTCTGCACGGTGGGCGCCTATGCCAACCGGGGCACGATGTTCGACGTTGGCGTGCTCCTGGTCTTCGGCGGACTCGGGCTGCTGGTGCGACGCTTTGGCTACTCCGGACCGACCATCGTGCTCGGCGCCATCCTCGGGCCGATCATCGAACGCAACCTGCGCCTCTCCCTGATCCTCTCCAACGACAGCCCGGTCACCTTCCTCACCCATCCGATCTCGCTGGCGCTGCTCCTGGCCGCCGTCGCGCTGATGGGCGTGGTCGTCGTGACCAAGCGCTCGAGCCGCGCGGCGGCGCGGCGGGCGGCCGCCGCCGCCCAGCAGGCGGGCGGCGGCAACTCCGAGACCTCCCCGGACGGCCCGGGCGCCGGTGCGCCGGACAGGGACGGGGGTTCCACAGCCAGCGAGCCCGAAGAGGAGTACATCGCCACCGCCACCGAAACGAAGCCACAAACATCACGAGAAGGAGTCACCCGATGAGCCCGGAACCGCACGACGTCAACGACGAGAACCTCTATGAGGCACCCGCATATGTCCCGGGGCGCCACTGGATCAGCCCCCTGAACTTCGACCCCGAGGTCGCCGCCGACTTCGACTTTCCCAAGCCGCTCAACATCTTCGACAGCACGCTGCGGAAGATCCTCTACACTGCGGGCCTCCGCCCCACGGTTGACGGCCTGCTTCGCGTCGCCGAGGCGCTGGAGGAGGCGGGCGTCCGCGAGAACCACCTAATGGTCGACTTCTGGGGCGGCGACCAGCCGGACGCGCTCGAGCTGGAGGTCGCCAAGGCGGTCCTCGCGCGCAAGTTCGCCTTCCACTCCACGGTGTGCTCGGACCGGGTCCTCGTCAACCCCGTGTGGGGCACCGAGGTCGACTTCGCGGAGACGACCAAGCTGATCGACCAGCTCCAGGCGATCGGGGCTGAGACCTTCGGGATCGGGCTGCGCGACCCGCGGAGCGCAGCCGGCCGCGACCGCCAGATCGAGCAGCTGGAGCACGTGCTCGAGTACCTGACCAAGGTGGGGCTCACCGCCGCAGTCGATGCGTCGGATATCGGGCGCAGCAACTTCGAACACCTGGTGCGCATCGGCAACGTGGCCATCGCCCACGGGGCGATCCGCCTCGGACTCGCCGACTCCGCCAACACCTTCTCTCCCGAGGCGATCAAGGTGTTCCTGCGGCGCCTGCGCGCGCGTCTGACCAAGCCGATCACCATCACGTTGCACGTCCACGACGACTTCGGTCTGGCGAGCTCCGTGGCCATCGCCGCCGCGAGCGCCGGGGCCCACCCCGACGTCTCCGTCAATGGCATCTCCTACCGCGCCGGCTTCGCCGCCCTGGAGGAGGTCGTGGTCAGCCTGGAGGTCCTGTACGGGATCTCGACGGGCATCCGCACCGAGTCCCTGCAGCATCTCTCCAACGTCGTGGCCGAGGTCTCGGGCTTCCCGGTCCCACCCCTCAAGGCGCTGGTGGGATCGCACGCCTTCCTGCGCGAACTGCCCCACATGGTCGCGCCCTACGTCCGCGCAGGGCGGGATAGTGACATCTTCCCGCCGGCGGGAGGCTGCATCACGGCCGGCCTGGTGGGCAGCTCCGTACGCCTCGCCTGGGGCAGCCACCGCTCCCGGAGGGTCATCGAGGACAAGCTCAAGCAGCTCGGCCTGCCCGTGAACGACGGCATCGTCGACAGGGCCCTGGCCGGTGTCGAGGCGGGGCTGGCCGACGGCGACGGGTACCCCAACTTCGTCCTGGAGCCGGAGCTGGAGCACATCCTTCAGGAGGTCTCCGGGGCGCCGGCACTCCGCCGGGAGTGAGGGTCCGGGTGCCGGTCCTGCGATCACAATGTGCGGCACGCGCGTCTCTGTAAAGGCCGACTATGCCATCCGGGCGGCGATCGAGCTGGCGGCCCACGGGCCGGACACGGTCAGCGCGAAGCACATCGGTGAATACCAGAACATCCCGCTCAAATTCCTCCAGAACATCCTGGCCGAGCTCAAAGAGGAGGGGCTGGTCATCAGCCACCGGGGGGGGGCGGGTTTGAGCTGGCGCGGGATCCCGGCACCATCACGCTGGGTGACGTCATCCGGGTCATCGACGGGCCGCTGGCTCGGGTGGGCGACTACCGCCCGGACCAGCTGGCCTACACCGGACACACGGAGGCGCTCCGCGACGTGTGGGTCGCGGTCAGATCCTGCATACGGGACGTGCTCGACGAGGTCAGCCTCGCCCAGGTCGTCCGCGGCGACCTCCCCCCGGTGGTGACCAGCCAGACGGGCGCTGCGCGACGCGTGGGTGCCGCGCGACCCCCATCAGTCGCCTCACCTGGGGTCCCGGGTCACGGCCGCCGCCACGGTGCGAGCGCTGCCGCGCATGCTGGCCCGGAGCTCTCCCGAGCCC
>PLAK01000087.1 GCA_003134115.1 Candidatus Changshengia sp.
TCCGTCGACATGGTCGTGCGCTCCCAGGGCGGTGACAACGCCGGTCACACCGTGGTCGTGGACGGTCAGACCTTCAAGTTCCGGCTGATCCCGAGCGGCATCCTCTCGCCCACCACCACCTGCGTCATCGGCCACGGGATGGTGGTCAACCCCAAGTCGTTCCTCGCCGAGCTCGACGAGCTGCACGCACACGGGGTCAACACCGACAAGCTGGTGATCAGCGACCGGGCCCACATGGTGATGCCGTATCACCCCGTCTTCGACCGGCTGGGCGAGCAGCAGCGCGGCGACGACCGCCTCGGCACCACGCATCGGGGTATCGGCCCCGCCTACGAGGACAAGGTGCGCCGGGTCGGATTCCGGGTCGGCGACCTCACCAAGCCGGTGTTCCTCGAGAAGAAGCTGCGCTTCGTGCTCCGGCTCAAGAACGAATCGCTGACCCGCCTCTGGGACCACGAGCCGTTCGACGAGCGGGCGATCCTCGACGAGTACCTCGAGTACGCCGAGCGTCTGGGGCCGCGCATCCGCGACATCTACCCGATCATCCAGGGGGCGCTCCGCGAGGATCGCCGGATCCTCTGCGAGGGCGCCCAGGGGGCGATGCTCGACCTGGACCTGGGCACCTATCCCTACGTCACCTCCTCGGCTCCGACCGCGGGAGGGGCACTCACGGGGAGCGGCATCCCGCCGTCCAAGGTCAGCCGGACCATCGGCGTCTTCAAGGCCTACACCACCCGGGTCGGCTACGGCCCCTTCCCCACCGAGCTGGAGGGGGCCCTGGGCGAGCTGATCCGCGAGGTCGGGAGCGAGTTCGGCACGGTGACCGGCAGGGCACGCCGGGTGGGATGGTTCGACGCCGCGGTCGCGCGCTACTCGGTCAACACCAACGGCATCGACTCGATGGCGATCACCAAGGTGGACGTCCTGGACCAGATCGAGACCCTCCGGATCGCGACCGGCTACCTGAGCAAGGGAGAGCACTGGGATCACCCCATGGCCAACATCTCCCACCTCAAGCACGCCGAGCCCGTGTACGAGGAGATGCCCGGCTGGCTGACGTCCACCAAGGATTGCCGGCGGTTCGAGGACCTGCCCGCCGCCTGCCAGGCGTACATCGAGCGCCTCGGCGAGCTGGCCGGCGCCCCGGTGGATGTGGTTTCGGTCGGTCCCGACCGGGAGCACACCCTGGTCCGCCGCTCCATGGTCTGAGTTATCCTGGCCCGACTCGCCGGCCGGCGCCGCCGGCGCGGGCTGGGATGCCCCTGCGACACACCTCTTTCGCCCGCCCTTTGGAAGCCATTCGGATCGCCACCGCCATCAGGAACCTGAACTCCCCACGCCGCCGGCTGCGGTCCAGACGGCTCGCTGCACCCCTGGTGGCTGGAGCCGCCGCCGCGCTACTCCTCACCGGTGCGCTCTCCGGGCCGGCCGGCGCGGCCGCCTCGGTCCGCGCAGCGCGCTCCAGGATCTCGTGGTGCTGCGCCGTCATGTCCTCGACCTTGAGGTTCGAGAGGCCGCCCCTCTGGGCCGCGATGCCGATGAGCGCCGCCGGGTCGACCGTGTGGATGTGCACCCGGACCAGGTCCTGGTCGCCGACCACCAGGCTGGACTCGCCCAGCCCTCCCAGCTCGGCGCGGATGGCGTCGACGTCGAGCCCCGGGCCGCTGATCATGAACTCGGTGCAGTAGCCCCAGCCCTCCTCCCGCCGGGCCACGGCGGCCGCGCCACGGCGGCGCCCGGGGGCGGTCCGCGGAGCAACGGCTGCCTTCCCACCGAGCGGCGGAACGCCCTCGCCGTCGGGCACAACGCTGGGCTCGTCAGGGCGGCGCACCCTCGGCTCCCCGCTCCGCCTCTCCCCCACCAGCCGGGGCCGGAGAGCCGTCCCGTCCCGCTCCTCGACCGAGCGGGTCAGACCCTCCAGGATCACCGCCAGGCCAAAGCCGCCGGCGTCGACCACGCCGGCCTCGCGAAGGACGGCGAGCTGGTCGATGGTCCGCTCCACGGCCGCGTGGGCCTCCCGGACCGTCTCATCGAGGATCACGCGGATGTCGAAGGTGCCCGCGGCGGCGCGCTGGCAGGCGTCGGCGGCCTCGCGGATCACGGTGAGGATGGTCCCCTCGGTCGGCTTCATCACCGCCTTGTAGGCGACCCGAGCGCTCTCGCTGAGGCAGGCGGCGACGGCGGGCGCGTCGAGCCTCTCGCGGTCGCCAACGCCCTGGGCAAAGCCCCGGAAGATCTGCGAAAGGATGACCCCGCTGTTGCCGCGAGCGCCCATCAGGGAGCCGTGGGCGGCCGCCCGCATCACCGAGGCGGCGGAGGAGAGGACCGGGGCCGCCTGGGCATCCTCGACCGCCGAGCGCATCGTCAGGTACATGTTGGAGCCGGTGTCGCCATCGGGGACGGGGAAGACGTTGAGCTCGTTGACCTGCTCCTGGTTGGCCTGGAGCCACGCCAGCGAGCTGCGCAGTCCCGCGAGGAGGGTGGCACCGTCGATCTCCCGAAGCGGCTCGCGCGAGTGGGCGGTCTCCGCACTCTCAGCGCCGGTCATCGCCCTCTTCCAGGTGGATCCCCTGAACGTTGACGTTGACGGCGATGACATCCAGGCCGAGGGTCCTCTCGACCTCGTACTTGACCGCGCTCATCAGGTTGTGGGCGACCTCGCTGATGCGGGTCCCGTACTGGGCGATGATGTAAAGCTCGATGACCAGGCCGTCCTCTCGAACCTCGACCTCGACGCCGCGGTAGACGGTCTCTCGGTTGAGCCGCTCGGCGATCCCGTCGCGCAGGCCACGGGCGGCCATCCCCACCACCCCGTAGCACTCGTTGGACGCATGGCCGACGATCGAGGCCACCACCCGCGGTGAGACCTCGATGCGGCCCAGCCCCTCGGTGTGCCCCAGGGGTCCGGCCGTCCGCTGCCTGCTCGTCACGTCTCTCCCACCAGATGCGGCACCGTCTCTGTGCTATTCTCGCCGAGATCCGATGCCTGGATTGCCATGCCCGTGCACGGACCGCTAAGTATGCCGCCGGGGCCGGCCCAAGTGCCGCTCCGGTCATTCAGGAAGCCAGACCCACCATGTCCCAGAGATGCGACCGCTGCGGCAAGGGCCCGATGGCCGGCAACAATGTCAGCCATTCGAAGGTCCACACCCGCCGCCGGTTCATGCCCAACCTGCAGTCGACCCGGGTGCTGACCGGCAAAGCGTGGGTCAAGACGACCCTGTGCACCCGCTGCATTCGCACCGCCGCCAAGCAGCCCCGGTAGCGGCGGCGCCCAGGGCGCCCAGCTCGGCGTCAGCTCCGCTGCTCGGGCAGTCACGCACGTCAGTGCGCTCCTGCCCTGTGCTGCTCGCTTCCTTGATCTGAACGCTCTGGACGCCGCCGATCCTTGGTCGGGGTCAGCTCCGCGGGCGACCTGAGCGTTGGGGACCGAGGGTCCCGTCCGGCCGGAGCTGACGGCGCGGCTCGAGAGAGGCGCGAAGCTGGCCGCAGGCCGCATCCGCCTCGCCGCCCCGAGTGTCGCGCACCGTGACGGTCAGCCCCGCCTGGGAGAGATGGCGCAGGAAGGCCCGGCTCACATCGGCCGGCGGGGGCCCCCAGGGGCTCCCCTCGATGCGGTTCATCGGGATCACGTTGACGTGGGCGCGGAGCCGCCGAGCGATCCGCACCAGCCCGGTGGCCTGGTCGAGGCCGTCATTGACACCTCCGATCAGGCACCACTCCAGGCTGAGCCGCCGCCCGGTGGCGCGCCCGTAGGCGCCGGCGGCGGCGATCAGCGCATCCAGCGGGTGCGCCCGGTTGACCGGCACCAGCCGGTCGCGCAGCTCGTCGGTGGCGGCGTGGAGCGAGATCGCCAGAGTGACCGGCAGCCCCTCCGCGCCCAGCCGCCGGATCCCGGGTACCACCCCGCTCGTCGAGACCGTCATGCGGCGGGGGCTGATCCCGCCATGCCCAGCCAGGGCTCTCAGCGACGCCACGGTGGTCTCGTAGGCGGCGAGCGGCTCCCCCATGCCCATGTAGACCACGTGGGTGACCGGGCCCAGCCCGTGGCGGTGCAGCGCCTGCCCGCCCAGACGCACCTGGTCGATCACCTCGGCCGGCGTGCAGCTGCGCCGCAAGCCCATTCTCCCCGTGGCACAGAAGGGGCAGCCGATGGCGCAGCCGACCTGGGTGCTCACACAGACGGTCGCACGGCGGGAGCTGGTGCCTCGGGCAGGGCTCTCCATGGCCACCGTCTCGACGGTCTGCGAGTCGCCCAGGGCGCAGAGCAGCTTGATGGTGGTGCCACGGTCCGCGAGCCGCTCCGAGGCGACGGTCGCGGTGATGAAGCGCAGGCGTGCCATGAGGCCCTCGCGAAGAGGGGTCGGGAGCTGCCGGATGTCGTCGAGAGAGGCGACGTAGGGCTGCCACGCCGCCTGGCGGAGCTGCCGCGCCCTCCACGGGGGCTCGCCCAGGGCGCCGACGAGCTCGGCCAGCGCGTCGTCGTCGAGCGCGCTGAGCGCCGGTGCGGGTTTGTGACGATGCCCGGCATCGGGAGCAGGGCGAACTTCGATCGGGGTCGTCATTGGTAGTCAGCGGCGCGG
>PLAK01000059.1 GCA_003134115.1 Candidatus Changshengia sp.
CCTGCCCCGGCCTTTCCTTTGCCCGTGCACGAGAACGCGGCATACGGATCGATCAGTTCACCACTTCAGCCGAACACCGTTACCCGGCTGTGGCCGGATCGGGCAGGGCTTCGTGAGATCGGCCCCCCTAGGCTGCACCAGTGGCGTCTAGTGCATTTGAACTAGATGCACAGAACGATCAGAAGGCACAGATAGGGAACTGAAGATCATGGAAAAGCGCAAGAGCAAGCGATCCGTCCGGTTGGCGCTCGTCCTGAGCGCTGCCGTGGCCGGCACAGCCCTGGTCGGCTGGGGCGGCCTGGCCGCATGGCAGGCCTACACCCAGAACAACGGCAACGCCTTCTCGGTGAGCACCCTGAGCCACACCAACGTCGCCAGCAACGGAGTCACCTGTAGCTCCACCACCTCCTCCGCGCTGGCCGCCTCGACGCCCTGCAGCGTCATCGTGAATGGCTCCAGCCTGACGTCGTCGTGGACCGGATCCACGGGCTCCGTCGTCATCACCGACACGGGCGCTCTGGCGAGCTCCTTCACGGTGAGCACCCCGGCAGCACCGACCGGCCCCCTCTGCGCCGCCCTCAACCTGTCCATCACCGACGCGGACAGCGGCACACCGTACGTGACTCAGACGGGCATCGCCGCCATCACCCCGCCCCCGCTGAAGACCAGCACCGGAAGCAGCTCCTGGGCCCAGAACAACAGCAACACCTTCAACTTCAACGTGACCCCGGAGACGGGGTTCGCCACCGACAACAGCGTCCCGGGTGAGACCTGCAGCTTCGACGTCCTCTTCACCCAGGCGAGCGCGTAACCCCCAGCCATGATCTGAGGGGGGCCGGGAAGAGCGCCTTCCCGGCCCCTTTCTCCCCCACCCAGGCAACCAGGGCGAACGCGGCGCCGCCCTTCTCCAACAGCGCCGCAACCGCCTCTCCTCCGCCCTGGACCGGAGACGGTGACGCCCACCACACCAGTCTTGGAGGTTTCCCATGTCCATCGAGCGGAAGAGTTCCGACCGCAGGAAGCTGCGGGCCGGAATGGTCTTCGTCCTGGTTGTCGCCGGTACCGCCCTGATCGGATGGGGCGGATTGGCGGCATGGCAGGCGGTGACCCAGAACAACGGCAGCACCGCCACCACGCTGGGCGTGCACATGTCCAACGCCGCCACGGTCAACGGTGGCCACCCGGTCATCTGCACCGACCAGACGTCGCCCAACGCCTGCGGCGCCATCTTCAACGCCTCGGGTATCGTGCCGGGCTGGGGCCCCAACCAGGTGGGCTCGGTGGCGATCACGAACACTGGAACGGAGTCCTCGACCTTCCAGCTCTCGCTCGCATCCGCCAAGGTGAGCGGTGCCGACCCCAGCTGGGACTCGAGCACCGACACCACGCTCTGCGCTGACCTGCAACTCAAGGTCACCGACTCCCAGACCTCGCCGGCGGCCACCGTGTACCAGGGTCCGCTGGCGTCGATGCCCGTTGAGAACATCTCCGACAACGGGGGCAATGCCACCTGGGTCTCCGGGGCGGTCAACAACTTCAACTTCACCCTGTCGCTTCCAGGCAGCGGCAGCAAGACTGACGAGGACTCGACCTGCACGGCGGTCTTCACCTGGGGCCAGAACGGAGTCTGCCCCGCCTCTGCCCAGCCTTTGACCGGCCTGTGAAGGGGCGGCGGACCACCCGCCGTCCCCTCCTCGCCCTCAGGGTCGCGACCGCCGGCATCGGCCACCACCGAGCCGGCGGTCGTCGCATATCCGGCGGNNACACCGAGCCGGCGGTCGTCTCATGTCCGGCAGGGCCCGCGTCCCGCAACCGATTCGTTGCGCCGCGTTGCACGAGGCGTCGCCCAGGCGGGCCGACAATTGGACGGTCGGCTCAACTCGCCGTCGACGGCATCCGGGACCAGCAGGGGAATTCGCTAGTGGGCAACGTGAGGGTGACGCTCCCCGAGGAGCTGCACGACCTGGTCAGGGACGTCGTCGCGGATCTCGAGTCCGCCACCGACAGCCTGGACCTGGACGGCGCCCAACCCACCAGGCAGACACCCCGGCGAGAGCGCCGGCGGGTCGCGCAGGCGACGATCCTGCGGCTGCCCGACCCGCCGGCAGTGGCACCGCCACCGACCGCACCCGCGGCTGCGGGACCACCCCCCCCTGCCGCTCCCCGACCGGCCCGCCTCCCCCTGGCCCCCTCGGCCTTCGAGAGCTCGGTCCCGGTCCCCCCCGCCGCTCCTCGCCGGCGCGCCTTCCTGGCCCGGCTGGACATCGCATCGGCCGTCCCCAACGTCGCCCTGCCGGCCCGGACCCGCCGCCTCCCGGTGGCCTGCCGGCGCGCCTCTCCGCTCGACGCCACCCGCATCTCCCGGATGCTGCGGGTGGCGGTGCCGGCGATCCCGGTGGCCCCGGCCGCTCTGACCTCAGCGCCCGCCTGGCTGCTCGCGGCCATGGCACCGCCCGTCCCCGCCCCCCTCCCCGGGGTGCGGGCCGTCGCGCCGCCGGGCCCCACCACCGTCACCCTCGCCGGGCGACCGGCACAGGCTCTGACCGAGGTTGAATTCCCGCCCCCGGCGGTGGTCACCACCACGGTGGCCGACACTCCCGCACCCGCCAGGCTCGTCGCCGCCCCGGTGGCGACACCTCTGTCTGTCAGCGTGCCGACCACCCTGCCTGCGCTCCCGATCGAGGCGCGCCTCCCGGTCTGGAGGGCCGCCGGCGGCCACGTCGTCAACCTCCTGATCGCCGCGGCCCTGGGGCTGGTGACGATCTTCTGCGCGATCGTGGTCGGGCTCGTCGTCACCGGGCACCACCTGGAGGAGGTGGTCACCGGCAGCATGCAGCCGACCATCCCGATCGGTTCGCTGGTCGTGACCGAGAACCTGCCGGCGGGCCAGCTCCAGGTCGGCGACATCATGGTGTTCCCCAACCCCAACGACACCAAGCTCACCATCGTCCACCGCATCGTCTGGCTGAGCCACGACCAGAGTGGCGACGTGCTGGTGCGGACCAAGGGTGACTACAACGCCCTGCCCGACCAGTGGACCCTGAAGCGGGCGGGGACGGCTGAAGCCGACCGCGTCATCGAGATCCTCCCCGGCGCCGGGACGGCCGCCGGCTACCTCCAGACCATCGGCTTCGCCGGTTTGGTGCTGCTGATCGCAGGCGTGATCGTCTACTACGGCGTCCGCAAGGTCCGCCAGATCCTCACCGAGGATGACCTGCATGAGGAGGCGATCGGTGCCCCGGAGCGGCTGACGTGAGCTACGACACCCTGGGGATGATCCGGCGTGGATGGCAGGACGGCGTGGCCACGGTGGCCCCTCACGTCCCCGGCCTGGCCGACCTGCTGGAGCAGCGGCTGGCCGAGGCGATACGCCTTGGCCGGCGCGACGAGGCAGGCCTGCTCTCCATCGTCGACGCCGCGACCCAGTTGGCCGCCGACATGGGCGCCGTCGACATCGCCCCGGCGCTCAGCAAGCGGCTGCGCCGCCACGTGTACGAGTACCTCCTCTCCCTCGACGCACTGAGCAGCTCCGATCGGAACGAGGCGGCGGGCCAGGCTCCTCTCGCGGAGGACGACGAGGCGATGGACGGCGCCGACCTGTCCGCCGGGTTTGCCGAGATGCGGTTGGCCGAGGTCGGCTCCTCGGCACCCGCGTCCAACGGCGGCGGACCGCACCGTTTCCCATCCATGTACCCCCTTGCCGAACCGAACCAGCAGCTCAGGGAGGCCACGTATCCGGATTCCGAATCGGCGTACGACCCCCCGGAGTCCAGGTACATCGCCCCGGAGTTCAGCTATCCGCAACCGGAATCCCCGTACACCCTTCCCGAGCCGCTCTATCCGGCTCCCGACCCCCCGTATCCGCCGCCGGAGGAGGACGGGGCCAGCAGCGCGGAGGAGGACGGCTCGACATCGCCCCCGCCTCAGTTCAGCTTCCACATCGGCGACCCGGACGACCTGATGTCGAGCAGATCACCGCAACAGGATCAGGGGACCGTGGCGGAGAAGGCTGAGCCCTCCCCTGCGTTCGGAGCCGGTGGGGTCGAGACACCCACGGAGACTCACGCGCCGACCCGCCGCCGCGCCTCCTTCTCCGACCCCTCGACGTGGCCAAAGCCGGNNCCCTCCTCACCGGAGCGGGCCGCCCGACGTGGCCCGCTGGTCGTCCCCATGGCCGGCCTCCCAACCGCCGCCTTCCGTGCAACGCGAGGCGCCGAGCAGCACCCCGGGCCCCGGCCCCGGCATCCCAGACTTCGAGCCGGCGAGCGGCCCCCCTCACCGCGACGTGCGCGAGGAGTGGCGGGACGCGGCCGAGGGATGGCTCCCCGCGAGCCCCTCAGCGGCCACCGGAGCACCCCCCCCCGAGATCGCGAAGCNNCCCACCGGCCGATGACGTCCCTGAGCGCGATCTCGTCGCACTCCGCGCCAGCGTCGGCGAGAGGCTGCGCAAGAAGCGGTGCGACGATGTCGCCGCCGTGCTCCAGCAGGCCGCTCAGGAGCTCGGGGGTCAGGCCGTCGCCGAGCTCGCCCTCGACGCGGGCGATCGGTGCCGGAGCCTCGGCAAGCGCAACGCAGCGCTCAACTGCTATCTGGCCGCGTCGCGCGCCGCCCCGGTCTACGAGCCGCCCCTGGCGCGCCTGGCCGACATCTGCATCGATGACCAGGACATCGATCTGGCGGTCTCATACCTGGAACGCATCGCACGTCTCACCCGGCTGCGCGGGGACAACCACGGCGCGCTGCGGATCTACCGTAAGATCGCGACCATCGCTCCCTATCGGGACGATGTCCTCGAGATGTTGATGCGGGCCCAGACCACCGGTAGGCTGGACCCGTGAGCGCGCTCGGGGGGAGTGGAGAAGGCGCACCCATCTGTTACCGGGTAGTGACATCCAGTTCGCCGGTGTCGTTCACACTCGGTCGACCGGCCTCAGCCGCACCAACCGTGTCCCGCACCGCACCCAGCCCGGGGTGACGGCGGCGCGGGTACCAGCAGAGGAAAGCAAGTGGCGATCCCCTCCAACAAACCTCAGAACCGGATCCTTCTCGTTGGCGGCATCATCTTTGCCCTGCTCGCGGGCGTGGTGGTCTTCATCGCCGTCTCCAGATCGTCGAGCACACCCCCGGCCCAGCCCCAAACGCCGGTGGTTGTCTCCGCGACGGCCATCACCGCCGGCTCCCAGCTCTCGGCCGCCAATCTCACGACTCACGAGTACCTGAACATCGACCTTCCCACCAACTACTACACGACCACAACCCAGGTGATCGGGCAGACGCTGCCCGTCTCGGTCTCGGCCGGGACCCCCATCACCGAGGCTCTGCTGCAAGCCACCCCCGGCTCGAGCGGCGCCTCCACACTGACCACTCCTGGCAACCAGCTACCGATCGCCAACAACGACGTGGCCCTGGCCATCCCGGCCCACGGCGCCACGGCGGACACCACCGTCGATCAGATGAGCGCCGGCTACTACATCCTTGCCGGCGACCAGATCGACATCATCGGTGACCTGGGCAGCTCCACCACAGCCGGTCACCAGATCCAGTACGTCTTCCAGGACATCCCGGTGCTGGCCGTCGGTTACCCAGCTCCGACCACCACCCCTGCGAGTGGAACGGCGACGACCACAGCCGCACCGAGCCTGTCGGTACCCAGCTACTTCGTGGTCGAGATGACCCGGTCGCAGGCCGAGGAGATGACCGCGTTGCTGACCGGCAATTACACGGCGGTCGCGGGTGGCAGCCCCGCGCTCGTCCTCAAGTACGTGCTCCGCCCGACCAGTGAATACGGCACCACCAACTCGAGCGGCGCCTTCGTCCCCAAGATCGTGAGCAACGTCAGTGCCAGCCCGGCACCGTCCGCCTCCGACCAACCGGTGACGCCGTCGTCGCTGGCCGGGGCGTTCGCAGGCTCGTGATCCGGGGAGTGCCGAAGGACAAACGGACGTAAGGCCCGGCAATGACCGACTTCCTTCCCCTGCTCGCGGCGGTCCTGGTGGCCTGCTTCCTGCTCTGCTGGGTCGCCCTCATCGCGACCCGGAGCCGGACTGAGGCCGACGAGGTGGCCCGCCGGCTGAGCGCCTACATGGGCGGTCAGCGGCCCCCCCAACCCGAGCGGATCAAGAGCGGGAACCCCCTCCGCGATGCCCTCAACAGCTTCACCGACGCCATCAACCCGGTGTTTGCCCGGGGCTCGTACGCGGGCAAGCTCGCCGAGGACCTTCAGAAGGCCGGGCTGCGGCTCAAGGCCTCCGAATGGATGCTGATCGTCGCCGGCGTCGGGGTGGTGATCGGCGCCATCTTCTGGCTGCGGTTCGGCACATTCATCGCCTTCATCCCGTGCCCGATCGTCATCTGGATCGCCAGCGGCATCTTCCTCCGCTTCCGCCAGACCCGGCGAACCCGCGCCTTCGAGAATCAGCTCGGAGACACGATCATCCTGCTCAGCAACGCGCTCAAGGCCGGTCTCTCCTTCGCCCAGGCGATGAGCACGGTGGCGAAGAACGCGTCACCGCCCATCTCCGAGGAGTTTGCCCGCGCCACCCGCGAGATCGCGCTCGGCATCCCCGTCGACGACGCTCTCCAGCACATGGTGCAGCGCAACAAGTCTGAGGACTTCGACCTGATGGTCACCGCGGTGCAGATCCAGCGCGTGGTCGGAGGCAACCTGGCCGAGATCCTCGACACCATCGCCTACACGATTCGCGAGCGGGTGCGCATTCACGGTGAGATCCGGACCATCACGGCGCAGGCCCGGATGTCGGGCATGATCATCACGCTCCTGCCGGTCGGGCTCGCGCTCTTCCTCTTCTTCGTGGAGCCCTCGTACTTCGCACCGATGATCAAGCAGACCCTCGGTTGGGTGATGCTGGGCGTGGCCGCCCTGAGCATTCTGGTGGGGACCGCGATCATCCAGAAGATCGTCAGGATCCAGGTATGATCGCCTACCTCGCCGGCGCTCTCGCAGCCTGCTCCCTGGTCCTGGTGGTGCTCTGGCTCGGGCAGGTCCGGTCGCCTCAGGCGGACCTCCTGGAAGCGCGGCTGGCCCAGTTCACCGAGTCCGGGCGCGCCGTCCAGAGCCTGGCCGAGGTGGAGATGACCCTGCCGTTCTTCGACCGGGTCCTCCGGCCGACCCTGGATCGTTGGGGACGCCGTCTTGCCGCCCGGAACAACCAGCAGCGCACCCAGGCTCTGCAGGAGAAGCTCAACCTGGCCGGCCGGCCCTGGGGGCTGACCGTGGGCGGCTTCCTGGTGCTGCGAATCATCTCCGTCATCCTCGTCGGCTTCTTCGGGCTCGCCCTCGCGGCCCTGCTCCAGATGCCAATGCCCCAGCTCCTCCTCGGCCCCGTGGCCGGCGTCGTCATCGGCTACCTGCTGCCGGACGCGACCATCTCCCGCCGGATGCGAGCCCGGCAGAAGGAGATCCTGCTGGCGCTGCCTTCGTCACTCGACCTGCTCACCATCAGCGTCGAGGCCGGGCTCGGCTTCGACGCCGCCCTGGGCCGGGTCTGCGACAAGTACCGCAACGCATTGGCTTCCGAGTTCAACCAGGTGCTCAACGAGATCCGGCTGGGCCGCCCGCGCATCGAGGCGCTCGACGACATGGCGAGGCGCAACAAGGTGGATGAGCTGAACAACTTCATCCAGGCGATCATCCAGTCGGAGCAGCTCGGTGTCGGCATCGCCAACGTGCTCCGCATCCAGTCCGAGGAGATCCGGCGACGCCGCCGCCAGCGGGCCGAGGAAACCGGCCAGAAGGCCCCGCTGAAGATGCTCTTCCCGATGGCCTGCTGCATCTTCCCGACCCTGTTTGTCGTCCTTCTCGGCCCCGCCGCCCTGCAGGTTCTCCAGGAGTTCGGCGTCAAGTGAGCCCGGACCGGACGCACGGGGTCGATCCCGGCGGCCGGTGAGCTCAGCCGGACCGGATGGTCTCCAGGACGGCGATCGCCTCGACGAGGTGACGGTCGAAGCGGATGCGCCAGCGTTCGCGGAGCACCGGGCTCGAGCGATAGACGGTCGGTCCCGGCAGCTGGTCGCGGCGCAGCATCTCGGCCAGGTGCGCCAGCTCGGGTTGGAGCTCGGTCAAGCCCAGCCGGGCGACCACGTGGACCGCGGCCCCGATCCTCAGCAGCTCGCCTGAAACCAGCCAGTCGTGGACGGCCGCCACGACGCCCTCGCGACCCTCCTCGGCAAGCGCCCGCGTGTAGACGAGGAGATCCGCTTCCAAGGCATCGGCAGCGTCCTCGAGGCGCCGCTCAAAGGCGGCCAGCACGGCGTCCCGGGCACCCTGGTGGGCCAGCACGGCGGCGAGGCCAGGAGCGGCCCGCCCGAGGAGGAGCTTCTCGAACGGCGTGAACTCCACGTAGCCGATGCGGTCCGCCGCGATCGATACGATCCAGGGACTGCCATCGACCCGGAGCAGGCTGAGGTTCTCGGGGAGTCCCGGCTGGCGCCAGGCGAAGAGCCCCGGCGCCTCACCCAGCACGTCGATGCACGCCTGGCTGAACTCGTAGCGGAGGAGCCGGATGTGGCCGTTCCGGCTCTCGGAGCGCAGCTGGTTGGACAGGCGGTCGACGATGTCCTGCCCGGCGGGGTCGAGGTCGCGATGGGTGTCGATGCTCAGCACCGCGGTGTCGCACTGGGCTCGGGCACAGACGAGCAAGGCCCGGTAGTCATCGCCGGTGGGTTCGTCGACCAGGTCGTAGGTCTTGCGACCCGAGACGTCGACACCGCTGAGGCGGGCGATGAAGCTCCTATCCATGCTCGTGACCGGGCTCCTCGAGGATGGCCTGTGCGGCGACCTGGCCGCGATGGTAGCAGGGGGCGAGCCGATAAATAGCCACCTCGCCCGCGGAGCCGCGCCATGGCCACCCGGCCACATCGACGTCACAGATTCGTTGGCCCCCGGTCGGGGGCGGTCCGGCCGTGCTAGATTCGCGCGTGCCGTGCCAGGGTACGGCCTCAATGAGGCCCTTGCCGATCTGATCCTCGTTCTGATCGTCGGTGTCAACTGCTACCTCGGTTGGCGCCACGGTCTCGTCCGCCGTGCCATCGCCTGCGTGGCAGTCTATGGCGGCACCCTGGCCGCCTACTACGTGGGCGACCCGCTGGCCGGCACCCTCGGAAACGCCAACCTGACCGGCAACGCCTGGGCCTTCGTCGGCGTGTTCGGGGTGGCCGTGCTGATGATCGAGATCCTCGCCGCCCTCTACTCCGACTTGATCAAGAGGACCATCACGGTGATGTTCGACCGCGTCGCCGGGTTCGCGGCCGGCCTTGTGGTCGGGGTGCTCGAGCTGGGAGTGGTCCTCCTCGTGATCCAGGCGGTCGCGGACGCCCCCCCGTCAACTGCCAACGTCTCCTCAGCGATCCGAACCGCTCCGGCCATCGCCGTGGACCACGGCGTCCTCACCCAGGTCATCGTCGATCTGGAGCCGGGGATCGACAGGCTGCTCAGCCCCGCCATCCCCAGCAACATCCAGAACCGCTTGGACCAGTACTCGGCGGGCTGACCCAGCCGGCAGGGGCGGGACGATCAGGCCGGCACGGGCTGGTCGGACCCGAAGAAGGAGCGCACCACCGACCCCAGCCCAACCAGGTTGAACGGCTTGGTGATGAGGTGATTGGCCCCCGCGAGCCGGGCACGCTCCACATCGTCATCACCGGAGAGCGCACTGAACATCAACACCGGGATGTCGGCGGTGGTCGGATTGGCACGGATCCGCCGGCAGGCTTCCAGCCCGTCCATCCCCGGCATCATGATGTCGAGGATGATCAGATCGGGGCGTTGGGTGTCCACCTCCCGGAGACCCTCCTCGCCGTTGGAGGCCGTCCTCACCTCATAACCCTCGATGCCCAGGTACATCTCGACGATGTGGAGCAACCGGGGATCGTCGTCCACCACCAGGATGCGGCGCTGGCTCACAGCGGGAGCTCCTGGTGAGGCGCGGGTGGTGCGGGACGGAGGGTCGACATCTCTCTTCGTGGGGATGATTCTGGACGCTTCGCACCGGCAGCGGTGCCGGCGGCCACCAGGATAATGGAGGAGGGTGGTCTTCTGATCGTCAGGGACGCGGACGTGCCACCTCCGCGGCATCGCGGACCCGGGCGGCGACCAAGCTCTGGTATCCCTCGCGCTCGATTCCCCGATGGATCACGCCGAGGAGGCGACGATTGAAGTCCTTGCGTCGCTGAGCGTCGATCTCGGGCGGCGGCATGGCGCCGTGGAGCCGCTGGACGATCCAGGGCGGGGTGAGGCGATCCAAGATCTCCGCGTTGACGCGGACCTCCACCTCCGCGTCCGCGCACTCCTCGACAAGGAGCGAGATCCGAAGGCTCTCACCGGAGTGGTCCACCAGCTTCCAGGCTCGCTCCCAGGCGCGGCGCCGGTCGCAGCCGATGAAGACGAGGTAGACGGGGTCCGTGACGAGCCGGGCCCGGTCATCGCGAAGCTCGGCGAACAGCAGCTGCCGGATGTCGGCATCGACCTCCCGAGCCACCCAGCTGACCAGCGAGGGCGCACGGGTCTCGAGGTCGGGCATCGGGGCGGTGTGGCCGACGTAGCCGACGGGTAGGGCGCTGACCACGCCGGCGTGCCTCCGGCAGTACACGCGCCCGTCGATGACCAGACGATGGTCGGGACACCACGACGTCCGGCAGTCGTGGCCGCGCCGATCCACGTACTCACAGGCGAGGCCGGTGGTCGTCCCGCATCCCGGCTGGGTGCAGCGCTGGTCCCCAGCCAGGTCGACGAGGACGGCGGTGCCGCGTTCGGATCCGACCCCGGAGAGGGTGATGGGCGGTCTCGACCTGCTCCAGGAGGCCATGACGGTGACCTTAGCACCGGCCGGCGACCTCACCCGGCACCTTCACCGAGCCGTTGACGCCGGTCCCCGGAGTGGCTCCGCGCGGGCTTCGGACTGCCCGGAGGCCCCCAAGAAGATGTGAGATTGGTTGTTACCGTCCCTTCGCACTTCACGCATCCCAGGAGGGAGCGATCAGAGCATAGTTCGCAGGAGCCGCCCCCACAGCGGCCACTCTAGGCATCACAAGGAGGTGAAAAAGCCGATATGTTGAGCAACCTTTACCAGCACCTTCGTGGGCTCGTGGTTCGCAAGACCGAGCTCGAAGAGAAGGAGAAGGGCCAGGGAATGGTCGAGTACGCCCTGATCCTCGTCCTCATCGCCATCGTTGTCATCGTCATCCTGACCGTGGTTGGCCACCAGGTCAACAACATCTTCTCGAACATCAGCAGCACCCTGGGCACCTAATCCGCCAGGGCACTTGCCGAAAAAGGGGAGCCGCATCCGCGGCTCCCCTTTTCATTTCCCCCGGTTGGGCGCCCCGGGCCGCCGGATTCAGTGCTTTCGACGTACCATGCCGCCAATGCAGTACGGTCCCTCGGGCGGCGCCGTGCGGGTGGTCATCGCCAGCGACGCGCCCCAGGCGGTGGCCGAGCTGGACAAGCTCGCCGGCTACGCCGATCAGGTGTGCCTGGTCGGCTTCATCCGCCATCCTGACGAGCTCGACGAGGATCTCGAGGCGCTCCGGCCCGACCTGGTCCTCCTCTACACGAGTTTTGGCGGCCTCGACACCGTGAGCCTGGCGGCCAACCTGGCCTCCCGATCGGCCCGGCTGCGGGTCATGGTCGTGGTAGATCCCGCGGACGAGCCGTTCATCACCCGGCTCGAGGACGTGGGAGCCGCCACGGTGCCGGCCGACGCCAGCCCGGTGGCCCTGGTCACGGCCATCCGCGGCGCGGCCGCCACCAGTCCGCCGGCGCCCGTAATGAGCGCCCCTCCGGCGGCCTCCTGGCCCGGGATGGACACCCTCTCCGTCCCGCCCCCGGCGGTCACGGAGCCTCCTCCAGAGGTGCCGGCCGGCGAGACGCCCGGATGGGCGGGGCAGCCTCAGCCGGCGGTCGCGAGCGGCACCGGCGCCGGGACGGAGCCGGCCTCAGCCGCCACCCCCGCGCAGGCCACGAAAGGGCCGGAGCAGCCCCCTGCGGTCCACCCCACCGGCGTCACGGCGTGGCCAGAGCGGCTGCCTGGGGCCGTCCCCACCGGCACCACCACGCGGACCGAGCCGGCCCCGGCGGAGGTCGCCTTCCCCAGCTCCGTGCCGGTCTTCCAGCTGGACACCGCCGCCTTCGAGCCCCCCCCCACCGCCGGTCCCGCGTCCAGACCGGAATGGCCCGGCGTCCCCGTGGCGCAGGCGGTCGCGCCACCGGCCACCGAGCCGGAGCAGGATCCGATCCAGCCGTTGCGTTCGCGACCGGCCCGACGCCGCACTCGCGGCCACGCCGAGCTGACCGTGATCTTCTCCGGGAAGGGCGGGGTGGGTAAGTCGCTGATCGCCACCAACCTCGCCGTGGCCCTGGCCGCCGAGGGCGAGAAGGCGGCAATCGTCGACCTGGACCTCCAGTTCGGGGATGTCGCCGTCATGCTCCATGCCGAAAGCCACCCCACCGGCATCGACGCCCTCGCCCAGCAGGGCGAGCAGGTCGACCCCGAGTTCATCGATGAGGTGATGGCGACCGGGCCGGAGGGGGTTCGCGCCCTGCTCGCGCCGGCCAGCCCGGAGTTCGCCGACCTGGTCAACACCGCCAATCTGCGTGCCATCCTGCGGGAGCTGGCCAAGGAGTACGACTTCATCGTCGTGGACACCCCCTCCCACCTCGAGGAGCGCAGCCTGGAGGCGATCGAGATGGCCGATCAGATCGTCGTCGTGACCAGCTTCAACTTCGCCGCCATCAAGGACACCAAGGTGACCCTCAAGCTGCTCCAGTCGCTCGGCGTCGACAAGGACAAGATCAGCGTGGTCCTCAACCAGACCCGAGCCAAGGTGAGCTTTCAGCGCTCCGAGGTCGAGGAGAGCCTCCGCTTCCGGGTGCTGACCGTCCTCCCCTTCGAGCCACGCCTGGACGACTTCGTCGACGAAGGGCAGCAGATCGTCACCGTCGAGCCGAAGGCGGAGTTCAGCAAGCAATTCCGCCTGCTCGTGGATCACATCAGGGGAGGGGGAGACGACACCCCCGACAAGGAGCCGGACCGTGCCCGATCCGGGGCGCACCGCCGGCGCTTCTCACTCGGACGCGGCTGAGGGGGATGGCATGATCCGTGTCCTCCTCGCCGACGAATCGAACCGCATCATCGAGAACCTCAGCAAGCGTCTGGGCCAGGAGGAGGACCTCACGGTCTGTGCCGTCGCCGGGGACGGCGACACGGCCCTCCAGGAGGCACTGCGCACCCAGCCCGACGTGGCCGTGGTGGACGCCGGGCTACCTGGAATGGACGGCATCCAGACCACCGAGATGCTGGTGCAGTACCTACCCAACACTGGCGTCATCCTTCTCTCCATGGAGGCCGAGAATGAGGCCTTCCGGCGGGCCATGCTGGCCGGGGCCCGTGAGTTTCTGCAGAAGCCCTTCAGCGGCGACGAGCTGGTGTCCGCAATCCGCCGCGTGCATGCCTACGGGCAGCGCAAGGGGACCCCGGCGGCCGCCCCGGCCGCCGACGCCGGTGCCGACGCCCCGCCCTCACGCGGGGGCAAGCTCTTCACCGTGGTCGGCGCCAAGGGAGGGGTGGGGAAGTCGGCGATCGCGGCCAACCTCGCCGTGGCGCTCAGCCGGACCTGCCGGGTGGCGCTGCTGGACTGCTCGCTGCAGTTCGGCGACATCGGCATTCTCCTGAACATCACCGCCGAGCGCACCATCGCGGACCTGGCGGCCAACAACGCCGTGGCGGATCACGACGTGGTCGAGGACGTGATGGTCGATGGGCCGGGTGGGGTGCGGGTGCTGGCCGCCCCGATCAGCCCCGAGCTGGCGGACTACGTCACCACCCAGCACCTGAGGGCTCTGATCGAGCAGCTTCGGCGCACCTACGACTGCATCGTGGTGGACACCGCCACCCACCTCAGCGAGATCAGCCTGGACCTCGTTGAGATGGCCGACAAGGTCCTGGTGGTCACCGACCTGAGCACCACCGGGGTGAAGAACGCCCGGCTGCTCCAAACGGTCATGGGGGTGCTCAAGGTCGACCCGGCACGCTTCGCGCTCGTCGTCAACCACCGGGACGGCGCTGGTGAGCTGGACCGCGCTTACGTCGAGGATGTGCTCAAGACCGCGGCGACCGCTGAGATCCCGTACGACCCGAACGTGGTCGCCACCTCGATCGCCCGCGGGGTGCCCTTCGTCCTCTCCCAGCCTCAGAGCCAGGCGGCACTCCGCATCGCCGGACTGGCCGGCCTGCTCGCCTCCGGCGTGCCGGGTCGGGGCCACCCCGAGCGCGACGCGGCACCCCTCGATCCCACGCCCCCCAAGCGGCGGAGACGGCTCGGCATCGGCCGCAGCCGGTCAGGCCAGGCGGCAGCCTCGGACTGATCGGTCAGCGGCCGAAGATCCCTCGGCGGCGCTTCTTGTCGCCGCCGGCCAGCGCTGCCTGTTCCTGGGGGACCAGCCGGAAGACGAGCTCGCGGATGGCGCGGCTGATCTCTGCCTCGGGCTGGGTCTCGACGAACGGCTTACCCTGGTTCCAGGCGTCCGATACCGCCTTCGGGTCGTGGGGGATCTGGACGGCCACCGGCACCCGCAGGTACTGCTCCGTGGCCTCCTTGTTGAAGTCGGAGTAGCCGTCGACACGGTTGACGACCAGCAGGACGCGCTCTGGGTCGATGTTCAGCGACTCCAGCACCCCCAGCGTGAGACGCGCGTTCTTGACACTCGGGATGGTGAGCCCCGTGACCACCAGGATCTTGCTGGCGATCTCCATGACCTGGAGGATGGCCTCCCCGAGGTGGCTCGAGGCGTCGACGACCACGAAGTCGCAGAGCTTGCGCACCTCGGCGAAGACGGTGCGGACATGGTCCGGGGTCACCAGGTCGGCCAGCTCCGGCTTGACGGGCGCCAGGAGCACGCGAATCCCCGCCGGCCCGACCGCGAGGATGTCGTCGAGGGCCTCCGCGTCCAGGTGGTCTTGGGCGTCCACGACGTCGGTGATGCTGCGGGAATGGTTGAGGTTGAGCATCACCCCGATATCGCCGAACTGAAGGTCCAGGTCGACCAGGGCGACCCTGGCGTCGGTCTCCCGAGCCAGAGCCACGGCGAGGTTGGCGGCGATGATGGATTTGCCGACGCCGCCCTTGGCGGAGAAGACGACGAAGACCTCGCCCAGGCCGAAGCGGGCGGAGGTCGCGGCGGCCGGCGGGGCCTCCGCGGTCCGGGTCAGGAAGGTCCCCTTCTTGACCTCCATGGCGTAGACACGCCGGATGGCGGCCACCAGCTCGTCGTGGCTGAAAGGCTTGATCAGGAACTCGCGCGCACCCGCCTGCATGGCCCGGCGCAGGTAGTCCCGCTCCCCCTGCACCGACATGATGATCACCGGGCTCCCGGGGAGATCCTGGGTGAGCTGCTCGGTCAGCTGGATGCCGTCCATGAGCGGCATGTTCACGTCGGTGAGGACGATGTCCGGACGGAGTCTCTGGGCCTCCTCCACCCCCTCCTTGCCGTCCCCTGCCGTGCCCACCACCTCGATGTCGTCCTCGAAGCTGAGGAGCTTGCGCAGGTTGTCCCGTGTCGACGGGATGTCGTCGACGATGAGCAGGCGAATGGGCTGTTCGGCCACGGCGGAGCTATGCCACCTGGAGCTTCGATGCCTGTGAGGGATCGACCTTGATGGCCGGTCCGTGGGTCGTGCAGAGGGTCACCGTCTTCAGGTAGGTGCCCTTGGCGGCCGGGGGCTTGGCGCGAACGATGGCGTCCATGAGGGCGGCGAAGTTCTCCCCCAGCCGGCCATCGTCGAAGGACGCCTTGCCGATGACCGCATGGAGATTGCCCAGGCGATCGTTCCTCACCTCGATGCGGCCACCCTGGACCTCGCGAACGGCCTTGGCGATGTCGAAAGTGACCGTCCCCGCCTTGGGATTGGGCATCAGGCCCCGGGGGCCGAGGATCTTGCCGATACGGCCGACGAGACCCATCACGTCGGGGGTGGCGAGGGCCACGTCGAATTCGATCTGGCCTGCCTGAACCTGCTTGACCAGGTCCTCACCGCCGACGAGGTCGGCGCCGGCGTCGAGCGCCTCGCGCGCCTTCTCGCCGGTGGCGAACACCGCGATGCGCCGGGTCCTGCCGGTGCCGTGAGGCAGCACCACGGTGGTGCGCACGGCCTGATCGGCGTGGCGGGGGTCGATGCCCAACCGGAAGTGGGCTTCGATAGTGGGGTCGTACGTGGTCATCGAGGTCGCGCGTACCAACTCCAGCGCCTCCCGGGGCGGGTAGAGGCGTCCGGCCTCGACCTTCTCCGCAGCCATGCGGTAGTTCTTGCCGAATTGATGGGGCATCGCGGTTCTCCCTGTGGTCCTGGCGGGCTCGGTGAGCCCTCCCACTTGCGGTGCAGGCGCAGGGCCTGCGGATCTCCCTCGGACGGCTACGGTTCGACGGTCAGGCCCATGGAGCGGGCGGTGCCCTCGATGGTGTGCATCGCCTGCCCGATGTCGAAGGCGTTGAGATCGGCCAGCTTGACCTCGGCGATCTCCCGGACCTGGGCGGCGGTCACGGTGCCGACCTTGTCGCGATTGGGCTGCGCCGAGCCCTTCTCGACGCCGGCCGCCTTCTTGAGGAGGTCGTAGGCCGGCGGCGTCTTGGTGATGAAGTTGAAGCTGCGGTCCTCGTAGACCGTGATCTCGGCCGGGATGACCATCCCGGCCTGAGCTGCCGTGCGCTCGTTGTAGGCCCGGCAGAACTCCATGATGTTGATCCCGTGCGGGCCCAGCGCAGTGCCCACCGGGGGAGCCGGGGTCGCCTTGCCAGCCTGGATCTGGAGGCGAACGACCGTCTTGATCTTCTTCTTGCCCATTCTGCTCTCCGTCCCCTAGCGAAGCCGCTCGACCTGAAGCAGATCGAGCTCGACCGGCGTCTCCCGGCCAAACATGTTGACGAGCACCTTGAGCTTGCCCTTCTCGGCATTGATCTCGGTGACCTTGCCATGGAAATCTGTGAATGGGCCGTCGACCACCCGCACGCTCTCGTCGACCTGATATTCGACGGAGACCTTGGTCGGAGCCTCGGCCTTCACCTGCTTCTGGATCCCGCGGATCTCGCTCTCCGCGAGCGGTACCGGCTTGTTGCCGGAGCCGACGAAGGAGGTGACCCCCGGGGTGTTGCGGACCACATACCAGGACTCGTCGGACATGACCATGTTGACCAGGATGTACCCCGGATAGATCCGCTTGGAGACCTTCCGGCGCTGGCCGTCCTTGATCTCCATCACCTCCTCGGTGGGGACCAGGACCTCGAAGATCTTGTCGTGCATGTCCATCGAGTCCACGCGCTTGAGGAGGTTGTTCTTGACCTTGTCCTCGTGTCCCGAGTAGGCGTGGATGACGTACCAGCGCGCGTCGCTGGCCTGCGTCGTGGTGGCGGTATCGCTCATGGTCATCTCAGTGTGGCTGGTCGGTCAGCTCGAGGGGCTTGCCGAGGGCGTGGCGGTGGCGCTCGCCGAGGCGCTGGAGCTCGGCGTCGCGGTGCTCGCCGGCGCCGCCGACGAGGTGGGGGTGCTGGTCGAGGTGTTCTGAACGTAGATCGGCTTGACCGCGTAGCCGAGCGCGTAGTCCGCGCCTCCGATCAGGAGGCTGAAGAGGACCACGGTCACGACCACCACGCCGGTCATCCGCGTCAACTCGGGCCAGGTGGGCCAGACGACCTTGCGCAGCTCGTCCCAGACCCCCCGGAAGTAGGCGGTCAGGCGTCGCGGGCGGCGTCCTCCGCTCCCACCTGTCGGGGGTCCCGTCTTGGCCGGCGATCTGGCCACGTCCTCTATCGTCCTCCAACGCTCGACCCGAGCCTACCCGGCCGGGTCCGACCCGAGATGGCAGGGGCGGCAAGATTCGAACTCGCGACCCTCGGTTTTGGAGACCGATGCTCTACCAACTGAGCTACGCCCCTGTGGCCCGTCAGCATAGCGACCTGCGGGGCCGGCTTCCCACATTGCTTGGCTTCTCCTGGCGCGGGCTACTTGGTCTCGCGATGGCGCGTGTGGGCGCGACACCGCGGGCAGAACTTGCGCAGCTCGATCCGGTCCGGATCGTTGCGCTTGTTCTTGACGGTGGTGTAGTTCCGCTCCTTGCAGTCAGGACACTGCAAGGTGATGATCGAACTGCCGCCTTTAGCCGTGGCCACGTTTAAGCCCCAACACAAATAAGACCTAGCCGCGCTAGGTCAAGCGGATGATACCACAGGCCCGGTCGGCGTCAAACGCGGGTGCCGCCGTACGGAGCCCCTACCTTACCCCGCTGGAGGTCGCGCCCGGGGGGCGCCGGCGGGCAGACGCTCGCGCCCGGCCCAGCGGGGCAAGGGCGCAGCGGCAGCAGGGGGCAGGACGAGGTGCCCGGAGGCGGCCGAGGGGCAACGGGGCGGAATGCGGCTCAGGCGTGGCCGGGGCGTAACCACGGTCATGGGAACGCGTCTTGACACGCTGAGCTTCGCATGCCACATACTTTAGGTGTCTCATTATCTGAGGAGTTAACGATTGGTCAAGGAGCCCACCCCCCCCTCCACGCGGGAGGACCTTCTCCAGCGTCTGACCTGCCTGCAACCGGCGCTCCGGCACCGCTTCCGCGCCACCATCCCGGCGGACGCCCAGGCCACCATGCGCGAGACCATGGAGGACGTGACCGCCTCCCAACTGGAGGCGCTCATGCTCCTCCATCAGGCCGGCTCCGCCGTCTCCATGCATCAGCTGGCCGAGGCCCAGGCGATCACCCCCAGCTCGGCCACCCAGCTCGTCGACCGCCTGGTCAAGACGGGGCTGGTGGAGCGCCTTCGTGAGGACGAGGACCGGCGCCTGGTCCGCGTGCAGCTCTCCGAGGCGGCCCGCCAGAGATTCGAGGAGATGATGCGGCTGCACCTGCGCAGCCTCGCCGCGGTGACCGAACAGCTGAGCGACGACGACCTCCGCACCCTTGTCGATCTGCTCGCCAGACTGGCTCAGCCGGCGAGCGTGGCGGTCCCGGCGTGAGGCGGTTCTACTCCCGCCTCGGCAAGTTTGACGTCCGCTTCCGGTACCTCATCGTCGTCGCCTGGGTGGTCATCACGGTTGTCTGCGTGAGCACACTGCCCGGGCTCGGCTCGGTGGCCAAGGACACCGAGAGCGGCTTCCTGCCGGCGAACTCCCCGAGCATGCACGCGGCCCAGCTGCTCAACCCCTTCGAGAGCTCCACCCTCGCCACCGCCACCCTGGTGGCCTCGCGCAGTGGCGGCCCGCTGACCGCCGCCGACAAGCTCACGGTCGCCTCCCTCCTCGCCAAGATCAAGGAGCTGCCCAACGTCGTCACCGCGCGCTCCCTGGGGACGTCGAGCGACGGTGATGCCACCCAGGCCCTGATCCAGGCCAACGCCCCCCAGTACGGCGGTGGCACGGGGACCGCACTGGTCGACGCCATCCGCAGCGACTTCTCCAAGGTGGGAGCTCCCGCCGGCCTCCAGTTCAATCTGACCGGGCAGCTGGCGATCGCGGCCGACTCCGACGCCGCCTCTGCCCACTCCCAGAACTCCACCCAGCTGCTCTCCGTCCTCTTCATCATCGTGCTGCTGCTCTTCGCCTTCCGGGCGCTGCTCGCACCGCTCGTGACGCTGCTCCCGGCCGGCCTCGTGCTGGCGCTCGCCGGCCCGGTGATCGCCGCCGCCTCCCACATCGGCGTCCAGGTCTCGGTCATCACCGAGCTGATCCTCGTCGTCCTCGTCCTGGGGGCCGGCACCGACTACGGCCTCTTCCTCGTCTTTCGAGTCCGCGAGGAGATCCGGAGCGGCCTCGCCCCCCGCGATGCAGTGGTGCGCGCGGTCGAGACCGTGGGGGAATCGATCACCTTCTCCGCGCTGATCGTGATCGGCGCCCTGCTCAGCCTGGTGATCGCGCAGTTCGGCTTCTACCAGGGCCTCGGCCCCGCGCTCGCCATCGGCATCGGCCTCATGCTCCTGGCCGGTCTCACGCTGCTCCCGGCACTGCTCGCCATCCTCGGCCGCGCCGTCTTCTGGCCCAGCAACCTCGAGGTCCGCTCCACCCCGCAGGTGGGCTTCTGGGGCCGGGTGGCCGCCGCCTTCGTCAGGCGCCCGATGGTCACCGCGGTCGCGGGGATCGCGATCTTCGCGGCTCTCGCCCTCGGTTCGCTGGGCACGACCACCGCCGGGTTCGGCGACGAGGCCTCGGGGCCGGCGGGCAGCGATTCCACAGTCGGTCAGGCGGTCCTCAACAAGCACTTCCCCTCCGCCGGGACGCTCACCTCGACCGAGGTGGTCATGCACTTCTCCAACTCCGTCTTCAGTGATCCCGCCGAGCTGGTGACGGCGCAGCAGAGCCTGCAGGCATCGCCGGGCTTCCGCAGCGTGATCGGACCCCTCGACCCCAACGGACCCACCGGGGTGACCCTGACGGCGACGGACATCGCAGCCCTGCACCAGTCGCTGGGCTGGCCGCTGAACCCGACCGCGCTCGCCGCCCTTCCCCCGGCGGCGGCTCAGGTCGACGGCGCCCTGGCGAGCTTCGTCAGCACCGACGCGCGGACGATCGTCTTCGCCGTGGTGCCCAAGGTCGGGCCGGCGGGAAGCCCGACGGCGAGCGCCAACATCCCGGCGCTGCGCGCCGACACGAACACCGCGGCCCACTCCGCGGGCGCCGCCGACAGCGGCATCTTCAGCCTCGACGCCTTCGCCTATGACGTCGAGAACATCTCCCAGAACGACCTGATCCACATCATCCCGACGGTGGCGATCATCATCGCGCTGCTCCTCGCCATCGTCCTGCGCAGCGGCATCGCGTCTCTCTTCCTGGTCCCGAGCGTGGTCCTCTCGTACCTCGCGGCCCTGGGGCTGGTGGGCCTTGTCTTTGTCCACCTCGGGGGCCAGAGCGGGGTCCAGTTCATCCTGCCGTTCCTCATGTTCGTATTCCTGATGGCCCTGGGCTCGGACTACAACGTGCTGGTGATGACGAGGATCCGCGAGGAGTCCCATGGGCTCCCGCTGCGAGAGGCGGTGACGAAGGCCATCGGAGTGACCGGGACGACCGTCACCACCGCCGGGCTGGTGCTCGGCGGCACCTTCGCCGTGCTCGGCTTCGCGGCCGGAGGATCAGCGCAGTCCGGGGAGATCCAGCAGGTGGGCTTCGGCATCGCCGCCGGGGTCCTGATGGACACCTTCTTCGTCCGGACCATCATGGTGCCCGCGTTCGTGGTGCTGGTGGGTCGCTGGACCTGGTGGCCCTCCCGCCTCTACCGGAAGCACAGCTCCCGGCTCATGACCGGTGAGCCGGCCGCCGAGACAGCCGCATGAGCGCCCAGATCTCCTCGCTCAAGGTCGAGCGCCGGAGCGACGCCGAGCGGCGGCGGCTCATGGTGGTGTTCGGCGCCCTGATGCTGGCGATGCTGATCGCCGCGCTCGACCAGACCATCGTCTCCACCGCCCTGCCCACCATTGTCGGCGACCTGGGCGGCCTCACCCAGCTCTCCTGGGTGGTCACCGCCTACATCCTGACCTCGACGATCTCGACCCCACTCTACGGGAAGATCGGCGACCTCTACGGACGCAAGCGCATCTTCCAGGGCGCGATCGTCATCTTCCTGGTCGGATCCATGCTCTGCGGGCTCTCCCAGAACATGGCCGAGCTGATCGGCTTCCGGGCCCTCCAGGGCATCGGCGCCGGGGGGCTGTTCGTCGGTTCCCAGGCGATCATCGGCGACATCGTCTCCCCCCGCGAGCGCGGCCGGTACATGGGGTACTTCGGCGCCGTCTTTGGGCTGGCCACGGTGGCCGGACCCCTGCTCGGCGGCTTCCTCGTCGACCACGCCACCTGGCGCTGGGTCTTCTACATCAACGTCCCCATCGGCATCGCCGCACTGATCGCGACCGGCCTGGTCCTCCACCTGCCCCGCCAGCGCCGCGAGCACCGCATCGACTATCTGGGTGCCAGCCTGCTGGGGGCCGGGATCACCTGCATCGTCCTGCTCACCACCTGGGGAGGCACCGAGTATCCGTGGGCGTCCGCCCAGACCCTCGGGCTGGGCCTGGGGGCTCTGGTGCTGCTGGGGGCGTTCATCCAGGTCGAGCGGCGGGCGGCCGAGCCCATCCTGCCGCTCCAGCTGTTCCGCAACTCCGTCTTCGCGGTGACCAACGCGGCCGGCTTCATCATCGGCCTCGCCCTCTTCGGGTCAATCGTCTTCCTGCCTCAGTACCTGCAGATCGTCAAGGGCGATGGGGCCACCAACTCCGGCCTGCTGCTCGTCCCGATGATGGTCGGGCTGCTCGTCACCTCCATCGTGAGCGGCCAGCTGATCAGCCGCACCGGGCGGTACAAGATCTGGCCGATCCTGGGCACGGCGGTCACCGTCATCGGCCTCCTCCTGCTCTCCACCATGGGGGCGGCCACCCCGCCGATCGTCACCGCCGCCTACATGGTGGTGCTGGGCCTCGGCCTCGGGGGGGTCATGCAGGTGCTGGTGGTGGTGGTGCAGAACAGTGTGACCCAGAGGGACATCGGCGTCGCCACCTCGACAGCGACCTTCTTCCGGTCCATGGGAGGCTCCATCGGGGTACCGATCTTCGGAGCCATCTTCAGCAACGTGCTGATAGCCAAGCTGGTCACGGATCTTCCCAAGGGATTTCACCTGGGCGGGCTGTCGGGAGGCATCGGCAACGCCAGCCCGCAGGTGCTGGACAAGCTGCCTGCCGCCATCCACAGCGGCGTCGTGCACGCCTTCTCGCAGTCGCTGGGCTCGGTCTTCCTCGCCGGCGTACCGTTTGCGGTCATCGCCCTGGTGCTCGTCTGCCTGATCAAGGAGGTCCCGCTGCGCACCCGGGTCGCCCCGGTGCTCGAGGGTGTCGACGAGAGTTTTGGTTACTCCGAGGGCGCGGCGGAGACGGCGACGGGCACGGACGGTGCCGCGCCCCGGCAGGCGCCCCTGGACGATCGCGCGGCGACGAGAGGCGCCACGCGATGAACGCGACCCCGACCACACCCCGCCGCTGCGGCTCGACTCCCCCACCGTCACCCTGGACGATCTGCGGGGCGTCATCCCCAGGTGTCTGACCCGCAGCGGGCGGTGCCCCGGCAAGGTCCGGCGTCAGCGGATGCTGTGGCTGTACCGGTGAACGCAGATCGGCGCGACGATGATGACGATCACCATGGCCAGGGCGAAGGTGGTCGCGATCGGATGCTCCAGCGACCAGACCCCCGAGGGTGGCGGCCCGATGGTGTTGCCAAAGAGCTGGCGACCCGCCGTGACCAGCGCTGACATCGGGTTCCAGTAGGCGATCACGCGCAACCAGGCGGGCATCATCGAGGGGTCGACGAAGACGCTCGAGATGAAGCCCATGAGGAAGATCGGGATGTTGACGATGACGTCGGCGGCCTGGGCCGAACCGGCCAGGAGACCCACCAGGATGCCCAGCCAGCCGATGGCAAAACCGAACAGCTCGAAGAGCAGGAAGGCGAGGATGGCGTTGGGCAGCCCCTGGTCGGCCCGCCACCCCACCGCCAGGCCGCAGACGATCATGACGACGAGGACGGGGATGCCCAGGATGAGCGTGGAGAGCGACCGGCCGATGATGATCGCGGAACGCGCGATGGGGAGGGTCCGGAACCGGTCGACGACGCCCTCGCTCATGTCGGTGGCCACGGCGACCGAGACGTTGGCCGCGCTGAAGAGCACCGTCATGGCGAAGAGGCCCGGCATCAGGTAGGAGCGGTAGTTACCCCCCGGTACGATGATCGAGCTGCCGAAGACATAGCCGAAGAGCACCACGAAGATGACCGGGGTGAGCAGGCTGCCCAGGGTGACATCGGGCTGGCGCTTGCCCCGGATCAGGAACCGACGCGTGGCCGTGTACGCGTCGAGGACGCCCTGCTGGAGGCGGCGCTCCGCACTGACCGCGGACTGGCTCATGCGACGCCCTCCGCGGCGGCATCCGGCCCGGTCGGTTTCCCCGAGTGGTCGGTGACCAGGCTGAACACCTCGTCGAGACTCGGATACTCCAGACCGACCTCGTGGACGGGCGCGCCGAGCCGGCCGAGCTGGGCCACCACCTCGCCGAGCGTCGTCAGGCCGTTGGGCGCGGGCGCGCTCACTGACCTGCCGCTCACCTCGGCCTCGGCCCCGAGCAATCGCCTGACCCGCTCCAGAGCGGCGGCATCCGCCTCCGGCAGCGTGACCCGGATGAAGGGCCGTCCGATCGAGGCCTTGAGCTGCTCCGGGGTCCCCTCCGCCACCACCAGGCCGCGGTCGATGACGACGATGGTGTCGGCGAGCCGGTCGGCCTCGTCCAGGTACTGCGT
>PLAK01000131.1 GCA_003134115.1 Candidatus Changshengia sp.
GGTGGCGGCGGTCGGCGGCGACCGGGCTGGTGCCGCCGAGCTCGCGAAGACCGCCACCAGCGCGGCCCGCGCCCGCCGGGACCGTGCCGGGCTCGCCGACGCCCTTGCCCTCGGCGCCATGACCGCGCAGCGGCCAGGACTCGAGGTTCAGCGTCTGCGCGAGGCGCGCGCCATCTGGCGCGAGATCGGCAACCCTCTCGGTGAGGCGAAGGTGGAGCTGGCCCTGGCTGCGGTGGACCCCGGCTCGGGATCGTCGTCGCAACGCAGGCAGGCGGAGCGAACCCTCGAGGGACTCGGGGTGCACGGTCACCGCGAGGGCAGTGCCGCTGCCGGGCTGTTGGCCCAGGCGAGTGGCGGACGATCGAGCGGCGTCCGCATCGAGTCACTTGGCGGGTTCGCCGTCCTCCGCGGCGGCGAGCTGGTGCGGCTCTCGGAGTGGCAGTCGAAGCGCGCTCGCGAGCTCCTCAAGCTGCTCGTGGCCCGCCGCGGCCGCCCGGCAACCCGCGACTATCTGATCGAGACGATCTGGCCGGAGGAGGACCCCGATCGGGTTGCCAACCGGCTCTCCGTCGCCCTGAGCACCGTCCGCGCCGTCCTCGACCCCGAAAGGCGAGCGGCCGTCGAGTACCTGGTCGCCGACAAGGATTCGGTCGCGTTGAACATCGGAGCCGTGGATGTCGACCTGGAGGGGTTCCTCACCACCGCGGCCGACGGACTGGCGGGCCTCCGGCGAGGGGACACCGAGATGGCACTCCCGACTCTCGAGGCCGCGGCCGCCGCCTACTGTGGCGACTTCCTCGAAGAGAACCCCTATGACGACTGGGCCGTCCCCGCCCGCGAGGAGGCCAGGGCGGTCTACGTGGCCGTGAGCCGCGCCCTCGCCCTCCACGCCTCTCAGGGACCCGACCCGGATGCCGCGGTTCCCCACCTCCTGCGCATCCTGGAGATCGACCGCTATGACGAACCCGCGCATCTCGCCCTGGTGACCGCGCTGGCCGTTGCCGGCCGGCACGGGGAGGCGCATCGCCACTACCTCATCTACCGCCGCGCCATGGACGAGTTGGGCGTCGAGCCGGCCCCGTTCCCCGGCGGTCGCGGGCCCGGGGCGGGTGCGGCGGTTCCGGCGCTGCCTCCCTTCAGCGAGCCTTAAGGCCACCCAAAGAGCCGCGGGTAGGCTCCCGCGCCATGGAGACCTTCATGGTGCGGGTCTGGAGGCCCGGCGACGGCGAGCGCCCGGACGGCGTGAGAGGGGTGGCGGTCCATCTCGGCTCGGGACGGGAGCTCACGTTCTCGGAACCGGACCGGCTGATCGCCTTCCTGGGCGAGGCCACCGCCGTGGATGAACGGCCCGCATCCATGCAGAGGGCTTCGCAAGACCTGGATCGGGAGTAGAGAGCCATGAAGCTGGGCAGATTCGTTCCGTTGCTGGCCGGGCTGGCCGCCGTCTCGCTGGCGGCGGGGTGCGGCTCCACATCGAGCCCCCCGAGCCAGTCCTCCTCGGGTTCCACCACGCTGTCCGTGCCGGGAGCGGCGACGCCGACACCGGCCATCGCCACGGCCATCCCCACAGCCGCCACCAGCGGGTCGCTGTCGGGCACCTGGTCCGGCTCCTACAGCGGTGCCTTCACCGGCTCATTCAACCTGACCTGGACGCAGACCGGCTCGAGCCTCAGCGGGTCCATCGACCTGACGCCCGGTGGCACGGAAAGCCTCACCGGGACCGTCAGCGGCAACACCCTTCAGTTCGGAGCGGTCGGCTCGGAGGCGATCACGTACAACGGCACGGTCTCCGGCGACAGCTCCATGTCCGGCAGCTACTCGGTCGCAGGCATGGGCGGCGGCTCCTGGACTGCCAGCAAGACCTCCTGAGCCCGGCGTCGGTTCCCGGGCCCGTTCAAATGACCAGCCGGNNAGCCGGCCCTCGGCACCAGCCTGGGCGGGGGTGGGCCTCGCCGTAACCGTGGTGTTCATCGATCGGCGCCGCACGGGGCGCCGTGGGTGCAAGCCCCGGCGGCCCGTCGCGGACCCGCGGCGGCCATGGAGCCTGGAGCGGCGCCGGTGGGAGGGGCCCAGGCCGCCCGGCGCCGCCCTGGTGGGCCGGCTCCATGCAGCAAGCTACGGGGATGACCGCCGACCCCGGTCGGGACCGTGCTCTCCCGGCCACGCCTCCCACCATCGCCGTGGTGGGGGCAACCGCCACGGGCAAGACCGCCTTTGCCGTGCGCCTGGCCCGGGCCATCGGTTCCGCCGAGCTGGTCAATGCCGACTCCCGCCAGGTGCTGCGCGGCCTCCATGTCGGGACCAACCGGCCCGGCTCCGAGGACCTCGAGGGCGTGGCCTGCCACCTGCTGGGGATCACCGACCCCGGCACGCCGTTCTCGGTCGCCGACTGGCTCATGGCAGCGCGTGCGTGCCTTGCCTCCCTGGACCTTCGGGGGGCGCGGCCGATCGTCGTCGGTGGCACGGGTCTCTATGTGCGCGCCCTGCTGGACGGCCTCGAGCTGGGCGGTGCCCCGCCGGACCCGGTTCACCGGGCAGCCCTCAACGCGAGGGCCGCCAGCCCGGAGGGGCTCGCGGAGCTGGCCGGCGAGCTCCGGCGGCGGGATCCGGAGGGTGCCGCCGGCATCGACCTCCGCAACCCCCGCCGAGTGGTGCGGGCCACGGAGATCGTCGAGACGCGCGGCAGCCTGGCGGGCCGGGCCCGGCGGGGCACCGCCCGTCCGAGCGTCAGGATCGGCCTCCAGGTGGCACCCGAGCTTCACCGTGGATGGATCACCGCCCGGGCGCGCACCATGCTGACCGGCGGCTTGCTCGAGGAGACGGCTGCGGCGCTCGCGGGCGGGGTGCCCCCGGAGGCGTTGGATGCTTCCGGCATCGGCTACCGCGAGGCCATGGCGGTGCTCGACGGCAAGCTGTCGGAAGCCGCGGCCAACGCTGAGATCGTGCGCAGGACGGCCCGCTACGCCAAGGCCCAGCTCACCTGGTTCCGTGCCGACCCGAGCGTCGTCTGGCTCCGCCGGGAGAGGGGAGATGATGTCGCCGATCTGGTCACGAGGGCGGTCGCGCTGATCGAGGCCGCCTGACCCCACCCACCCCGCGGGCTCCCGGACCCCGCCCGACCGCCGCCTCCCAGCGGCCCGGAGACCGAACATACGTCAGGAACATCCGTTTGCGTTTCGGCGCCGGCCATGTTACAGTCGGGCCTGCCCCGACACGCTGAGAGGTGAGACAGACGACATGGCAGACGCCCTCAACCCGCGCCAGCGGCAGATCATCGAGTTCCTTCGCGAGCACGCGCGCACGCACGCGTACCCTCCCACCGTCCGCGAGATCGGGCTCGCGGTCGGTCTCAGCTCGTCCTCGACGGTGCAGAACCATCTGAACTCCCTCGAGGCCAAGGGCCACATCCGTCGTGACCCCACCAAGTCGCGCACCGTGGAGGTGGTCGGACACGAGCCGGCCTCCAGCCGCAGCGCGCCACGCGTCCTCACCCTCCCCCTGATCGGCCGCGTCGCCGCGGGCACCCCGGTGCTCGCCGAGCAGAACGTCGAAGACCACATCACTGTGGGTCAGGAGCTGGCCGGTGACGACGGGGCCTACGCCCTCAAGGTCCACGGCGACAGCATGATCGACGCCGGCATCCTGGACGGCGACCTGGTCGTGGTCAGGCCACGGCGTGACGCTCCGCCGAACGGGACGATCGTGGTCGCCCGGATCGAGAACGAGGCGACCGGTGAGGGCGAGGTGACCGTGAAGCGATTCTTCCGTGAGGGCGGTCGCGTGCGCCTCCAACCCGAAAATGCCAGTTACGCGCCGATCTTCGTGAGCGGAGAGCTCTCCCTCGAGGGAGTGGTCGCCGCGGTGATCCGCGTCGTTCACTGACCTCACGGGGCCGGAGAACCCGCGGGC
>PLAK01000145.1 GCA_003134115.1 Candidatus Changshengia sp.
TGCCGCGCTGCCGGACCAGGATGGTCCCGGCCAGCACCAGCGAGCCGTCGCCGCGCTTGACTCCGAGACGCTTGGAGTTGGAGTCGCGTCCGTTGCGGGAGCTGCCGCCGCCTTTCTTGTGGGCCATCTCTACTCACCAGCCTCCGGCGGAGTGGTCTTGCGGGCGGTGCGACGGCGCGGCGCCTCGGGTGGCGTGGACGCCTCGGCCTCTGCAACCGGCTCGGCGGCGGGCTCCGCAGCCTTGCGGGGGCGTCGCGCCGGGCGCGACGGCACGGCCGTCTCGGCCTCGACCGTAGCCTCGGCGCCGGCCTGGACCGCGGCGGTCCGGGGGCTGCGACGCCGGGCCGTGGTGGGCTCGGGCGTCTCGGGCTCGGGCGCGGTCGCCTCGACGGCCACCGCCTCATCCTCGATCTCAGGTGCGTCGAGCTCCTCGACCGCCACCGGCTCGGGAAGTGGCTCACCCCTGGCGAGCACCCGATCCACGACCAGCTCGGTCTGCTCGGCACGGAAGCCGAGGGTGCGGCGATGCCGCTTCTTGGGCTTGAAGGTGAAGACCCTGATCTTGCGCCCGCGACGGTGCCCGGCCACGGTGGCCGCGACCCGGATCCCCTCGAGGCTGGCCGCGTCAACCTGGACGCCGTTCCCATCGGAGAGGAGGAGCACGGGTCCCAGCCCGATCACGTCGCCGACGGCGGAGGGGAGGCGGTCGACGACGAGCCGGTCACCCGCGCTGACGCGGTATTGGTGACCGCCATGACGGACGACGGCGAAGGTCGCCGGGGCCGTGGCCTCAGTGCGGGGGGCGTCGGATGACTGTGGTGGTTTCATCGCTCGGTGACAACAGCTGATACGGTGACTGATCCTCCGCGCCCTCGACGCGGAAGAGGCCCATCGGCGGACAGGCCAATGAGCACGGCGGCCCGTGCGCTGGGGCAGGATACCAGACCCGCCCGAAGCCTTGGACGCCGCTTCCGGATCGGCGCATAATCCGCGCACCCGGGGTGCCGCCCCGGCCCACGGCGCGCCCGGGAGAGACCATGTCCGGACTTGACCTGCCCCCAGGCCCTGACCCGACCGGAGGCGAGGACGCGCCGCCGCCCAGCCCCGGTTACACCGATCCGCTCAGCGTGCCCCCAATCGATCCGTATCCGCCCGGGGCAGGCGCATACCCGACCGAAGCGAGCCCCTACCCACCCGGAGCAGGCCCGTACCCGCCCGGGCCGAGCCCCTACCCACCCGGGCCAGGCCCGTACTCGCCCGGGGTGACCCCCTACCCACCCGGGGCAGGCCCGTACCCCGTGCCGCCGGGTGCGTACCCACCGCCACCGCCGTTCGGGGCCCCCTATCCCTACGCGCCGGGGCAGACGGGCAACGGCTATGCGGTCACGGCGCTGGTGCTGGGCCTCGTCAGCCTCTTCCTGTCCTGGTTCCCCGGCGTCGACTGGGTGCTCGGGGCGCTGGCGATCATCTTCGGCGCGGTCGGCATCTCCACCGCCAGGCGGAGGGGCGGCGCGGGCAGGGGGATGGCGATCGCAGGTCTGGTGCTCGGAGTGGTCACCGCCGTGCTCGGGATCATCTTCTGGGCCGTGATCTACGCCGGTTTCGCCGGCAGCCAGTGCGCCTACGGCTGCTAGGCGGGGAGCCGCAGAACCTTCAGCAGCCTGCCTAGGAGAACCGCTCATGGCCGAGACCGACCCCGCCGCCCCGCTGCCGGCCGGGCCCCTTCCCGAGCCGTTCGCGACCCCGCCGCAACCGGCCGGCTCGGCGCCGCCACCGCCCGGCTCGCAGCCCGTCCCGCAGTACCCGGGGGCCGCGGCCTACCCGGCACCGTACCCGTACGCCCAGCCGTACTGGGGAGTCCCCGGCCCCTCCGCCGCCTCCAACCCCTCCAACACGATGGCGATCGCTGCCGGGGTGCTCGGCATCGTCGGCCTGGCCATGTCGCTGATCCCGACCGTCTACTGGTTCTTCTACAAGCTCACCGTGATCGACGCCCAGACGTATTCCGGCGTCTCCGGGACCAACGCCCTGATGGGCGCGGACTTCGTGGTCGCCACCCTGGCGATCGTCTTCGGCGCCGTCAGCCTCGCCCGCGATGGGAGGGCAAGCGGGAGCCGGCGGGGCCTGGCGAAGCTCGGCGTGATCCTGGGCGTGGTCGGGCTGCTGCTGGCGGTCATCTTCCTTCCCCTGGCGGTCTCGGCGGCCAACACCGCCGGCTGCAGCGCGTACAACAACTGCTGACCGGGAGGAGGCGAGCGCCCCTGCCCTCAGACCACCAGGTTGACGATCCGGTCGGGCACGGCCACCACCTTGCGCGGGAGCCGGCCGGCGAGCAGCTCGACCACCCTCGGCTGAGTCAGGGCAAGCCGCTCCAGCTCCGCGGCGGCGGTGCCCGCCTCGCACTCGAAGGTGGCCCGCAGCTTGCCATTCAGCTGCACAGCGATGGTCACCCGCGGCTCCTCGGCGAGCGCCGGGTCATGCTCCGGCCAGGCCGCCCTGTGCACCGAGCCGCTCTCGCCGAGCCGCTCCCACAGCTCCTCGGTGATATGGGGCGCAAAGGGGGCGAGCAGCTGCACCAGGGTGCGGGCGTCGATCCGCCGTGCCCTCCCCGCGCGCGCCTCCTCGTCGATCCCGTGAGCCAGCTCGTGAAGCGCCGCGATGGCGGTGTTGTAGTGGAGGGACACGATGGCGGTCTCCACGGCCGCGATGGTCCGATGGCGGCGCCGCTCGCGGGTGGCGTCGGCGAGGTCGTCGGACGCCGCCCCCTGGACGCTGCGCCAGACCCGCTCCAGGAAGCGGCTCTGCCCCAGCATTCCTCGCTCGTTCCACTCCCCGCCCTCGAGGAACGGTCCCAGGAACATGACGTGGAGGCGCAGGGCGTCGGCGCCGTATTGCGCCATGTACGTGTCGGGGTTGACGACGTTGCCCTTGCTCTTCGACATCTTGCCGCCCGCGAAGGTGAGCAGCCCGTGGGCCCGGAAGCGGGTGAACGGCTCCGGCGTGGGCACGTGCCCCATCCCGTGGAGCGCCCGCATCAGGAAGCGCGCGTACATGAGGTGGAGGACGGCATGCTCGTTGCCACCGATGTACATGTCGACGGGCAGCCAATGCCGGGTCCGCTCGGGGTCGAGCGCCCGGTCCGCGAAGTCCGTCGACGGGTAGCGCATGAAGTACCAGCCCGAGTCCAGGAAGTTGTCGTTGACGTCGGTCTCGCGCTTGGAGGGCTCACCGCAGACGGGACAGGGCACGTTGACCCATGCCTCGACCTGGGCGAGCGGGGAGACACCGGTGCCGAGGGGACGGAAGTCCTTGACCTCCGGGAGCAGCACGGGAAGCTCGGACTCGGGGACGCCGACGGGACCGTGCACGGGGCAGTGGATGATCGGCAACGGCGGTCCCCAGTAGCGCTGCCGCGAGATGATCCAATCCCGCAGCCGGAATTGCACGTGGGCACGGCCGGCGCCACGGGCCTCGAGAAGCTCGACCACGCGCCCCTTGCCCTCCGGTGAGGGGGTGCCATCGAGCTGACCGGAGTTGACCATCGGCCCGTCCCCGCTCCACGCCTCCACCCCGACGTCGCCGCCCCCGATCACCTCGACGATGGGCAGACCGTGGGCGCGGGCAAACTGCCAGTCCCGCTGGTCGTGCCCGGGCACCGCCATGATCGCCCCCGTGCCGTAGCCGCCCAGGACGTAGGGGGCGGCCCACACCGGGATCCCCTCGCCCGTGAGCGGGTGCACGGCGACCGTACCGAGGTCGACCCCGACCGAGAAGTCGGGTTCCGCATCGGCGGGAGGCAGCGCCGCCCGCCACTCTTCCACGGCGGCGCGGCGGTCCCCGCGGACGAATTCACCAAGCTGCGGATGATCGGCGCCGATGACCAGGAAGGTGGCGCCGAAGAGCGTGTCGGGGCGGGTGGTGAAGACCGTCACATGGGGGCGGGTACAGCCATTCAACCTGAAGTCGATGAGCGCGCCCTCGCTGCGCCCGATCCAATTGCGCTGCGCGATCTTGGTGCGCTCGCTCCAGTCGAGGCCGTCGAGGGCGTCGAGCATCTCCTGCGCGTAGCGCGTGGTCTTGATGAACCACTGCTTGAGGTAGCGGGTCTCGACGGTGGTGCCACAGCGCTCGCAGGCGCCGCTCACGACCTGCTCGTCGGCAAGGACGGTGAGGCATGACGGGCACCAGTTGACCGGGCCCTCGCGGTGCTCGGCGAGCCCGGCCTTGAAGAGCTGGAGAAACACCCACTGGGTCCAGCGGTAGAAGTCAGGGCTGGTGGTGTCGATCTCGTGGGACCAGTCGACACCCAGACCGAGCTTCTTGAGCTGCTGCTCGCGGAAGTACTCGACGTTGCGGGCGGTCAGGGTCGCGGGATGCTCACCGACCTTGAGCGCGTAGTTCTCCGAGTGGATGCCAAAGGCGTCGAAGCCCAGCGGCTCGAAGACGTCGTCCCCCTTCTGGCGGCGGTAGCGGCCGTAGATGTCCGCCCCGGTGAACGCGTAGGCATTGCCGATGTGCAGCTTCTCCGCCGAGGGATAGGGGAACATCATCAGGCAGTAGAAGGGCCGCGACCCGTCCATGTCGGTGCGGTAGGTCTCCCGCTCCGCCCAGGTCCGCTGCCATTTGGCGTCGAGGGCGGGCAGGTCGAGACGGTCCAGACGGTCGCGGGGAGGGACGGGTGCTTGGCTCTCCATGGGGGCCACAGGTTACCGCGTCACGGCGAGGGCAACGGGTGGGCACCGGAGCTCCGGTCGGCGCCCCTCGGGCCCGACCGGGCAGGCCCGTCCAGCGTCCTGCTAGCGTAAGTTCGTGATCCGTCTGAGCCGCCGGGCCCGGTGGAGAGGCCCTTTGGTGGCGCTGGCGCTGGTCCTCGTGGGCTGCAGCGCCGCGCCGGCCACGACCCCATCGACCCACCGGCCTGCGACCGCGACCACCAGCGCCACGCCTCAGCCCACCACCACGCCGGCGGCACCGTCACCCGCGCAAGTCGTCACCGCCCTGGCTCAGCAGTTCGCCGACCAGACCGCGAGCGGCGCCTGGGACGCGCAGTGGAACGAGATGGCGCCGGAGGCCCAGGCGCTGTGGCCGAGCCAGGGCGACCGCACCGCCATGCTGCAGGCCAAGTTCTCGGGTGCCCCGATCGCGTCCGTCAGCCTCGGGCCGCCCACCGCCGGGGTCACCTGGTACGACCCGGAGAGCCCGGCGGTCTCGGTGTCCGACACCTGGCGGTTCCCGGTCAGGGTGAGCTTCTCGAGCCCTGCTTCGCTCTCTCCGCCGGGGGTCGCGGCGCTCTACTCGATGACCCAGATATCGGTCGAATACGACCTCACCACGGGGGCGGCGTGGGTGGTGGGCGAGGGCCCGGCGTCGATGGACGCGCCGGTGCTCGTCCCCGCGAGCGTCGCCTCCCGCCAGGTGGACGTCCCCATCTTCATGTACCACCTGGTGGAGAACCAGGAGCCGCAGGAGAGCGCCTACGGGGGCAACACCTACGGATGGCGGATCGACGTGGGGCTGACCACCCTCACCAGCCAGTTCCAGGCCCAGATGGCGTACGCGCACTCGATCGGCGCCACCAGCATCTCGCTGCCCCACCTGGCCGACGCCCTCCTCTACGGGCTGCCGCTGCCGGCCCATTCGTTCGTGGTGACCTTCGACGACGGCAGGCTCAGCCAGTGGACCAACGCTGTGCCGATCCTTCGCCAGTACGGATTCACCGCCGTCTTCTTCCCGTGCACGGCCCTCGTCGGCGGCGTCTACGGTCCCCAGCAGTACGTGACCGCGGCCGAGCTGCGGGATCTGTCGGACACCGGCTTCTCCTTCGGCGACCACACCCTCAAGGACAACGTGGCGCTCTGGGCGGGAGACGCCACCGCCCAGCAGCTGGAGCAGGTCACCGACCAGAGCAAGACCACCCTGGAGAGTCTCATCGGCGGCCAGCCGATCCAGTTCATCGCATACAGCGGGGTGTGGCCGGGGTCGACCCAGTTCTCCGACAGCGCCCGGGAGCAGCCGCTCTTCACGACCCTCCACGGGTACGGGTACGTGGGCGGGCTGCAGGACCTCGTCAACGACTCCGCCGACGACTACAGCACCGCGCTCTGGCAGCTCCCCCGGGTTCGCGTGGGGCTCGGGATCTCAATCTCCAGCTGGGATGCATGGGTGGCGAATGCCGTCTAGCGACTGGGCCGCGGAGACCCTGCGCGCCGACGAACGGGCGGGGCTGCGTCGCCACCTGCGCCGGCGCGAGGGGGGCAGCGCGCCCCGCGGCGAGGTCGACGGCAGGGCCGTTGTCGTGTTCAGCTCCAATGACTACCTCGGCCTATCGGTCCACCCGGAGGTGCGCGAGGCGGCCGCGCGAGCAGCCCTGGAGCTGGGGGTCGGTGCCACCGGCTCCCGCCACCTCTCCGGCGGCCACGGGGCCATCACCGACCTGGAGGAGGCGCTCGCCGGCTTTCTCGGCGCCGCCACCGCCACGGTGGCGCCGAGCGGCTACGCCGCCAACGTCTCGATCCTGGAAGCGCTCGGCGGTTCCGACGCGACCATCCTGAGCGACGCGGGCAACCACGCCTCGCTGATCGACGGCTCCCGGGCGTCGCGCTCGCAAGTGGCCGTCTACCGCCACCTCGACAGCGTGGACCTCGAGGCCCGCCTGGCTCGGGTCGAGGGACGCCCGATCATCGTCACCGACTCCATCTTCTCGATGGACGGGGCCGCCGCCGACCTGATCGCCCTCGACCGGCTGGCCCGGCGCCACGACGCCTGGCTGGTCGTCGACGAGGCCCACGCGCTGGGGACGGCCGGCCCGGGAGGGCGCGGGCTCGCCGCCGAACTGGGGGTGCAGGGCGACCATGTGGTCCGGGTGGTCACCTTCTCCAAGGCCCTGGGCGCCGCCGGCGCAGCCATCTGCGGCGCGGAAACGGTCCAGCGGCTGCTTCTCCAGCGCGGCCGGGCGCTGATCTTCTCGACCGCGCCTCCCCACCCCACCATCGCGGCCGCGAGCGCCGCGTTGGGGGTGCTGATGGCCGAGCCGGAGCTGGTGCTCCGGCTCCACGAGCGCGCCCGGCTGCTCCGGTTGCGGGTCGGCGAGCTGGCAATGCCAGGGGCCCACCCCTCCTCCCCCATCGTCGCCGTCCTGGTGGGTGACCCGGTCCGCACGATGGAGCTCGACCGGGCGCTCTGGGAGCGCGGCTACCTGGTCCAGGGGCTGCGTCCGCCGACCGTGGAGCCGGGCACGAGCCGGCTGCGGCTGGTGGCCAGCGCCGCCCACACGGAGGCGGAGATCGAGGGTGTCGCGGCCGCCCTGACCGAGCTGCTCTCCTCGTGACGGGCCGGATCGTGGCGATCACCGGAACCGGAACCGGCGTGGGCAAGACGGTGCTCGCCGCCGCGCTCTGCGCCGCGCTGCGGCGGCGCGGTATGGACTGCCGGGCGATCAAGGCGGTGGCGACGGGCGTCCCGCCGGGAGCCGACGCCGAGGATGCGGTCCTGCTGGGAGGGGCGATGGGCACCGCGGCGTCCGAGGCGGTGCTCGCCACCTTCGCACTGCCCCGCTCCCCGCTCGCCGCGGCGGCCGCGGAGGGTCGGGAGCTCGACGTCGAGGCTCTGGCCCGATCGATCGAGGCGGCGGCCGCCGGCTGCGACCTGCTGCTGGTCGAGGGGGTGGGCGGCCTGCTGGTGCCCCTCGCCGCCCGGCACACGGTGCGCGACCTGCTCCGGCGTCTCGACGCCGACGTGGTGATCGCGGCCCTCGCCGGGCTCGGGACCATCAACCACACCGCGCTCACCGTCGAGGCGGCGCTCGGCTCCGGGCTGCGGCTGATCGGGGTCGTGCTGGTGGACGCGGCGGGGGACGAGCCGGCCTTCGTCGCCGAGAACGCCGCCCAGATCGCGGACCAGTGCGGGGTGCCCGTGCTCGGAGTGCTGCCGCATCTCGACGACGCCACCGACATCGACGCGCTGGCGGATGCCGCCGGAGCTCTCGACCTCTCGGCCCTCACCGCGCCGCGGCCCGACGCGAGCGAGGCGGTGGTCGCCGCCGACCGGCGCCATCTCTGGCACCCCTTCACCCAGACCAGCGACTGGCGGGAGGAGGCACCGCTCGTCATCCGCTCCGGGGACGGCAGCTGGCTCCGCGACGAGGCCGGTCACCGCTACCTCGACGGGATCAGCAGCCTCTGGTGCACGGTCCACGGCCACGCGCACCCCGCCCTGGACCGCGCCGCGCGGGAGCAGCTGGGACGGATCGCGCACAGCACCTTCCTGGGCCAGACCCACGCACCAGGAGCCCTGCTCGCCGAGGAGCTCGCCGAGGTGGCTCCTCCCGGGCTCACCCGCGTCTTCTACTGCGAGGCGGGTGCCGCCGCGGTCGAGGCGGCCCTGCGCATCGCGCTGCTGGCCCAGCGCCACGCCGGCCACCCCGAGCGCTCCCGCTTCGTGGCCCTCGGCGACGCGTACCACGGCGACACCGCGGGGGCGGTCAGCGTGGGTCGCAGCGAGCCCTTCCACACCGGGCTCGACCCCATCCTCTTCCCGGCCCGCACCGTGCCCAGCCCCCATCTCGACGAGGCGGGGTCGCTCCGGGCGCTCTCCGACCTGCTCGACCGCGAGGGCGACCGGGTGGCCGCCCTGATCGTCGAGCCGCGCGTCCAGGCCGCAGCGGGGATGCTCACCCACTCGGACCGGTGGCTGGCAGAGGCGGCCGCCCTGGCCCGCCGGCACGGCGCCCTCCTCATCGCCGACGAGGTGGCCACCGGGTTCGGCAGGACGGGCGACCTCTTCGCGTCCGGCGGCGCCGGGGTGGCGCCCGACATCCTCTGTCTGGGCAAGGGGCTGACCGGCGGCTACCTCCCGCTCTCCGCGGTGCTCACCACCGAGGAGCTCTTTGACCGTTTCACGGCTCCCTACGCCGAGCACCGCACCCTCTACTACGGCCACACGTACACGGGCAACCCGGTGGCCTGCGCAGTTGCCCGCGCCTCTCTGCGGCTCTTCGAGGAGGAAGGCACCCTCGCGTCGGCACGGCGGCTGGCAGCCACGCTCGCCGGCCTGCTCGCCGAGCGGGTGGCACCGATGCCGGGCGTGTTCGAGATCCGGAGCAGAGGGGTGATGACCGGCATCGAGCTTCGGGGCGGCGCGACCCCTCTCGACCCGGCCCTCCGGACCGGCCGCCGGGTGATCCTGGCGGCGCGCCGGCGCGGGGTGGTCGTCCGGCCCCTGGGGGACGTCGTGGTCCTCAACCCGCCGCTCACCATGACCGACGTCGAGGCCGAGATCCTCGTCTCGGCGGTGGCCGGGGCGATCGCGGAGGTGACCGGCGGCCGGGGGTAGCCGGGCTGAGGGGCGGCGTGACGGCCCGGGCCGAGTGGCCCGGGTGCGTGGGGCCTCTCGGCCGTAACAGTGATGGCGGAGTCGCGGGGGGGCGACCTTCGGCGGTTTCACGAAGAATTCACCCTGATGTCATCTCCGGGGCTCCTCACGTCCATACGATCGCTGGACGGACGGGTCACAAACGGGCGGAGTGCGGCAGGGCCGAGCCCGTGTGGCCGGAGGTATGACCTTTGTCAGGACGGGTCGCGGCCGCGGAGCGGTATCTCCCCGCGCGCCTGCTGACCACCGCGCTGGCCCGGGCCCGAAGGTGGGGCCGCTCCCTCCCACGGCCGGGTGACCAGGCGCGGTTCTGGGAGTCGCTGGCCGAGGCCACGGGCGATCTCGGGCAGGGGATGGTGGTCCTGGATCGGGGACGGCCGGTGAAGGTCAACGCCGCTTGGGGCGCGATCACCGGGTACGCCCCGGACGAGACGCTCGCCATGGCTTCCCTCGCCCCCCTGCTCCCTCTCGAGGAGCGGGAGGCGGGAATGGCGCGGTTGACGGCGACCTCCGGTGATGCCGGCGGGCGAAGGTTCCTCCTGCGCGTGGTCGCCAAGGACGGCCGTCCACTCTCCCTCGAGATCGCGACCCGGACCGTCCGGCTGCGCCGGAGACCGCGGGTGGTCCTCCTGGTGCGCGACATGACGGCCGGGCGCCGCTCCGACGAGCTGCGGGCCATGCAGATCGCCACCACCCGCATCCTCAACACCACGCCGACCTTCGAAGCGGGCGCACCGCGCATCCTGGAGGCCGTCGCGCGCTCCCTGGGGCTGTGGGGCGGGGAGGCGTGGCTGCTGGACCGTGATCGGGGCGTGCTCGTCCGGCGCGGCGCCTGGTGGGCTCCGGCGGCGGAGATGGACGAGCTCCATCGGGAGCGACAGGACCTCGAGGTGGGGCTCGGCACCGGCCTGCCCGGGCGGGTCTGGGCCGCCGTGGCGCCGGTGATCATCCCCGACCTCGCGGCCGACCCCGGCTTTCGCGACGTTCCGATGGCTCGGGGCCTGATCGCCGCAGCCGGCTTCCCCATCCTGGTGGACGACACCGTGGTCGGTGTCATCGACCTCTTCGGGCCCGGCGCGGGAGGGCTGAAGGCCGCCTCCGTCGAGGTCATGCTCGACCTGGGCCGCCAGCTCGGGCACGTCCTGGAGCGGCGGCGGACCGAGACGGCGCTCCGCGAGAGCATGGCCCGACTGGCCGAGGTCGCCGCCACCGATCCCCTCACCGGACTGCGCAACCGGCGCGAGTTCGACCGGCTGCTGGCGACCATCCCCCGACAGCGCTTCGCCATCTGCACCATTGACGTCGACGGCCTCAAGCACGTTAACGACGAGTACGGCCATGAGGCGGGAGACGCGATGCTCCGGGGCGTCGGCCAGACGCTCACCTCCAGCCTCCGAGGCTGGGACGTGGTGGCCCGCGTCGGGGGGGACGAGTTTGCCGCGCTCATGGTCGGCATCGGCCCCGACGAGACCGCGGCCGCAGCGGAACGGATGCGCAGCGCCGTGCATGCCATCTCCGTCCCCCACGGGCAGGCGCGGGTCAGCGTGGGCTGGGCGGTCGGCGAACCGGGCGCGGACCCTCGAGGGGTGGCGCGCCTGGCCGACTCCCACCTGTACCAGGCCAAGGAGGCGGGGCGGGACCGCGTCTGCGGCGGCAGCATCAACCTGGCCCCCGGGCTCTCACGTCGCTCGGAATGGGCGGCCCGGGTCGATCGCGCCATCCGCCTCAGCGAGCTGCGGATCGTGTACCAGCCGATCTGCCGGCTGGACGACGGCGCGGTCATCGGTCACGAGGCGCTGGCCCGTCCCCCTGGGATGCGGGCCGGCGAGAGCGTCGAAGACCTCTTCGCGGAGGCGCAGCGGAGCGGGCGGATGCGTGACCTGGACTGGCTCTGCAGGAGGCTCGCCATCGCCGGCGCCCCCTGGGATCTGCTCCCGCGCTGGACACTCTTCCTCAACGTCAGCGCGCTGACCCTGCTCGACCCGGTTCACCCTCCCGATCAGCTGCTCCTCATCCTGGAGGCGGCCGGGGGTCGCCCTGAGCAGCTGGTGCTGGAGATCACCGAGCGGGAGATCATCACCGATCTCCCCCGGGTCCGCCAGGTGCTCGCCGGATACCGCAACCACGGGGTGCGATTCGCCCTCGACGACGTGGGCGACGGGCACTCGACCCTGGAGCTGCTCACCGCGGCCAACCCGGAGTTCATCAAGATCGCGCGGAGCCTGACCATGACCGCGTCGCACGCGGGGTCGCGGGCCGCGATCAAAGCGTTGGTCTCCTTTGCGCGCGCGAGCGGGGCCGCCGTCATCGCCGAGGGCATCGAGAACGAGCTGGCGGCCCGTCAGACCCGGGACCTGGGCGCCGAGCTGGGGCAGGGATGGTGGCTCGCCCGGCCCACGGAGGCAGGCGTGCTGGAGGTGACCGGCACCCGGTCGGTGGGACGGAGCAGCCCGGAGCTCAGGACGGGCTGAGCGCCCGCGGCCGGGCGCGACGGCCCCGCCGCGAGCCCGGCCCCATGATCGGCGCTCCCCAGCCCGCCCAGCCGGGGACCACAGCCTGGTCGTAGTGCATTTGCGTCGGCTGCGCAATGCAGGCGCATACCGCCGGCGTGACAGCAGTCGGCGCACCGACCGATGGCAGCAAATTCGGGTGCATTCGCGCGCCCGATTGGGGACATCGGCGTCTATGCCATTTCGCGCTCCGAAATGATCATCAGTGGCGCGGACCACAGTGGCCGCACACGCAAACGGCAGGCTCACGACAGGGACCCGGGCCGGTGCGTGTCCGAGAGAGCGAGAGGTATGTGACGTGTTCAACGGCTGGAGCTGATCCGCAGAAATTCCTCATCCCCTTCGGGCGGGCGCCGCAGGGCGACCTACAACCGGCGTCCGCCCATCTCCCCCTTGCCGGCGGCGGGGAGCCCGGGCCTCGACACCTGGTGTGCGACCGGGAATGGGCTGCCGGTGACGACACGGACCGAGATGCAGATGTCGAATGTGCCCGCCGTACGGCCGGGGCGTCCGGCCGGCAGGCCCATGATGCGACCCGGAGCGGCCACCCGCTTCGTGGCCGGCCGTGCCGTCTCCAACTGCGGCGACTGGCTCACCACCGTCGCGGTGGCGGTCGCCCTCTACGCCCTCACCCGCAGCCTGGCCGCCCCCGCCCTGGCGATCCTCTTCCGGGTGGCGCCGCGGCCGCTGGGGACGCTGGCCGGCGGGCCTCTCGCGGACCGCTTCGGCCCCGTGCCAACGCTGGTCACCCTCAACCTCGGCAGGGCCTGCGTCACCGGCGCGCTGGCGGTGGCACTCGGCGCCGACGCGGTCCCGCTGGTGCTGGCACTCCTGGCTCTGACCCAGGCCGCCGGCGGCGCCACCCAACCCGCCGGCCAGGCGGCGATCCCGCGGCTCGTGCCGGCGGAGGGCGTGGCCCGGCTCAACGCGGCGGTCGGCGCCGTGGACTCGGCGGCGCTCATCGTCGGTCCTGGGATCGCCGGCGGACTCCTCGGCCTGCTCGGGACGGGCTCGGCCGCCTGGCTGGTGGCGGCCGACGCCCTCACCTTCCTGGTCCTGGCCGCCCTCCTCGCCAGCCTGCCCCGCCTCGGCCGCGCCACCACGGCGGAGGAGGAGGAGGGCGCGGTCGGTCTCTGGTCGGGGATCGGACTGGTGCTGCGACGACCCTTCCTGCGCCAGCTGGCCCTCGCCCAGCTCGGCATCTTCGCGACCATCACCTGCCTCCAGGCGGTCCTCCCCGCGGCGGCCCAGCAGCGCTTCGGCAGTGCGGCGGCAGCCGGCTGGGTGTACGCGGCGATCGGAGCCGGCAACGTCATCGGCGCCGTGGCCCTGCTCCGGACCCGGCATCGGGGGCTGCGATCGCGGACGATGGCCCTCCTGACCCTCGGCGAGCTCATCCCGCTGGGGGCCTTCGCCCTGGTCGGCTCAGCGTGGGTCGACATCGGGCTGGCTGGGCTGAGCGGCCTGGCCTCGGCCCCCTACGAGATCCTGGCCATGACCGAGATGGCCCGCATCGTCTCGTCGCACCGGCTCGGCCAGGCGAGTGGCGCGGTGTGGCTCTTCGGCTATGCCGGGATGCTGGCGGGCGGTCTGCTCGCCGCCGCCGCCGCGCCACGGCTCGGCTGGATGCCGACCCTCCTGCTGGCGTGGGCCGGCGGGGGCGCGGTGCTGGTCGCCGGCTGGCTCCAGCCGCGGCGGCCGCGCCGCCCGACGCTGGCTGTCCTCGTCGGCCGTTCCCGGAGCGGCCGGCACCCCGAATCGAAGGGCGTGCGCACCGGCGGATCAGCGCGCGGCAGGGTTGAGCGGTGGAACGCCTGATCGGGGTGCGAGCCCGCGCCGACGGCGAGGCGTCGACGCGACGCACGATGTGGGCCGCGGCACGCCTCCTCAGCCGCGCTGAGGCATATCCTCTGCTTGCTGCGATGCCCGACTTCGAGATGACTCCCGAGCTCAAGCTCTCGTCAAGCCCGCTGATCCGGGTCCTGATCGTCGAGGACCATCAGATGTTTGCCGAGGCACTCGCCCGGGCGCTCCGCGACGAGCCCGACATGCGGGTGGACGGCATCTCCCAGCGCCTCGACGACGCCCGCGAGTTCCTCCGGCGCAAGCACGTCGACGTGGTTCTGATGGACTACCACCTGCCCGACGGCGACGGGACGGTGGCGGCCCGCTACATCCGCGAGGAACACCCCCGGACGCGGGTCATCGTGGTCAGCGCCGTCGAGGAGCGTCAGGTCCTGGACGAGGCCCTGATGGCCGGTTGCAGTGGCTTCATCAGCAAGTCGGAGAGCCTGAACCACCTGCCGAGTGCCATCCGCGGAGCGATGGTGGGCAACATCGCGATCTCGCCGGCCATGATCGCCAAGCTGATCGCGCCCGCCGCCGCGGCGCGCCAGGGCTACGGCGACGATCTCAACCCGCGCGAGCTGGAGGTGCTCCAGCTCCTCGCCCATGGATGGGACAACGCGTCCATCGAGCAGCAGCTCTTCATGAGCCATGCGACCCTGCGCAACAAGCTCTCCCGGATCAACTCCAAGCTTGCGACCCACTCCAAGCTGGAGGCGGTGACCAAGGCGCTGCGGCTGGGACTGGTCCAGGTCGAGCGTGAGGAAGGCTCCGAACAGCCTCGGGTCGTGGCGGTCCCCAGGCCGCCCGTCTGACGCTGAACGTAGCGGGGCACGGTCGATCGCTGATGCCGGCAGCGGACGAGCACGACCAGGGCAGGGGCCGGCTGCGCCGTCTGGCCCACCGCATCCCCCGGCTCCCGGAGGAGGCACGGGGCACCCCGGTCCGTTACACCCCAGCCCTCGTCGCCTATGTGGGGCTGCTGACGGCCGTGGCCCTGGTGGCAGCCGCGGTGACGGTCCGGCTGCCGGCGGACCCGGCCCTGCTCGCGGTGGGGGCATGTGCCACCTTCCTGCTCGCCGCCACCGCGGTCCGGGTCCTCTCCGGGTCGGCCAGCTACTGGTCGGCGTCGATCTTCGCCCACCTGGGGCTGACCTTCGCCGCGGGGCCGATAGGAGCGCTCGTCGCCGTCGCCAGCGAATACGCGGGCACCACCGCGCGGTTGGGCACGAGCTGGTTCAAGAGCCTCTTCAACGCCTCCAACCAGTTTCTGAGCGCGCTGGCGGCATGGGGGGTGTTCCACGGCATCACCGGCGGCGGCACCGACCTCGGGCCGGGCCTCCTGGCAGGGCTCACCGCCGGCCTCCTCTCGTGGGTGGTCAACATCTGGCTGCTCGCGGTCGTCCAGTGGCTCTCCCAGCCGGGGATGCGGGTGCTGCCCTACGTGGGGCAGAACGCGACCTCGGTGCTCCCCTACTTCCTGGGCGCCGGTCTCACCGCCTTCGGGGGTGTGGTGCTGGTCGACCTGGAGGGGGCCGCCGGGTTTCTTCTCCTCCTCGTCCCCGTGCTGCTGCTCCAGATGTCGCTGCTGGTGCTCTCGTCGCGCACCCGCGCCGCGCAGCTGCAGCGGGAGGCGCACGCCCGGGAGAAGGAGCTGCTGCTCCGCCAGGCCCTGGAGGCATCGGACGCGGAGCGCCACCGGATTGCCCGGAACCTCCACGACGGCGTGGTCCAGGACCTGGCCGCCGTCACCGTCGGGCTCCGCGCGCGGGCGGGGCAGGACGGGGAGGGCCGGGCGATGCTGCACGCCGCGGACGCCACCGCCGAGGCGATCGACGAGCTGCGCACCCTGCTGCGCGAGATCGCCCCTCCCGATCTGCAGGAGATCGGGCTCGCCGCCGCCCTCGGCGATCTCGCCGACCCCCTGCGCGACGCGGGGATCGAGGTGACCATCGAGGTCGCTGAGTCGGCCGGCGACATCCATGGCATCGCGCTCAACACCACCTACCGCATCACCCAGGAGGCGCTCCACAACGTCGACCAGCACGCCCACGCCCGCCATGTGGTGGTGGCCGTCGGCAACGACGCCGGGAGGCTCGACCTCCGGATCGTGGACGACGGCATCGGTTTCACGGCGGACCGGCGCCACCAGCAGCTGGAGGCCGGGCATCTCGGTCTCAGCCTGATCCACGACCTCGCGCGCGAGGCGGGGGGTGAGCTGGAGATCCGATCGGTGCCCGATGTGGGCACGACGCTCCACGCACGCCTGCCCGCGGACGAGGCGAGCGGGTCCGCCCGCCCCGGACCCACCGCGTCGCACCCCTGAAGATTCCGGTTCCCCGCTCCTACCGCGCCGCGCCGCCGACCTCGCGACCGGCGGCGGCCGACGCGTAGACGCCGAGGAGGTCCGTGACGTAGGTGTCGAGGCCGTGATGGGCGACGGCCCGGCCGCGGGCCGCCTGGCCGAGCCTCCGACGGGCATCGGGGTCGGCGTGCAACCGTTCCAAAGCCTCGCCCAGGGCCGGCTCCAGGGGGTGGACCGGGATGACCAGGCCGGCGCCGTCCAGCACCGCCCCGTGCTCCCCGGCATCGGTGGCGACGATCGCGCAGCCCGCCGCCATCGCCTCCAGGAGGGCGAGTGAGAGTCCCTCCGCGGTCGAGGGAAGGACAAAGAGATCGGTCGCCCGGAGCAGCTCCAGGCGGTCCTCCATGCTCGTCACCATCCCGAGGAAGCGCACCTGCCCCTCGGCTCCGGCGATGGCGCGGAGCCGGCGATCCTGGCTGCCGGTGCCGGCGATGACGAGCAGATGGTCGGACGGCCAGCGGCGGCCCAGGAAGGAGTGGATCAGCTCCTCCACCCGCTTCTCCGGGTCCAGCCGGCCGAGGAAGGAGATCATCAGCTCCGCCCCCAGGGCCTGTTTCAGCCCCGAGGGCCCGGGGCAGATCCGCTCCGTGTCGACGGCGTTGGGCATCACCACGATGCGATCCGGCGCGACCCCGGCCCGTACCAGGAGGTCGCGCTGGTCGCGGGAGAGGGCAATGCAGCGGTCGTACTCCTGGAGGCGAGGGGCGTGGTAGTGGTAGAGGCGGCGCATCACCCGGCCCCGGGCGCTCTGAGCCGGGGCGTAGGGGAGGTGGCAGGTCGCCACGGTGGTCGCGCCGAGGCCGCGCGCCACGCGAGCGACCGCCCCGTCGAGGAGGGAGACGCTCACCGAGCAGTGGACGACGTCGGGACGGAAATCGGCGAGGGCCCGCTCGATCCGCGCCAGGGTGCGAGGGGCCGGCAGCGTCACCGTCTTGAAGCGGACACCCTCGAGCGACACGGCGTCCACGACGGGAGTGCGATCACCGTCCAGGTCGTGGTGGAAGAAGCGGATCTCACAGCCGGCCCCGGCCAGGGCGGTGACCGTCTGGTCGCTGTAGGCGGTGAGCCCGTCGGCTCGGCGTCCTCCCGCGTGCCCGAACCAGGCCACCCGCATCGCCACACCCGAACCCTCCGCGCCCTGCGAGCCGGCCGGCCCGCCCAAGTGAGCTGCGCCGGGTAGCCTACGCCCGCTGGCGTGGGCTCGGCCCACGCTCCCATCTATGATCCACTCCGCTGGGACTTCACGGGCGGAGAAGCCATCGAGACAAGATCGGGCGCGGCCGCCCGGGTGAACGATCCTCACGGCGGAGAGGCACTGCGGCATCCGCTGAGCGCCCCGCTCGCTCGCACCGTGGGCGCCCCGATCCTGAGCACGTCCCTGCCCTCGCCCCTGCTCCGGATGCTCTGGGGGGGGGTGGCCAAGTCCACGCAGGCGCTCGGCTGGCACCGCTACCTCGCCGTCGACGCCATCGCCGCGGCCACCTCCCTGGTCCGGCCGGGCCGGGTCGCCGAATGTGCCGTCCGCCACCGGAGGGCCGATCCCGGGCTCACCGCGCAAGCCGCGCGAGCCCGGGCGCGCGCCTCCTACCGCGAGTACTTCCGGACCTGCCTCGACCTCATGTGGGCCGACGCCCTGACCATGGAGACGGTGCGCCGAGACCATCCGATGGACGGTTGGGAGAACATCGCGCGGGCTGAGGAGGAGCACGGGTCGGGCATCTTCTGCCTGGCTCACTTCGGCAACTGGGACATGGCGGCGACGATGGCGCTCTCCCGAGGACTGGCGCTCACCACGGTGATGCGCGACTTCAACCCGAGGTTCTTCAACAAGGTGATCGTCTGGGCTCGCGAGCGCCGCGGCCTGGAGGTCTTCACCCCCGGTCGGGCCGCCCGGGGCCTGCTCCATGCTCTGCGCCACGGCCGCTTCCTGGCCCTCCTCGCCGACATCCCCGAGGGGGGACCGACGGTCGAAGTGCAGTTCCGCGGCGGTCCCGTCCTCTTCAGCACGGGCCCGGCGGCGATGGCGCTCCACACCGGATGCCCCCTGCTGCCCGCCATCTGTTACCGGGTCGACCGCCACTACCGGATCCTGATCGACCCGCCGGTCCCGACCGGCACGGTCGCCGAGATGACCCAGACCCTGGCCGACCGGCTCGACGCTCTGATGGCCGTTGCGCCGGAGCAGTGGTACCCGTTCAACCCCGTATGGACGGACGAGGGGTAGCCGGCGACGGCCGTCGGGCGTCCCTTCGGAAGCGGCTCAGGGATCGGTGCGGTGCCCCACCAGCGGCCGTCCCGGACGGCGGTCGTGGAGGACCCGGTCGAGGACGACGTGCCGGCCCTTCCCGAAGTGGTTGACATCGCCGACCACCCCCTGCAGACGGCGGGCGAGAATCAGAAGGAGGATGACCACCAGCCCGACGGGTAGCGCCCAGCCGGCCCGGACCGGGGTGATGGCGAGGATCAACCCCGCGAACGGAAGCACGATGAAGCCGGCGAGCACCCCCTCGGCGATCCGGCCCCGGAGGGCACCGGCGGCGAAGCAGACGAGGAGCACGGCCAGGGCGATGGGATTGAGACCGGCGACCGCGCCCGTCGAGACGGCCACCCCGCGTCCGCCGTCGAAGCGGAGGAAGAGGGACCAGCCGTTGCCGACGACGGCGAGGATGCCCACCACCACCAGACCGGCGCCGGTCACGTTCCCGACGTAACGGGCGAGCAGGACCGCGAGCAATCCCTGGACGAACTGGAGAGGCCCGATCACGGCCGCCAGGGCAAACCCGGCGTGGCGGTAGATGTTGGCGGTTCCGACGTTGCCGGACCCATAGCCACGGATGTCGAGACCGAGCCGCCGCCAGCGGGTCGCCCAATACCCCAGGGGAAGGCTTCCGATGAGATAGGCGGCCGCGCAGAACGTGACCAGGGTCCAGCGCGCGTCCATGTTCCCTCCGCCGATCCCTCGGCCAACCGACCCCAGGCGGTCCGCAGCCTCAGGCCACGGCTATCATCTTAGGCAGCAGCTTCCCGGTGGGGCAGGGCCTCGGACCGATGCGACTGCGCGGCCGCGGGACCCCTCACGACCAGATCAGGGAGTGACGTGGATCATCTTGCGCGCGGCCAGTGCGACTAGGGTCGCGGATGGGTCGGCGGTAGCCGTGGAGATCCCCCCCACGGTGCGGGCTCACCCGGCTGCGGCCACACTGGAGGCGACGAGCCGGCCCTGCGCTCTGGTGACCGGCAGCGGCGCCCTGGTGCCGCCCGAGCTGGCCGGCACGGTCGGTGTGGTCGATCTTCCGGTCCGGATCGGCGAGCAGGAGATCGATGCCCGGAGCGCCGAGGAGCTGCGCGAGTTCTACGCGCGCTTGCGCCACGGCGCGACCCCCGAGACGTCGGCCTCGCCTCCCGGGGAGTTCCTGGAGGCCTATCGCCGCTGCCGGTCCGACCAGATCCTCTGCCTCACCATCCCGGCCAGATGGAGCGGCATGGACGACAGCGCGCGCCTGGCAGCCCGGATGCTCGCCGAGGAGGAGGGGCGGGAGAGGGTCACGGTGGTCGACACCGGAACGGCGGCGGCCGGGCTGGGACTGATCACACGAGTCGCCGCCCGGCTATGCATCGACGGGGCCGAGCTCCCCCAGGTGCTGCACCGGACCGAGCGCGCCATCCGAGAGGTGAGGATGTTCGGTGCCCTGGAGGCCCTTGAGTTCGTGGCCCGAAGCGGCCGGATCAACCCCCTTCTGGCGGGGATCTCGGACAGCCTCCACGTCCGCCCGGTCTTCCGGCTGAGCAACGGCCAGACCGGACGCGTGGCACTCACCCGCACCCCGTCGGGCGTGCTCTCCGCACTGGAGAAGACGGCGCGCGACCTCCCCGGCCGGCCCTGGATCCTGGTCTTCCACGCCGACGCCGAGGAGCTCGCCCGCGCCCTGGAGGCGCGTCTCCGTGAGGTCTGCGACGTCGCTCGCTGCGAGATCATCGCCCTCGATCCGGTGATCGGGACCCACACCGGTCCGGGGGCGGTCGGGTACGCCGCCCTCCCGCTGCTGGCGGGCGAGATCGATGACGTCCGCGACAGCGCTGAAGGTGTAGAACCGGATCAGTGACGAAGCGTCCGCGGCCCATCCCCCGGTCAGGGTCTCGGACCACGATTTTCGGATGAGCCGCGCCCATCGTGTGCGCCTGATCATCCAGGTCGGGGTGACCGTCGGCATCCTGGTCGCCCTGATCCTCATCCTCAATCCGGGCCAGCTCGGCCAGGACATCGCGCACTTCCCGATCATCATGGTGCCGGCGGCGATCGGGCTCACCGCCTGCTTCTACCTCACCAAGGGGCTCCGCTACCACCAGCTGCTGCGCAGCGAGTCGGTGGCGGTGACCCCGCGAGACTCGGTGCTCTTCACGGTGGGCGGCGAGGCCTTTGGCCTGCTGCCGTTCGGTGAGCTGGCCCGGGCCGAGCTCGCCAGTGAGGCGACCGGGGCCCCCATCGGCACCACCATGGCCGCGGTGACCGTCCAGGAGCTGCTCTACACGACGGTGATCGTTGCCGTCGCCATCCCGGGCGCTCTCGCCTACGCCGCCGGGATCTCCGGGATCGCCGTCTCGCTCGCCGGGATCCTGGCGATCATCGGCATCCTCACCATCGACCCGGTCTTCAGCGCGGTTCTCCGGGTGGTCGGGCTGATCCCGTGGGCACGGCGGGCCAGGCGCCAGCTCGAGGTGCTGCATGAGCAGGTGGTCCGGCTGATGCGGCGTCCCCAGACCTGGCTGTGGCTGATCCTCAGCGTGCTCGGTGCGCTCTTTGAGCTGACCCTCTTCTGGCTGATGGTGCGGGGCACGAGCGGCACGGCGATCCCCTGGGTGACCACCACCTTCATCTACGG
>PLAK01000134.1 GCA_003134115.1 Candidatus Changshengia sp.
CTGCTCGACGCGCTCTTCGACCAGGGGGCCTCGGACCTGATTCTCAGTGCCGGTGCCCCACCCTCGCTGCGCCTTGACGGCCAGCTGGTGGCGGCGGCCTCGCGCGCCCTGACGGACGATCAGGCCCGCAAGCTCATCGACCAGCTCCTCGGCGCCGACCACCGCCACACCCTCAAGGAGGACGGCTCGGTCGACTTCTCCTTCCAGTGGACAGACCGGGGCCGGGTGCGGGGTAACGCGTTTCACCAGCGCGGCTCGGTCGCGGTTGCCCTGCGCGCCATCCCCAGCCAGATCCCGACCTTCAGCGAGCTGCGGCTGCCTCCGATCACCGAGCGGCTGGTCGAGCTGCCCCGCGGCCTGATCCTGGTGACGGGCCCCACCGGCGCCGGGAAGTCGACCACCCAGGCCTCGATGATCGATTGGATCAATCACGCGCGCGCTCAGCACATCATCACCATCGAGGACCCGATCGAGTACGTCCACTTCAACCGCCGCTGTGTCGTCGAGCAGCGGGAGCTGGGGCTGGACACGCCCACCTTCGGGGACGCGCTCCGCGCCTGCCTGCGCCAGGACCCCAACGTCCTGCTGGTGGGCGAGATGCGCGACCTGGAATCGATCCGCATCGCCCTCTCCATCGCCGAGACCGGTCACCTGGTCTTCGCCACGCTGCACACCAACGACACCACCCAGGCGATCAACCGGATCGTCGACGTCTTCCCCGGCGAGCAGCAGCAGCAGATCCGGGTCCAGCTCGCCGCCTCGCTCCAGGCGGTGATCTACCAGCAGCTCCTGCCCATGCGGGAGGGCGGCCGGGTCGCCGCATTCGAGGTCCTGCTGGCCAACGGCGCGGTGAAGAACCTGATCCGCGAGAACAAGGCGGCCCAGCTCCGCAACATCATCGTCACCGGCCGCACCGAGGGGATGCAGACCCTGGAGTCCTCGCTCAACGAGCTGATCGCCGAGGGGCTGGTGGAGTGGGAGGACGCGGTGGCGGTGTCCCTCTTCCCGAAGGAGATCCGCCGCCCCGATGCGGCCGGCGCCCACCCGTCGTCCATGCCCTCGATGGCTGGGCGGTAGATCTCGGCCAGGACCGGGAGTGAGCCCGGAGCGCACTGCGCGTTGCGGTGCGCCCCGGATGTGAGCCGAGTGCGGAGGCAGCCGGTCAGCCCGTCTGACAGACGGTGCCGGTGCTCGAACCCTGGAGCGTGACGGAACCCTGGATCGTCCCAGTGGAGTTGGTGTACGTGAACGACTCGCCGGTGGCAGGACTGGCCTGCAGGTAGGGGTTGGTCCCGCCGAGCAGCTCGGTGATGTTCACGCTGTCGTTCGCGGCAGGTGCCGCTACGTCACCCTGGGTCGCGTCTGGATACACGCCGTTAGTGACGTAGTATCCGTCCACCGCCGTCTGAACCGCTTCGGTGTCGGACTTGCACGATGCGGTCTGAGCGGTGCCCTTGACGCCGGTGACGTTGATGATGACGATCGCCGCCAGCACCGAAAGGATCGCGATCACCACCAGCAGCTCGATGAGGGTGAAGCCTCCCTCTCCTCTGCGGCGGTGACGCGTCACCCGATGTCTCAAGGTACCCATGATTGCCTCCTCGTGAACGAAATCTTTGGATTGCTGGGGCGCGCCAGGGGCGCGTTGCCGTGGTCGCGTTCATGAGCCATAGGCGATGCCGATGATGCCGGTCGACTTCGCACCCGAGCAATCGCTTTCGACCACCACCTGTCCGGTCGATGTCGTCGCACCGCTGGTGACGCTCACCTTGTCGTCGTAGACCCAGCAGTACCCGATCGACGGCGGGATCCCGTCGACCTGGAGTGCGCCAGATGAATCCAGGAGCGAGGTCACCAGATCACCTTCCTCCGACGATTCCGACGTGGACCCGATCCGTGTATCGCCTCCGAGGTCGACCTGGCCCGCCTCGGCGTAGACGCTGCCGTCCAGGGTTGTCGTGCCGTTGCCGTCGACGCAGAGAATGGCGTTGTCATCGCACGAGGTCGGGGGAAGGTCGTCGAGCACCGCGTCCTCCAGCGGGTCGAAGTAGACGAGGAGGTCGTCCGGGTTCTGAGCGCTCCCCGCTTCGTACGCGGTGAGCGAGACGTTGCCGGACGTCGACACGTCGAGCACTCCGCCGTCCGCGTCCCCGGGCGGGTCGTCGCAGGTGTCCACGTAGCGCGGATCGGGGTCGTACGGGCAGGTGAAGTAGAGGAGGACGCCGTCGCCGGTCAGGCTGGCGTCGCCGCTCACCCCCACGCTGTCGAGCACGGTGTAGACGCCGCTCTGGAGCGTCCAATCCCCCGTGGTCAGGGTGATGCTGCAATAGAGGCCGCTGGGCAGCGAGTCATGGGAGTAGTCACCGGGATCAGAGCCCGGATCCGGCCTGCACGGACCGTCGCCGGGTTGGGCCAGCCCGCCCGGAACCGGCGCCGCCGACAGCGGATCGGCGACCGGCTGGATGCTCTCCACGGCCGGTGCGTAGGCGCCCGCGGTCGGGCATGAGGTTGAGGGCGACCCGCAGCCGATCAAACCCGGGTTGGCCACGCCGCCGGCGCCGTCGATCGTCGAGGTGACGCTACTCGTGGTGGCAGCGGTGGAGCCGCCGTTGAAGGCGATCGGCCCCTGTGCGGCGAGGGTGCCGGTGACGGACGCCGGTTGCGCGGTGCTGAGGACGCAGACGCTGCACTGGTCGGCGATGAGGTCGGCAGTGGCCCCGGGATTGCAGGTGGTCGTCCTGTACGACGCGCTGGCGCCCGTGGTCATCGTGACGCTGCCGTGGGTGTTGCGAACGCAGCCGCCCTGCTCCTGCGCCGCCTGGGCCGCGAAGAGCATGCCGCCATCGGCGTTGGCATTGGCGTTGGCACTGGCCTGGCTGTGGGACTGCTGGAGCTCCACCGTGTCCGCGAGCTGCAGCACCGCGGTGGTGACCAGGCCAAAGAAGACGATGAAGGCGAGGGCCATGATCAGCACCTGGCCCCGCTCGCCGCGACGCCCGGCTCTGCGGCTCAGCACGGCCCGGTGCTCGCGCCGCTGACGGGGTCCGTCGGCCATGCCACGGTGGCGAGCGGTTCGAGGTCGAGGGAGATGCTTGGCGGATTGGCCAGTTGCGGGTTGGTGCTGGTCACGGTCACCCCCAGCTCCACCGGCCAGGCGCCCTCCGGTGCCGACGGTGCGCTGGGGGTCACAACCACCGGGTAGCTGATCGTCCCTGCGGATGTCCCGCCCAACCACGCGGTGCGCGAGACCTGCTGAGCGCCGAGGCTGTAAATCGCCACGTCGCACTGACCGGCG
>PLAK01000136.1 GCA_003134115.1 Candidatus Changshengia sp.
ACATCAAGCCCGGTCGGGTCGGTGGCTACCTGGAGGCGAAACGGATCCACGACGTCTGCGCGGCGCTCGGGGCTCCGGTCTGGTGCGGCGGCATGCTGGAGACCGGGATCGGCAGGGCAGCCAACCTGGCCCTGGCGGCGCTGCCCGGTTTCACCCTTCCCGGTGACACCTCGGCGTCCGGCCGCTACTTCCACGAGGACATCACGGCGCCCTTCGTCCTGCACGGCGGCCGGCTGCGGGTGCCCACCGGACCTGGGCTGGGTGTCGAGGTGCGGCGGGACGTCGTCGACCGCCTGACCACCCGGCGCTCGGTGGTGCGACCGGGGTGACGGGGCCGGATACCGGGGCCGCCAACCTGGCGCTGTCGGCGGCGACGCGTGCCGGCGTGACGGTCACCGAGGTTCACGAGATCGACGAGCTCGTCGAGCTCAACCGGGTCATCGACGCCGTCTGGCACCGGGAGGGCGACGCCGTCGCCATGGAGATGCTCCGGGCGCTGGCCCACAGCGGCAACTGCATTCTTGCCGCCCGGTCGGGGACCGAGATGGTGGGTGCCACCGTCTCGTTCCGTGGAGTCCACGAGGGCCGGCCCACCCTCCACTCGCACATCACCGGGATCGTCCCCGGCTCCCAGCTGCGCGGGGTCGGGCTGGCCCTCAAGCTCCGGCAGCGCGCCTGGGCCCTGGCCAACGGGATCGGATCGGTGACCTGGACCTTCGATCCGCTGGTCGCCCGCAACGCCCACTTCAACCTGACCAAGCTCGGAGCCGAGGCCGGCGAGTACCTGATCGACTTCTACGGCACGCTCCGGGATGACGCCAACGGCGACGACGCCACGGATCGGCTCCTGGCGGTCTGGAGGTTGGAAAGTCCGCGGGTCGCGAGGGCGCTGTCAGGGCTTGCGCCGGCCCCGCCGGTCGAGATGCTGCTCCAGCAGGGCGCCCCCGTGGTCCTGGACATCGACGCCGGCGGCCGCCCTCTGCTTGCCGGCCTGGCGGCGTGGACGGAGACGGCCCCGGAGCGTCCAAGCCGGGCACTGGCGCGCATCCCCGAGGACATCCTCGCGGTGCGGAGCCGCGACCGCCGGCTGGCCGGCCAGTGGCGGGGCGCGCTGCGCGAGGTCATGACCACGCTCCTGGCGCGAGGACTGCGCCCAGTGGGTGCCATCGCACCCGGGTGGTACGTCTTCGGTCCCGCCGGATCGGACTGGCCGGCGTGACCCCGACCCCGCCGGCGACGCCGGCACGCGCGCTGCTCGAGGGTCTGCGCCACCGTCAGGCGGAGATGGTCGACTGCCTGGAGACGCTGGTCAACCAGGAGTCGCCGAGCGGCGATCCCGAGCTGCTCGGCGCTGCGCTGAACGCCGTCGACAGCATGCTGATGCGCCACGCCGGGAGCGGTGGCCGGCGGGTCGAGGCTGGAGGCGCTGTTCACCTCATCTGGGAGACGGGGCGGCCGCGGGCCCTCCTCCTCTGCCACGTCGACACCGTGTGGCCGCGCGGCACGCTGGCACGCTGGCCATTCAGCGTCGACGCAGGGAGGGCCACGGGCCCCGGGGTCGTGGACATGAAGGCGGGGATCGTCCAGGCGGTCCTTGCCCTCTCCGCGCTGGGCGCGCCCGAGGGCGTGCGTCTGCTGGTGACCACCGACGAGGAGGTGGGATCGCCAAGCTCCCGTGCGCTCATCGAGGACGCCGCGGCCGGGCTCGAGGCGGTGCTGGTCCTTGAGGCCTCGTATGAGGGCGCGCTCAAGGTCGCTCGCAAGGGGACGGCGCAATACACCGTCCAGATCAGGGGGCGGGCCTGGCACGCGTCGGAGCCCGCCCGGGGGGCCAACGCGACCCTGGAGATGGCCCGCCAGATGCTCGACATCGCGGGCCTCGCCGACCCCGAGCTGGGGACGACCGCGACCCCGACCCTGGCGGCGGCGGGGACGACCGCGAACACGGTGCCCGCCCATGCGGAGTTCCGGGTCGATTCGCGCGCCGCGTCGACGGCCGAGCTGGAGCGGATCGAGACGGCGATGCACGGGCTCCGGCCGCACCTCGACGGGACGGAGATCACCGTGCTGGGCGGGATCGACCGCGCGCCGATGTCGCGCGACATCTCGCACGGGTTGTTCGAGAGGGCTCAGGCCATGGCGGCGACCCTCGGGTTGCCTCCTCTCCGAGGGGTGCTCGCACCGGGTGGCTCGGACGGCCAGTTCACCGCCGCCATCGGCACCCCCACTCTCGACGGCCTCGGAGCCGTCGGGGGCCACGCCCACGCCGAGGGGGAGTGGGTCGAGGTGGAGAGGATGCCGGAGCGGGCCGCGCTGCTCGCCGCTCTGCTGGAGGACGTCCTCCGGAGCCCCAGAGGATCCGCGTAGGGGGCCTCGGACGCCGAAGCCGTCCTGAAGCGCCTCCCTCAGATGATGGAGCCGCCGACCTGGCCGGCAGCCTCGCGCCAGGTTATCGGCCCGCCCATGGTTTGGAGGATGGCCGAGACGGAGGTGAGGTCGTCCTCGGCCTCGCGGATGGCGGCGATCCTCTCCGCCAGGCGGCGTGCGGCGGCGGGATCGACCTCGTGCCTCTGGCGCGCCTCCAGGGAGAGGCGCACCCGCCACATGCGGGTGGCAACTGCGTCGACAGTCGAGGTGGAGATGGCCCGGCACTCCGAGTCGGCCCACTCCAGGAGATCGGGCAGAGATGCCGTGTCGGCGATTGCTCCCACACCGGCCAGTCTATCTACGGAGCGAGCGTTTCATTCGCGTCGTCGCCGCTATGCGTCGCGGCGTGATCGGGTCGTGATCTCTGTGACCGTTCGGCCGGTGGGGGCGGGGCGCCGGCACCTGGGTGGCCGAGCGCTCGCGGAAGAGCCTCCTCGTGCAGGGGCCGGGTCGCGGCTGCGGCTACCGGACCGCCGGTGAGTGCTCCCCCAGCTCCGTCAGGTACCGGGCCCGTTCGGCGTCGCTGAGAAACGCGGCTCGGAACGAATTCGCCGCCAGCCGGAGGAGCTGAGCGTCGTCGATGCCGAGATGGCGCTGGATGAGCCGGTAGTTGTCGTCGATGTAGCCGCCGAAGTAGGCGGGGTCGTCGGAGTTGACCGTGACCAGCAGCCCAGCTTTGATCATCGCGGGAAGGGGGTGATCCTCCATGCGACCGACCGCCCCCAGGCGCAGGTTGGAGAGCGGGCAGACGGTCAGCGGCACCTGCTCGTCGCGCAAGCGCGCCACCAGCGCCGGGTCCTCCAGGCAGCGGTTCCCGTGGTCGATGCGGGCGACTCGCAGCAGGTCGAGCGCCTCCCAGATGTAGCCGGAGGGTCCCTCCTCGCCGGCGTGAGCGACACAGCGGAAGCCCTCCTCCCGCGCGCGATCAAAGAGCTCGACAAACTCCGATGGAGGGTGGCCCACCTCTGCGGAGTCGAGCCCCACCGCGATGATGCGATCCCGGTATGGCAGAGCGGACTCCAGAGTCTCCATGGCCGACGCCAGGCTCCGATCCCGGAGGAAGCACATGATCAGCCGGCTGGTGATGCCGTATCGCTCCTCGCTGCGGGCGAGCACCGACCAGAGGCCGTCGACGACCGTCGCCATCGGCACGCCGCGCACGATGTGCGCCTGCGGATCGAAGAAGATCTCGGCGTGGCGGACGCCCTGCTCCCGGGCACGGCCCAGGTAGCCGCCGGCCAGATCCGCAAAGTCCTCCTCGGTGCGGAGCACCGCCATGGTCTCGTAGTACACGTCGAGGAAGGACTGGAGGTTATGGAACCGGTACCGAGCGCGCAGCGCCGCCGCATCCGCATAGGGGAGGGGCTGCCGGTTGCGCTCCGCGACCTCCAGGGCGAGCTCCGGCTCGAGCGTGCCCTCGATGTGGAGGTGCAGCTCCGCCTTGGGGATCGGAACAGAGGGGCGATCAGCGATCCGGGGACAATACCCCTCCGACACGGCGGGATGAGCGGCAGCTACCCCTCCGACCGAGCCGGGGCCCCGAGCTCCCGGGCGATGCCGTCGGCCCAGGCGTCGATCGCCTCCCAGTCGCGGAAGTCACCCTCGATGAACAGCTTCCCGGCGGCCGGCAGCGTTGCCATGACCCGATGAGCGCCGCGAAGCTTGCTGCGATCCAGCGCACCGAAGAACACCCTCTGATCGCGGGCGCCGATGGCCGTGGCCAGCTCGCCGAACTCCTTGGGAGCGGCCGCCGCGACCACGTCCCTGCCCCGGGAATCGGTGGTCGCGGTCCCGATCGGCCCACTGCTGAAGAGCCACACAGGCCTGGTCGATAGGACAGCTCGGTGAGCCCGCGTGAAATCCCTCGCGTCCTTCATCCAGGAGCCCATGTACGCGGCACTCCCGATCACAAAGGCGTCATAGACAGCCGGGTCGGCGACATCGCTCACCGATCGCACGTCGACCGGCAGCCCGGCATCGGCCAACCTCGCACCGATCCGCTCTGCGATTCCCTGCGAGGCTCCGTATCTGCTGGCATAGGCGACGAGTGTTGTCATCGGCTCTTCCTCCCCGTCGATCATCCGCCGTGGCCGATGGCCGTGACAGGGTCCTCCGAACCGTCTGGGCGCGTGGCCTTCGACACGGATCCGCACCTCCGTGGTTGCGCAGCCGATGTCCGGCGGCCGCGCCGAGATTGTCAATCCGGGAGAGGGCGATTATCAATTCGCTAACGCCTGGAGAAGATGTGGTTGAGCCTCATTCGCGCCCTGCTTTTGTACGGTTGCGAACCAGAAAGGGCTCCCCGCATGATCCCCGCCGTAGGGTCAACGTCACTCGGAAGGGGAAGCAGGTTATGAAGGGAAGCGCAGCCAGGGCCACGTGCCTCGGTCTCGCGTTGACGGTGGTGGGGACGCTCGCCGCGTGCGGCGGATCCAGCGACTCCTCGTGGTCGAACGTGACGTCCGCGGCGTCCAACGGCGGCATGAGCGCCTTGGTTACCGCTGCCAAGGCAGAGGGTCAGTTGAACGTCATCGCCCTGCCGCTCAACTGGGCCAACTACGGCGCCATCATCAAGGACTTCTCGGCCAAGTACGGCATCAAGGTCAACCAGGCCAACCCCCAGGGCAGCAGCCAGGACGAGGTCAACGCCGTGAACTCCGAGAAGGGCACCAGCAAGGCGCCGGATGTGCTCGACATCGGGATGGCGGTGGCCTGGGCAAACACCAGCCTCTTCGCACCGTACGAGGTCTCCGAGTGGTCGAGCATCCCCGCCAATCAGAAGGACGCCGGCGGCCTCTGGTATCAGGACTACGGCGGCTACATGTCGATCGGCTACGACTCGAGCAAGTACACCGTCACCTCGGTGGCTGACCTGCTCACACCCGCCTTCAAGAGCGCGGTCGCGCTCAACGGTGACCCGACCGAGGCCAACGCGGCACTCAACGGAGTGATGCTGGCGTCGCTCGCCAACGGCGGGTCGATCAGCAACATCGGACCCGGCGTCAGCTTCTTCAAGCAGCTGAACGCGGCAGGTAACTTCGTGCCGGTCACCGCCACCGCGGCGACGATCGACAACGGGACAACCCCCGTGGTCTTCGACTGGGACTACCTCAACTCGGCGAGCGTGGTGAACCTTCCCAGCTGGAAGGTGTTCGTCCCGTCCAACGCGATTCTGGGTGGCTACTACGCCCAGGCGATCACCAAGACCGCACCCCACCCGGCCGCGGCCAGACTGTGGGAGGAGTACCTCTACTCCGCCACCGGCCAGAACCTCTGGCTGCAGGGCGGTGCGCGTCCCGTCGAGATGACCGCGATGCAGGCCAACGGCAGCCTCAACCAGACCTACGCGGCGGCGCTCCCGGCCGTGAGCGGGTCGCCGGTGACCCTGGATCAGAGCCAGGCGTCCGCCGCAGCCTCCTACCTCGCCAGCAACTGGTCTGCGGCCGTCGGCAGTTGACCGCAGTCGCCGTCTCGGAAACAGAGTATGTGAGGCGCCCCCTGGGGGGGCGCCTCCGCATATCCAGCGCCTGGCTCGGCGCGGCACCGTTTCTCCTCTACACCGGGCTCTTCCTGTTCCTGCCCACGGTTCTGGTCGCGGTCGGAGCCTTCAGCGGCCCTCACGGTCCGACCCTGGCCAACCTGGCGCAACTGAGCCGGCCGTACGTCGTCAGCGCCTTCCTCAACAGCCTGGTCCTGTCGGCGGTGAGCGCGAGCGTCGGGGCGGTGGTCGGGTCCGTCCTTGCCTACGCGGTCGCGACCGGCTCGCCTGACGGGATCCTCCGCCGGCTGGTCACCGCGTTCTGCGGGGTGCTCTCCCAGTTCGGCGGCGTCACCCTCGCCTTCGCGTTCATCGCCACCATCGGCACCGAGGGCTTCATCGTCATCTGGCTGCAGCAGCACGGCATACGGTTCTACCCCAACGGGGTCTGGCTCTTCTCCCTCACCGGGCTGACCCTGATCTACACGTACTTCGAGATCCCGCTGATGGTGATCGTCTTCATGCCCGCCCTTGACGGCATCCGCCCCCAATGGCGCGAGGCGACCGAGACCCTGGGTGGGGGCACCTGGCACTACTGGCGGCACGTGGCGGGACCGCTGCTGATGCCCGCGTTCCTGGGGGCCTGGCTGCTCCTCTTCGCCAACGCCTTCTCCGCGTATGCGACCGCGGCCGCACTGCTCGACATCGGCGGGGTCATCGTGCCGCTTCAGATCAGCCGGGCACTCAGCAGCGAGGTGGGTCTCGACCAGGCCAACTTCGCCGCCGCACTCGCCCTGGGCATGGTGGTGATCGTCGCCATCATCACCCTGCTCTACGCGCGGCTGCAGCGCCGCTCGGCGCGCTGGCTGCCGCGATGACGGCGCTGCGGGGTCGCCCGTCGTGAACCGCCGCCGGCATCGCCGCCTGGCCGCGTTCAAGGCCGTCGTCTACGTCGTGCTCGGCCTCTTCTTCCTCCTGCCGATCGCGGCCATGGTGGAGTTCGCCACCCGCGGGGTCGGCATCAGCAGCCCGCGCACCCTGACCGCGTTCACCAGCATCGGCTCCGATCCGGAGCTGGTCGACGCCATCACGGCGTCACTCGAACTGGCCGTGATCACCTCCTTGGGGATGCTGGCCCTGCTTCTGCCCACCATGATCTGGATCCGCCTGCGCGTGCCGCAGATGGTGCGACCCGTCGAGCTGGTGTGCCTCACCCCGCTCACCATCCCTGCGATCGTGCTGGTGGTCGGTTTCGCACCCATCTACAACTGGATCGAGATCAACGTCAGCGATTCGATCCTGATGCTGGCACTCGCCTATCTGGTCCTCGTCCTCCCGTACTGCTACCGCGCCCTCGACGCGGGTCTCTCCGCCGTCGACATCCGCACCCTCTCGGAGGCGGCCAGGAGTCTCGGCGCGAGCTGGGCCACGGTGATGTGGCGGATCATCGTGCCCAACATGTCGAGCGCCGTCTCTAACGCCTGCCTGCTCTGCGTTGCAGTGGTGCTCGGGGAGTTCACCGTCGCCAATCTCCTCAACTTCGAGAACCTGCAGGTGGCCATCTCCATCCTGGGCACCGGCAACGCCAGCGTCTCGATCGCCCTGGCCGTCGTGTCGCTCGTCTTCGTCTTCTTCTTCCTGCTCCTCCTCTCGTTCCTCGGCCGGGCCCTCTCACGCCGCCGCGGCGGCGCGGCGAGGGCCTGAGATGGGTGCGCTCGACGCCCGACCGATCGGTGCATCGTGGGGTGGCTCGCGTTCAGCCGCCGAGGTGCGCCTCGAGGGGCTGCGCCGCGTCTACGGGTCGACCACCGCCCTGGACGGGCTCGACATCACCATCCATGCCGGCGAGCTCGTCGCCCTCCTGGGACCCTCGGGATGTGGCAAGACCACCGCGCTGCGCCTCGTCGCCGGCCTCGAGGACGCCGACGGTGGCCGGGTTGTGATCGATGGCCGGGATGTCACCCATCTGCCAACCAGCCGGCGCGACAGCGGCATGGTGTTCCAGGCGTACTCGCTCTTTCCGCACATGACGGCCCGGGAGAACGTCGCCTTCGGACTGCGCATGCGCAAGGTCGGCGTCGCGGAGCGACGCCAGCGCGCCGGGGAGATGCTCGAGCTGGTCGGACTGAGCACCCAGGCGGATCGCTACGCACACCAGCTCTCCGGTGGCCAGCAGCAGCGGGTGGCGCTGGCGCGTGCGCTCGCCATCCGCCCGTCGGTCCTGCTCCTCGACGAACCCCTCTCCGCCCTGGACGCCCGGGTTCGCAGCCAGCTGCGGGACGAGATCCGTCGCGTGCAGCGCGAGGTCGGCATCACCACCCTCTTCGTCACCCACGACCAGGAGGAGGCGCTCGCCATCGCCGACCGGGTGGGGGTCATGCGCGCCGGCCGTCTGGAACAGCTGGGACCGCCCACCAGCATCTATTCCCAGCCGGCGACGCCCTTCGTGGCCGAGTTCGTCGGCCTCACCAACCGGCTCGCCGGGGTGGTGACGGGAGGTGCCGTCGACGTCCGCGGCATCCGCCTCCCCCTCATCGCCACCGACACGCCGGACGGACCCGCGGTGGCCCTGGTGCGGCCGGAGGCGGTGTCACTGGCGCCGGCTCTCGACGGCTTCAACGGACCGCTCTCGGGGACGGTCATCGCCGTCTCCTTCCTGGGCGCGGTGAGCCGGCTGACGATCGACCTGGGCGACACCACCGTGCTGGTCCAGGTCCCCACCGCCGAGGCCGCGGCCCACCCGGGCGGATCGCGGGTCCGCATCGCGCTCCGCCTGGACCCGGTCCTGATCACCCGCGAAGGCGCCCAGGGTCGGGGATAGCTCAATGCCGCTCACCCGCCGCCAGACCCTCGGCCCGGGCGACACCCTGAGCACCGGCACGCTCTCCTCGTACCGGGCGGTCGCGGCTCGTCCGGGGGAGGAGCACGTGATCCGCACCGAGCTGCTGGGGGAGCCCGACCCGCCGCCGGCGGGCGACCTCCCAGCGTTTGCGGCAGGGGGGCAGAGAGCGATCGCCTGTGTCGCCCATATGACCGACCTGCACGTCGGCGACGTCCAGTCGCCGGCTCGCTTCGAGTTCTTCAACCGCGAGTTCCGGGACCCCCGGTTCGCGGGGCTGATCCCCACGCAGCGCCCCCAGGAGGCCCTCACAGCCCATGCGCTCGACGCCCTCGTCCGGACGCTGAACGGCGGCCTCGCCGGACCTCTCACGGGGGCGACGCCCGAGCTGGTCCTGACCGGCGGGGACGCCGTCGACAACGGCCAGCACAACGAGGTGCTCACGCTGCTGCGCCTGCTCGACGGTGGTCGGGTCAGTCCCAACTCGGGCGCACCCGACTACGAGGGCGTGCAGTCCCCCGGCTGGCCCGACGACATCTTCTGGGTGCCGGACGGAAGGCCGGGTGCACCCGACCTCTTTGTCCGCGAGCATGGCTACCCCGTCCTCCCGGGACTGCTCCAACGTGCTCTTCTGCCCTTCGAGGCGCCCGGACTTCGCCTTCCCTGGCTCGGCTGTCACGGCAACCACGACAGCCTCTGCCAGGGCGTCGGGCTGATGACGCCCGCCCTCCGGGGTGCTGTCATCGGGCGGCGCAAGCCAATCGCCCTACCCGAGGGATTCGATCGTGACCAGGCCCACGACGCCTTCGTCCTCCGGCCGGAGGACTTCCTGGCCGGCGCCGCGGTCGAGGTCACTCCGGACGCCGAGCGGCGACCCTGCAGCATCGGGGAGTACGTCTCGGCCCACGCCGACGGGGCGGCACGACGGGACCACGGGTTCGACGAGCGGAATCGCCGTGATCACACCGCCTACCACGTCCACGACACCGGCGCAGTCCGGTTCATCGTGCTGGACACCGCCTGCCCGGGCGGGTCGGCCGACCTCTGCATGGACGACTCACAGCTCGGCTGGCTCGAGGCCCGCCTCGCCGAGGTGCACGCCTCCTATCGCACCACCGACGGCCGGCGGGTGCGGACGGAGGCGGAGGACCGCCTGGTGGTGGTCGTCTCGCACCACGGGTCGTACGGCCCGGTGAGCACCCGGTCACACGCGGACGGCACCATACCCGGAGCCGGTAGCCGGCTGCTCCCGACCCTCCTCCGCTTCGACAACGTGGTGCTCTGGCTCAACGGGCACACCCACATGCACGCCATCCACGCCCGCCCTGCACCGGGCGACCAGGAGCACGGTCTCTGGGAGGTCACCACCGGGTCACTGGTGGACTGGCCATGCCAGGCCCGGCTGGTCGAGCTCTTCGACGCCGGCGACGGAGTGCTGGGCATCGCCAGCACGATGATCGACCACGACGGCCCGGCCGAGCCGGAGCATGCGCAGACCACCCTGGAGATGGCCGCCCTCCATCGCGAGCTCGCCGCCAACCATCCGATGGCCGGGTTCGGATCGGTGTTCGAGGGGACCCGGCTGGACCGCAATGCGATCATGCTGAGACGCGTGGGGTTCGCACTGCCCTAGAGCCGCCGGAACAGCCTGAGGTCTCGGGCTCGCCCGGTCGGAACTGAGAGCTTGGTGGAGGCGTGACAGATGAAGGCTGTGGTGTACGACCGCCTGGGCGCGGCCGCCGAGGTGCTGCGGGTCGTCGACCTCCCCCGCCCTGAGCCGGGGCCCGGCGAGGTGCGCGTCAGGGTCAGCTTCTCGGGGGTCAATCCCACCGACTGGAAGTCCCGGAGCGGGGCCACCGCCAGGCTCGTCGATGAGTTCCAGATCCCGCACCACGATGGTTCCGGGGTGATCGATGCCGTGGGACCCGGGGTCGATGAGGGTCGGGTGGGGCAGCGGGTCTGGATCTGGATGGCCGCCGCCGGCAGCCGGTGGGGCACCGCCGCCGAGTGGACGGTGGTCTCCGACCAGCAGGCGGTGGCGCTGCCCCCAGGGTCGTCGTTGGAGCTGGGAGCCAGCCTCGGGGTGCCCGCGGTGACCGCCCACCGCTGCCTCTTCGCCGACGGCGACGTGGCCGGCCGCACCGTCCTGGTGGCGGGCGGCGCCGGTGCGGTCGGCCACTTCGCCATCCAGCTGGCCCGCCATGCGGGCGCGCGCGTGGTCACGACGGTCAGCAGCGCCGCCAAGGCGGAGCTGGCCCGGGCCGCCGGAGCCGATCTGGTGGTCAACTACCGGGAACCGGACGTCCTGGAACGGATCCGCGCCTTCACCGAGCGGGTGGACCGGGTGGTGGAGGTGAACCTGGCGGCCAATCTCGGACTCGACCTCGGCCTCTCGGGCCCGGGCACGGTGGTCTCGGTGTACGCGGCCGACTCCGCCGATCCCGAGCTGCCGATCCGTGCCTGCATGGGCGCCAACGTCGTCCTCCGCTTCGTGCTCCTCTACGGCGTGCCCATCGCCGACCTCCTCCGCGGGGTCGCCGCCGTCAGCGCCGCCCTCGAGGCGGGGGCGCTCACCGAGCTGCCGGTGCACCGCTTTCCCCTCGAGGAATGCGCGGCGGCCCAGGAGGCGGTCCAGAGCGGAGCGGTGGGGAAGGTGCTGCTCGAGGTCGGCTGAAACCTGCCAGGGTGCGTGCCCGGGACGTCAGGGTTCCGCAAGGCGGGATACCTAAAACTTCCATCACATGCCCACACTGTCCGACACGGCCCTAGCCGTGCGTCCTGACCTGGGCGCTCCCTCGACCGCGGCGACCCGGCGGGCCCAGCGCGTCCCGCGCCGCTGGGGGCTGCGCCCCGGTGACGTGCTGCTGATCTTCGCCGCCAACGCCCTCCTCATCGTGGGGATGTGGATCCGCCACGGGCAGTTCCCCAATCTGACCCACCCGGCGGCGGTGCTCACCGGGGCGGGGCAGCTCGCCGCCCTGCTGGGCACCTACTGCGCGCTGGTCCAGGTGGTGCTGATGTCGCGCAGCCCGTGGCTGGACGACCTCTTCGGGATCGATAGGATCAGCGGCTGGCACCGCTGGCTCGGATTCGCCACCGTCTGCCTCATCTGCGGCCACGTCGTCCTCACCACGGCCGGCTACGCGATGGCCGACGGGCGCTCCTTCGCCACCCAGACCTGGGTCTTCCTCACCACCTACCCGTACATGCTGATGGCCTACGTCGCGACGGCTCTCTTCGTGCTGGTCGCGGTGACCTCGGTGCGAACCGCACGGCGGCGCGTCTCCCATCAGACCTGGCACTTCATCCACCTCTACACCTACCTGGCCATCGCGCTGGCCTTCGCTCATCAGCTGACGGCGGGCACCGATTTCGCGGGTGACCCCTGGGCAGTCGGATACTGGGTGGCGCTCTATGTGGCCGCGGCCCTCCTGGTCGTCGCGTTCCGGGTGGCGGTCCCCCTGCGGATGGCGCGGCGTCACCGTCTGCGGGTCCACCACCTGGTGAAGGAGTCCCCGAACGTCCTCTCCATCTACATCACCGGACGCGCCCTCGACGAGCTCCCGATGCGCGCCGGCCAGTTCTTCAAGTTCCGCTTCCTGACCCACGAGCTGTGGTGGCGGGTCCACCCCTTCTCCCTCTCGGCCGCGCCCAACGGAAGATACCTCCGCATCACCGTCAAGCAGGTCGGGGACTTCACACGCTCACTGAAGGGGCTGCGCCCCGGTACCCCGGTGATGCTGGAGGGGCCGCACGGGATCTTCACCTCCATCCGGCGCAAACGGCCACGAGCGCTGCTCATCGCCGGGGGGATCGGCATCACCCCGCTGCGCGCCCTCATCGAGGAGATGCCGCAGCGCAAGAATTCGATCGCCCTCCTCTACCGGGCGTCCTCCTGGAACGACGTCATCTTCAAGGAGGAGCTGGACCAGCTGGTCGCGGCTCGCGGGGGCGTGATCCACTACATCGTCGGGCGGCGGGGGAAGGAAGTGCACCCGCAGCCGTTCGCTCCGCGCTTCCTGACCGCCTCCGTCCCCGACCTCCGGGATCGCGACGTCTTCGTCTGCGGGCCGCGGGAGATGGTCGACGCCGTCATCACCAGCCTGCGCGCGCTCCGCGTCCCCGCGGCCCAAGTCCACTGTGAACGCTTCGCGTTCCTCACCTGAGTGTCCACTGCCATGCCCATCCGCGCCGCCGTCACCCTTGCCGCCACCGCGATCGGGGTCGTCCTGCTCTTCAGCTTCCGCACTCCACCCGCGGCGGCGATCGCCACCCTGAGCCCGTCATCCACATCGTCGTCAACCTCGACGCCCTCGCCCACCGCCACACCCTCCGGGGCACCGCCCTCGGGCGGCGCCTCGCCGACCCCGACGGCAACGGCGACCGCAACGCCCAGACCGGCGAGCGGGCTCAAGTCGGGATCGTTCACCGGACAGAGCTACGCGAACCCGTACGGGAACGTGCAGGTCCAGGTGGTGATCTCCGGCGGCAAGATCACGAGCGTCAAGACCATCCAGTACCCCAATGGCCATCAGCAGTCCGTGTTCATCAACTCCCAGGCCCTTCCGCTGCTCGAGCAGGAGGTCCTCCAGGCCCAGAGCGCACGGATCAACATCATCGGCGGCGCCACCTTCACCAGTCAGGGCTATGCCCAGTCGGTGCAGTCGGCGTTGGACGCTGCCCGTGCCTGATGCCGGCACGGCACCGCAGCGGACGGTGCGGGTGGAGCCGGTGATGGGGACGATGGTCACCGTCGACGTCCGCGACCCCCGGCCAATGCAGCCGGCCGTCGAGGCTGCGATCGAGGCTGCGATCGCCTGGCTGCACCAGGTGGATGCCACCTTCAGCACCTACCGCGACGGCAGCGAGGTCAGCCGCCTGGGACGCGGCGAGCTCCTGGAGAGCGAGTGCTCGCCAGAGGTCCGCGAGGTGCTCGGGCTCTGCGCCGAGGTCGAGCGCCGGAGCGGGGGCTGCTTCGACATCCGCTGCGGGGGCCGGCTCGATCCCTCGGGCCTGGTCAAGGGCTGGTCGGTGCAGCGCGCCGCGGAGCTGCTGCGCGCAGCCGGTGCACGCAGCTTCTTCATCGGGGCGGGGGGGGACATCGTGACCCGAGGGGAGGCCGCCCCCGGCCAGCCATGGAGAGTTGGCATCCGCCATCCCGAGCTCGCCGATCGGGTCGCCGCGGTGCTCGAGACGGGTGATCTCGCGATCGCCACCAGCGGCGCCTACGAGCGCGGCGAGCACATCCTCGACCCGCGTACCGGACGGGCTCCGGAAGGGCTGCTCAGCATGACCGTGGTCGGCCCCAGCCTCACCTACGCCGATGCCTTCGCCACCGCGGCTTTCGTGATGGGTGAGCAGGGGCTGCCCTGGATCACGGGGATCGACGGATACGAGGGGCTCGCGATCACGCGAGATTGCAGGACGGTGTGGACGCCGGGGATGACCCGACTGCTGGTGCGCGACATTGCACCGGCAATGTGACATCGGACCCCCGGGTTCCCCACAGGGGAGCGACAGCGGCCGCGTCACATCGCATGCAATTCGCCGCGACTGGCGCGTTGTGGAACGCCCCCCTATACTCGGCTGACGGTACCAGGGGCTCCCCCGCTCGGGAGCGGTGACCGCGGTCCCCGCTCCTCGTCCTGTCGCCCCTGCGGTGGCATGGCAGATGCGAGGGAAGTGGGAGCGCTCACGACGATGTCCAGCTGGTCTCCGCCGGCGGATCGGTCCTGATGTCCAGCCGCAGGCAGGTGGTCCTGCTCGCGCTCTGGGCAGCCTTCCTGGCCCTGGTGGTGCTCGTCTACGTGCAGATCCGGGACCGGCCGCCGTCACCGCCCCAGGCCGGCCTGGGAACGCTGTCGCAGGCGGTCTTCAACGCGGAGACCGGGGCCGGCCCGCCCCAGCAACGGATCTCCCTCGCCCCGGCTCACCAGGCGATCGTCTCCCCGGACCAGGTGACCTGGTGGGATGCCGCCGGCGGCGAGCATCTGACGTCGAACGCTGACCAGGGTCTCGTGGTGGGCAGCGTCTTCGAGAAGGACGGCTTCCGCAACTACACCACCGAGGGCGGGGTGCCCCTCACCACCCTGCTCCTGGTGCTCGTGCCGACGCTCATCATCGTGATGGTCATCGTCATCCTCTACTGGCGCCAGGGCGCGGGTGGGCCGGTCGGGCTGCTGCGCTCCCGGAGCAAGGCGGTCGGGAATGACCAGCCACTCAGCACCTTCGCCGATGTCGCGGGATGCGACGACGCCAAGCTGGAGATGGGCGAGCTGGTCGCCTTCCTCCGGGACCCCGACCGCTACCGCGACCTGGGCGCGCGGGTACCCAAGGGAGTGCTCCTCGTCGGGCCGCCGGGCACCGGCAAGACCCTGCTGGCCCGGGCGGTGGCGGGCGAGGCGGACTGCGCCTTCCTCTCCGTCTCCGGGTCGGAGTTCGTGGAGATGTTCGTGGGGGTCGGCGCGGCGCGGGTGCGCGACCTCTTCAAGAAGGCGAGGAAGTCCGCCCCGTGCATCGTCTTCGTGGACGAGATCGACGCTGTGGGCCGGCGCCGGGGCGGCGCCGGGGTCAACCTCGGCCACGAGGAGCGCGAGCAGACACTCAACCAGCTGCTGGTCGAGCTGGACGGCTTTGACCAGGGGGCGCGGATCGTCGTCATCGGCGCCACCAACCGCGCCGACGTTCTCGACGAGGCGCTGCTCCGGCCCGGGAGATTCGACCGCCAGGTGACGGTCGACCCGCCGGACGTCACCGGTCGCGAGGCGATCCTCAACGTCCACGCCCGNNCTCCTCTCCGCCCGCGAGCAGCTGCCGGTGATCGGCATGGCGCAGCTGGAGGCGGCCGTCGACCGGGTGCTCTCCGGACCCGAGCGGCCGGGCCGTCTGCTCAGCCTGGACGAGCGGCGCACCATCGCGTACCACGAGATGGGGCATGCCCTCGTCCTCACCTCCCTGCCCGGGACCGACCCGGTCCGCCGGGTCAGCATCGTCGGCCGGGGCCGATCCCTGGGCTGGACCCTCACCGTTCCCGAGGGCGACCGGGCGCTCGGCTCCAAGTCGCAGCTGCGCAACCGCCTCGCCGGCCTGCTCGGGGGACGGGTCGCGGAGGAGCTCATCCTCGGTCAGGAGGACATCACGACCGGGGGCGCGGACGACCTCCTCAAGGCGACCCGGCTGGCCCGCCAGATGGTGACCGAGCTGGGGATGTCAGGGCTCGGCGTCCGCGTGGTCGAGGCGGGCGAGCTGGGGCTGGCCCACCCCCATTCGGATGAATTGGGCCGCCGGGTCGACGACGAGGTCGACCGGCTCCTCGACGAGGCGCTGAGCCGGGCTCGGGCGATCCTGGCGGCCCGCAGCGAGCTGCTCGACGCCCTGGCGGCGCGGCTGCTGGAGGTGGAGACGATGGGCGGGGCCGAGCTCGCCGCGATGGTCTCCACGCACACCACCGTGGAGCTGCAGGGGGTGGTTGTGCCGCGTGCGGCGGCGCAGGCCTCGGCGGAGCCGGTGGCCGTCTCGGCCAGCCCTGCGACCGTGGCCGCCCACCGGCGGGCGGGCTCCGGGGCGCGGCGGGGGACCGGAGCCGCAACCGTCCGGCCACCGTGGCTGCGGACGCTGCTGCGAGTGGTTGCCGGGCCGCGCGGGGGGCGGCCGCGGCCCGGAGGGCTGTCCGGGTAGGGGGCCCTCCAGAGGGCGTGGCCGGGCACCCCACCGAGGCTTGACACCCCGTTAACGAATCATCAACATGTGGTGTCAGCCGCCGGTGAGACCCACTACATCTTGACTCCGGCTGGCGCCTTCTCCTTCGCTGAGGCCCGTCCCCCCGGGGGTCGGGCCTCTCCTTGGGGAGGGATCGTGGGGCACGTCAGAGAGCATGCCGGGCCTCTCCGCCGGCCCGATGCAGGAGCCGGCGTCACGAGGTCCACACCGCCGCGGAGCCGTCGAGGTCGAGGTCGGTGGTGACCTGCTTCGCGTGCGGCGCCAGCGACGTGGTGGCGTCCTTCACGTACCAGAGCTCGAAGTAGCCGTCCCCCGCCTCGGGGGCGAGGTAGATCAGGTCGGTACCGTCCGTCGACCACGTGGGCGACGCCGCCATGGTGCCGGTGATGATGCGGTCCAGGGGCCCCAGGGTGCCGGTGGCGGCGTCGAAGCTCGCCACCACCAGGTCCGACTCGGTGCTGCTCGGCGTCCCGTTCGCGACGGGGGTGCAGATCATGGCGATCTCGGTCTCGTCGGGGTTGAGGGCGGGCTGGGCGCAGTCGTCCTGCGGCTGGGTCAGCGCCGTTCCATCGGACCCCGCGACGTTGTACCGGGGCTTGGGGTCCAGCCGGATCTGGCTGACCACGGTGCTCTCCGCCGCGCCGGCCAGTGGCGTGCTCAGCTGGCCGGTATCGCCATACGCCTCCTCGTAGTCGACGTAGAGCAGACCGCCGCCGACGAGCGGCACCGGACTGACGTCACCGCCGGTGTAGTAGTTGGCCCAGCTCTGTTGGGTGATGCCGGCGGCGTGCTGGACATTGGCGCGCGTGATGTCGGCGCCGAGTGTCGTCTCCCAGATCGAGAAGTCCACCTGATAGCAGCACTGCGCCGGATCGCCGACATTTCCCTTGGGCCAGTCATAGCTGAAGTAGAGGGTGTTGCCCGGACCCACGGCCGGGTAGTAGAGCCAGTCGTCGGCACCCAGCTCGGTGGCGGTGACCTTCCCCGAGTCATGGCTGAGCTGGGCTTCGACCCTTCCGCTCCGGTTGAGCTCGTAGAGGTCGGAGTAGTAGTTGGCGGTCACCTTGACGGCGAGCAGCCCCCCCCCGCCCGGGATGAGCACGGGCTGGGTCCAGCCCCCGCCCTCGGCCTGGAGCTGCGTGATGTGGGTCCCGGTCAGGGCAAAGAGCCCCCCTCCGTCGGCGAAGTAGACCGTTCCCGGGAGCGCGAGCCTCACGTTGGTCTGGGTCGGCTTCTTGGTTGCAGGGGCGAATGCGGTGGTGCTGCCGATCGCCAGGTAACGGTTGACGCCGACACCGAATGCCGCCATCAGCACGAGGATCAAGGTCCAGGTGAGCAACCTGCGAGGGCGGCTCATGACGCCGGGAAGTACTGGTGGATCACCGCCATGATGGCGCTCATGTCCGGCTCCAGGACGTCCTGGCCATTCACGGTCGCAGGGCTGTACTGGGTCAGGTAGACGTGCTGGATGCTCCCAGAGCCGACGTCCTTGCTGATCCCGAGCAGCAGGGAGAATTGGGTGAGCGGTACATCGGTGAGCACCTCGCCGCTCAGCGCGGAGGCGAGGTTGTTGATGTCGCCGAGACTGAGCTGGGAGAGCTTCTGGCGAAGTGCGACCAGCACCTGCTGCTGGCGCACGTTCCGACCGAGGTCGGAGGAGAGGTCGTCGTGCCGGGAGCGCACGTATTGGAGCGCCTCCACGCCGTCCAGGTGCTGCGCGCCGGGGAGCACCGCCACCCGGTCCGCGGCGTACGGATTGGTGCTGCCCGCCACGTCATACGGGTAGTTGTCATCCATCACGGGGTGGCTCGCCACGATGTCGATGCCCCCCACCTCGTCGATGAGGTTGATCAATCCCTGCAGACCGATCCAGACGTAGTGGTCGATGGTGACCTGGAAGTCCTGCTCGATGGTGGCGATCTGCGCGTTGGCCCCGCTGCTGCCGTCACCGGCATCGCCGAACGCCTCAGAGACCTTGCCGTCGCTCATCCGCTCCCCGCTCGCCGAGTAGATCGGGACCCAGAGATCGCGCGGGATGGAGAGCATGGTGACCGCCCCCGCCGCGGGGTTCACCCGGACCAGGATCAGGGACTGGGCGCAGCAGAAGTACGGCGCACCCGAGGAGGTGGTGAACTTGCCGTCGTTGTCGGAGCCCATCAGCAGGACGGTGAAGGGCGAGCTGGACGTCGGAACGGTGGTCGGCGTGGCGCTGGGGCTTCCGGGAACGGCGCTCGGGGTGGGGGCGGACACCTGGATGCCGTGGCCGGTGGCGCCGAGCGCGGTGATGATGGTCGGCCAGAAGAAGCTGAGCGCGCCGACCACCCCCGAGAGGATGAATCCGAGCAGGACGAGCAGGATGCTGCGCACCCGCGGGATGCGGCGGAAGCCGGACGCGCGGCGTCGCCGGGGACCCCCGGGGGAGCGACCCAGGCTCATGGTGGCTTGACCTCCATCACGGGCACCGACGCGGGCACGGTCCTCGCCGGCCGCGACGCGAGGGCCACCTGCGGGGACCCCCACCAGCTGAGGCCGGACACCGCTCCCCCCAGGCCGACCTCACCCCGGCGGATGATACCCGGAAGGCGTGAGAGGTGGCCGATCGCAACTCGCCGCGTCGAGGCACCGCCTCTCGGCCAGCCGGGTCACCGGCGCCGGCCGCGGTTACGTGTACGGTCGAGCGGAGATGCGACGGGAGCGAATCGAGGCGGACCAGGCCTTCTTCACCGAGCGGCTCGCGCAGCGGGGGGGCGGGCGGAGACGCAGCCTGCGCCGGGCTCGGGCACTCGCCCCTCACCTGGGGGTCCACCTCGACGGCTGGTGCGCGCATCCCGAACGCGTGGTCACGGTGGTCGGCTCCAAGGGGAAGGGCACCGCGGCCACCTTCGCGTCGGCGGCCCTCGCGGGCGCGGGATTGCGGGTGGGCACCCTGACCAGCCCGGGGCTGCGCAGCAACCGGGAGCGGATACGTGTTGACGGGCTGGCTGTCTCCCGTCGCGATTACGAGGCCCTGGTCGGCGAGGTGGCCGCGACCCTCGCCCGGGTGTCGGACCTCCTCCCCGACGACGGCTACATCTCCCCGAGCGGCCTCTTCACCCTGAGCGCCCTCCGGCACTTCGCCGACGGCGGCTGCGACGCGGTGGTGCTGGAGGCGGGGATGGGCGGGGCATCCGACGAGGTCTCCCTGGTGGCACCCGGGGTGGTGGTGGTGACCCCCATCCTCTCCGAGCACATCGGGGTCCTGGGTGACACCGTGGCCGAGATTGCCGCCGAGAAGGCGGGGGTCATCAGCGCGGCGACCCGCGACGTCGTGGCGGCCGCCCAGGCTGACCCCGGGGCCGGGTTGGCGGTGCGACTCGCCGCTCGGCGTCACGGCTGCCGGGTTCATCGGGTGGTGGCCGGCGCCGGCCGGCCCGGACCGGAGCTGGCACCCGGTTTCGGCGGCCTCAATGCCCGCCTCGGAGTGGTCGCCGCCCTGCGCCTGCTCCAGCTGGCCGGACGGACGGAACCGGAGCCCACAGCGCTGGAGGCAGCGCTGCGGAGCGTCAGCCTTCCCGGTCGGCTGAGCCACCACCGGCACGGTGACCAGGATTGGATCATCGACTGCGCCACCAACCCGGCGGCCATCACCACGGCGATCGCCCACGCCACTGCGACGGTCGGGCCACCCACCTCGGTGCTCACCTTCGTCCCCCACCACCGGGACGCGGAACCGCTCCTCGCCGCTCTCCACGGCCAGGCGGTGGTCCGGGTTCCGGGCGGGCGTTCGACGGGTGGCCCCGGTGGCGGTGCGGTGATGCGCCTCGAAGCGGTGGACCTCGACAGCCTCGGCCCGCGGGTGCTCGCGGTGGGGCCCGTCTACTTCGTGGGCGAGCTGCTGGCCACTCTCGACATCGACTGCGAGAGGAGCTTCAGGGCTGCCCGACAGTGAGGTGGGAGATGTCGTTCCAGAGCCAGATGGCGGGATCCTCTCGCTCGTAGCCGAGGACGGAGACCGCCGCCGGGGAGAGCGCCAGGGACTCCGCGGTGAGCGCGGGGAGGTCGCACCAGCGCGCCGTCAGGATGCGCAGGAAGTGCCCGTGGGCAAAGAGGGCGACGTCCCCCGCCACCCCGCGGACCCGTTCGATCACGGAGTCGGCCCGGCGCCCCACGTCGGCGAGCGTCTCCCCACCGGCCACCCCGTCCTTCCAGATCACCCAGCCCGGCCGGTCGGCGCGGATCTCGTCGGCGGTGCGGCCCTCGTAGGCCCCGTACGCCCACTCCTGCATGTCGGGGTCGGGGAGCGCCCCGGCCATCAGGCCGGCCAGCTCGCAGGTGCGCCGCGCCCGCTGGAGGGGGCTGTAGAGCACCGCCGAGAACGTCCACTCCGCGAGGCGGGGGCCGAGCAGGCGGGCCTGGGCCTCACCCGCTCGATCGAGGGGGATGTCCGTGCGCCCGGTGTGGCGGCCGATCCGGCTCCACTCCGTCTCGCCATGGCGGACCAGCACGACCCGCTGCTCGAGGTTACCCGGGCCCGGGGCGCGGGCCGGGCCGGGCTGGGCTCCGATCACCGGCCGCTGAGGTGCTTGCGTCCGGCGCCCGCGCGGCGGTGCTTCCGCGGGGAGACGAGGAGCACAGCGCAGAGCAGGATGACGGCTCCGACGAAGGCGACGACGACGTCCTCGACGAGGCCGAGGAGGCCGGCACCGGAGAGCAGCGTGGGATCGGCCTGATGGACGATCAATCCCCCGATCACCGCCCCGGCCAGGCCCACGATGATGTCCATCAGGCAGCCGAGCCCGCTGCCGCGCACCAGGCGCCCCGCCAGGGCCCCCGAGATCAGCCCGATGAGAAGCCAGGTGAGGAGATGATGGCCGACCAGCAACCCCGCCCAGACGGCGAGGATCACGACGATCAGCGCGGCGGCGGCGACCAATCCCGGCATCCCCGCAACCGTACGACGACAGAGGTCGGGCACGCCACCCGGTCTCACCGACCCAGTGGTCCCGGCCGCGAGCGGGAGACCCCTCGACCCCGCGGGCCCTCGGCCCGGCATTGCCCGCGTAGGATGCCGGGCTGATGCATCTCCTCCTGACGGCGGTGACGGCGGCGACGGCGACGCCCCCCGGCACTCACTGTCTGAGCAACCCGCTGCAGTGGGTCTGCCAGCAGGTCCAGACACGCGTCGGTGGCGGCAACGCCCTGGGGCCGCTGGTCCAGGAAGTGCTCGACGGGATCACCGTCGGCCTGCTGATCCTGATCGCCGGGCAGGTGCTGCGCCGGGTGGTGGTCGCCGCGGTGCGGCGCCAGGCCGATGCCCAGGTCCACGCCCTCACCCGCAACGTCCTGACCATCTTCACCTGGGTCTTCGCGGTCGCCGGCGGGCTGGTGGCGGGCGGCGTGGACGTGCTCTGGGTGCTGACCTTCGGCGGCATCTTCAGCCTGGCCATCGGGCTCGCCTTCCAGGACCTGCTCCGCAACATCCTGGCCGGGATCTTCATCCTCCTGGAGAAGCCCTTCCGGATCGGCGACCACGTCGCCATCGGGGACTGCGAGGGGGTGGTGCAGACCATCGCGCTACGGACGACGGCGCTCCGGACCGGGGATGGGCGTCTCGCCGTGATGCCCAACCTCACCGTCTTCACGAGCGTCATCCTCAACTCGACGGCGTTCGACCAGCGGCGGTACAGCGTCACCCTCCCGGTCGAACCCGGGACCGATCTGCCTCGACTGACGGAGGTGGCACGGGGCGCGCTGGCGGCGGTCCCCGGGATCGCCAGCGATCCGCCGCCAAGCGTCCAGCCCCGGGTCGAGCCGGACGGGCGGAGCGTGGTCGTGGCCAGCTTCTGGGTCGACTACCGCGCCCACGACCCCGACACCGTGAGCGGCGAGCTGCTCTCTCGGATCTGGGGCGGATCCGCCGGGAGGGACGGCGGAGCGGCGAAGCGGGGCGCCTGACCCGCAGCGACGACGCGAGCACCGACGTCAGCGATCGAGACGCCGGGTGGCGAACGGAGGAGAGACCCGGGGTGGCACGCCCTGCGGGTCGCGCCACCCCCCATCCTGGGTCTGACTGACCCCGGCACCCCCCCCAAGGGGCGTCGCGCCGGACCTCATCGCCGTCGGGCTGATGCGACCCGGCACGTCACATGCTAGCTGTGACAGGTGCGGGGCCAACCACGCGTTTGCACATCGTGAAGCGTCATCGAGCCTGCCCGCCATGTTGTCGCGCAGGCTGCAGATGCGTGACCGGCCGTGGCCTGGTCGCGACACGCCGCGGTCAGTCGGCCTCGGGCGTCTCCGGCTCGATGACGGCCGGCTCGGTCTCAGCGGCCTCGGCAGCGGTCTCCTCGGTCGTGGCCGCCCGCACCGGAGCCACCTTGACCACCACCTCGTCGGGGTCGATGTGGCCGGCCAGGGTCACACCCTCGGGCAGCACGATGTCACGAACGCGGACCGCGCTGTCCACCTCGCTCAACCCGCTGACGTCCACGGCCAGGTGGTCGGGCAGGTTGCCGGGGAGCGCCTCGACGCGCAGGGTCGCGAGTACCTGCTGCAGGGTCCCCAGCTTGAGCTCGGTGACCGCCGGGGCCTCGCCGATCGTCCGGATCGGGACATCGACCGCCAGCCGCTCACGCAGGTTGACGGCGAAGAAGTCGGCGTGGAGCGGCCGCGCCGTGCGCGGATCGATCTGGAAGTCGTTGAAGAGCACCTTGCGGGGTCGGGCCCCGTCGACGCTCAGATCGATGAGGTGGGTGCGCCCGGCCCGGTGCCACACCCGGACGATCTCGGCCGTGTCGGCACAGATCGCCTGAGACGCCAGGTCGTGGCCGTACAGGATGGCCGGGACCTGGCCGTGGCGGCGCACGGCCTGGACATGGCGTCCACGCTCGGAACGGGTGACGGCGATGAGGGTCAGATCTGCCACGAGGCCAGAACTCTAACCGGTCAGGCCGGTCCCGCGTCCCCCGCGAACGAGATGGGGGCTGCCGAGGCCTCCTCCAGAGCCGCGACCCGGGCCGCCACCGACGCTGCCAGGGCGACCGCCCGGTGGGCGTGGGGAACTCCGGCCCTCCACTCCGCGTCGAGACCGGCGGCGCCGAGATGGGCACCGGCGAGCGCCCCGGCCAGGCTGATGGCGGCCCGCCGGCCGGTCCCCGCGGCACCCTGGATGGCGGCCTCGATCTGATCCGTCCCAGACAGGGCGGTGATGGCCAGATGGAGGGCGGCACCCGGGTCGTCGTCACCCTCCGCGGCAGGAAGGTCACCACCGATGCGGAGGCGCTCCAGGAGGGCGAAGGGGGCGTCCTCGAGGAGGGACTGGTACACCCGCATCACGGAGGTGGCCAGATCGAAGCGGGTCAGGTCCGCGATGAGCAGCGCGGCGGCCATGGCGGCGACCGCCGTCCCCTCGTCGGCCCCGGCGAGGGCGGCCACACGGTAGGCGTCCCGGCGCACCCGCGGGCGGTCGAGCGGGGCGAGCAGACCAAAGGGGACAGCCCGCAGCAGCAGGCCGGCGGGCCCCGCCTGGGAGGAGCCGGCGAGGCCGCGGCGCCGGAGGTCGTCGGCGTCGAAGCCACCGACGGTGGCGATCGAATCGGCAACCTCGAGAAGATCGCCGGCCGCAGCCGGCGCCTGAGCCGCACGCTCACCCGCCAGGGCACCGAGGAACGCGGCCTCGATCCGGGCGCTGTACGCACTCCCCTGGTGGTCGGGGAGCTCGGGGGGCGCGGCCATCTCCCGCGCCACCTCGTCGCCGCTCATGCCCGAACGGTATCCTGTCGGGCCATGGCAACGCTGGACCAGCTGCGCGCCGTCTCGTCGCCGCTCGTCAAGGCCGTCGTCAAGAGCGCAGGGCTGTCGCGAGGCGATCGCCACCCTCTGGCCCCCGCCGCGGTGCGGGTGGAGAGGACGGCCGCCCGACATGGCGGCGAGTCGGCGGACCAGACGGCGATCACGATCTGGCTGGGCGAAGGGCCCTCGCTGCCGGTCCCCGGCGGCTCCCGCTCCACCTGGAGGACGGCCGCGGGTGTGGGCATCACCCTGATCGGGGCGGCCGCGGTCGCCGCCGCCTCCACCCTGGCGGCGCAGCGAGAGCAGGACCGGCGGCGGCTGGCGGCACGGCCGGTGGCCGCGCTCCCGACCTCGTCCCACGGCGACCGCCGCGCCGGCGACTGACCCGTCCTCGGGTCAGCGGCGCAGCCAGCCGAGCAGCTCGAAGCCGTCCTTGCGGGGCGCCGCCTCCAGCTCGTGGAGGGAGGCGCCGTCGGTGACCAGGATGCCGCTGGACAACGGGTTCAGCGCCTCCCGCCAGGCCCGCACCACGCGCATCCGGAAGCGTTCCGCGCTGGGTAGCCCGGCGGGTACGGCGAGGATCTCGGAGCGGTCGGGCAGCGCCAGGAGCACGTCCCCGCCGGAACGTTCAGCGAAGGCGGCCAGGACCTCTGCGACCAGGACGACGCTCCCCTGGAAGAGGCTGTCGCTGCCCAGCCTCCAGCCATCGGCGGGAATGCGCTCCGCGGCGCGAATCCGCTCCGGGAGCGAGGAGAAGCGAGCCTGGGTGTTGGCGTCGGCGTGGGCACGAGCGGCTGCATCGTCCAGCCCGGCGGCGGCAAGGTCGGCGGCCGGGACCCCGCGCATCACCGAGCCCGGCATGGTCTCGGCGAGGAAGGCGACCATCTCCGCGCCGAGGGGCCGGGTGGTCAGCTCTGCCGCCCGGCTCAGGCCGTCGAGGTAGCGGACGCCTCGGACGCACCAGAGCAGCCGGCTCGGGCTCACCTCAGCAGGGGCCCTCGGGCTGAGCTGGCGCTCCGCCCGCCGGACGTAGTCGGCGATGAGGCTCGCGGCACGCTCGGGAGCCCGTTCGCAGGCGTGGTGGAGCGGCCCAAGGGGAAGCGGGACGTCGACTCCGGCCCCCCTGAGGCGCAGGGCGAAGGCCGCCTCGTCGATCACCACCTCGACGCCGTGGTAGCGCGACCGCAGCTGGAGCCTGATGCGCTCGGCGAACGCATGACGATCGGCCGGGTCGGGCATGGGGACAGTCTGCCGCAGTCCGCCCGCTACTCGGTGGTGACGGCGCGGAGGACGTCGATCCGCGAGGCGCGGATCGCGGGGAAGATGGACGCGACGATCCCAAAGAGCCCGGCGGCCACGGCGTAGAGGATCAGGTTGTTGCCCGGGACGGCTGTCTGAGTGATCCCCTGGCTGTGGAGCGCGCTGACCAGTGCGATGCCCAGCCCGGAGCCAACCGCCAGGCCGAGGACGGCGCCCAGCAGGGCGATGATGACGGACTCCCAGGCCACCATCTCCCGGGTCTGACCGCGGGTCATCCCGACGGCTCGCAGCAGCCCGATCTCCCGGGTGCGCTCCAGGACGCTGAGCGCCAGGGTGTTGATGATGCCGAAGACGGCGATGATGATGGCCAGCCCGAGGAGGACGTAGATCAGGTTGAGGAAGGTGTTGAGCCCGGCAGAGATCAGGTTCTTGTACTGCGTCTTGGTGAGACCGCTCAGCTCTGGGTACGTCCTCAGGTCGTTGAGCAGCGACGCGTCGGCGGTGGAGAGCGACACGCCAGGCGCGGCGTTGACGGCGACATCCTGATCCCGCACGGTGGTGAGGTGGGCGTTGAGCGTGGTCAGGGAAACCAGGTAGCCGCTGATGAGAGCGTCGGGCGTGTAGATGCCCCCGACGGTCATCTTGACCTCGTCCGCGTTGGGGAAGGTCATGGTCACCACGCTGCCGACGTGGACGTTCTCGGTCGCCGCCTCCGTCGAGTCCACCATCGTCGTGTTGGTGGCGTCGATGCTGGTTTCGGTGCCCGAGGTCATGCTGAAGCTGAAGATGCGGNNATTCGACCAGCGCGGCGCTGCCCCGGATCTCGGAGACGTCGGCGAGCCTCGGGTCGCTCCGCAGCGTGGCGGCGACCTGCGGGCTGAAGCCGCCGCTGCCCTCGTCGAGCACCACCAGCTGGGCTCTGACGGTGCCGTCGATGGCCTGGTTGATGCTCGCCTCCAAGGAGGCGGTGATCACCGCCACCGCGGTGACCAGGGCAAGACCGATCATCAGTGCGGCCGAGGTGAGGGCGGTGCGGCGTGGGTTGCGGCGGGCGTTCTCCCCGGCCAGCCGGCCTGGGGCGCCGCGCAGCCGGGCCGGCCACCCCAACACCGTTGCCACCGGCCGGACCAGGATGGGCGCGAGCAGGGCCGCGCCCAGGAAGATCGCCAGCACGGACAGCCCCAGCACCTCGAGATTGGGGCCGGAGGTCGCGCTGGCGCCGAAGAGGGTCTGGAGCAGCCCGGCAGTGCCTCCGAGGAAGAGCAGCAGGCCGAAGCCGATCCGCGTGCGCGGCAGCCCCTGGATCTCAGGCTGGGCCTCGCGCAGCGCGGCCACCGGGGAGATCCGCGTCGCCCGCCGAGCCGGGAGCGCCGCGGCGATCACGGTGATGATTGTGCCGACCAGGACGGAGACGATCAGCGCATTGGCCTGCACGCTCAACTTGGCGGTCGAGCTGAAGACGTGGATGAGCAGGTCCGCGACCAGGATGCCTAAGACGAAGCCGGCCAGCGAGGCGAGCACCCCGCTCAGCGCCGCCTCGGTGATGACCTCGGTGAAGACCTGGGCACGAGTCGCTCCCAGTGCGCGCAGCAATGCGAGTTCCTGGGTCCGCTGGGCCACCAGGATGCTGAAGGTGTTGGCGATCAGGAAGCTGCCGACGAAGACGGCGATGAAGGCGAAGACGAGGAGCGGGGTGCCGATGAACAGGTTGATCTCGGTGACCGCGTTCTGCTCGGTCTGAGAGGCCGCCTGCGCCCCGGTCTGGACCTGGACCGGCGTCCCGCTCAGGGCGCTGGCCACCCGGTCGCGGAGCTGGAGGTCGGTGACCCCCGATTGAGCGCTGACGTCGATGACGTCGAAGGTGTTGTTGGCCTCGAGGACGGACTCGGCGGTGGGCAGGGTGAAGAGGGCGAAGCCCTCGGTGGCAATGCTGCTCTGGCCGCCATAGGTGGCGATGCCGCTGATCACGAAGGTCTGCGCGGCGGATGCTTCGAAGCTCACCTGGATCTGCTGGCCGACGACGAGGTGCCCGTCGGTCGCGGTGCGGGAGTTGATGACCACGTCGTTGGAGGCCCGGGGAGCGGTCCCGGAGGTGAGCTGAAACGTGGAGAGCTGGGAGTCGGAGATCCAGTTGAGTCCGAGCAGCGTCCGCTGGTCGGTGCCCCCGACCACCTGCCCGTCGGTGAGCAGCGAGACCCCGGAGCGCTCGACCACCCCGACGGCGTCCGCCACGCCGGACACCTTCTGCACCCGGGCGAGCACCTGCTCGGGGAGTGGCAGGGTCGCGCCCGAAAGGCGGCCGGTCGCGGTCGCGGGCGACGCACCCTTCACCTGGACGGCAACACCCTTGTCGACGTTGCTGAGCACACCTTCGAAGGTGCTCCGGATGGTGTCGGTGAGGACCAGGGTGCCGGAGACAAAGGTGACGCCCAGGATGATGGCGACCGCCGTCAGGACGAGCCTGAGCTTATGGCTCAGGAGGCTGCGAAGACTGACCTTGAGCATCAGTTCTCGGTTCGAGGCGCCGATCCCGGCGTCATTCGCCCAGGTGGCGGACGACCGCCAGGACCGAGTCGGTGGTGGGGGACAGCATGTCCTGCACCACGCGGCCGTCGGCCAGGAAGACCACACGGTCGGTGTGGGACGCGGCGAAGGCGTCGTGGGTGACCATCACGATGGTCTGACCGAGGTCGTCGACCGCCTTGCGCAGGAAGCCGAGCAGCTCGCCTCCGGCCTTGGAGTCCAGGTTTCCGGTGGGCTCATCGGCGAAGATGATCTCGGGACGGCTCACCAGCGCGCGGGCTGCGGCCACCCGCTGCTGCTGGCCGCCGGAGAGCTCGCTCGGACGGTGCCGGAGCCGGTCCCCGATGCCGGTGATCTGCACCACCCCGTCCAAGACGCCCTGGTCCGGCTTGCGGCCCGCGATGGTCAGGGGCAGAAGGATGTTCTCGAGCGCGTTGAGCGTGGGCACGAGGTTGAGGGCCTGGAAGATGAAGCCCACCTTCTCCCGGCGGAGCAGGGTGAGCTGGCGATCGCTCAGCCGGCCGAGCTCGTACCCGCCGATGAAGGTCTCGCCGGAGGTGAGCCGGTCGAGCCCGGCGAGGCAGTGGAGTAGGGTCGACTTGCCGGACCCCGAGGCACCCATGATCGCGGTGTACCGGTGGGCGAGGAAGTCGACGGTGACCCCGTCGAGAGCGCGGACCGCGGTGTCGCCGCGGCCGTACACCTTGACCGCGTCGACGGCGCGGGCCGCGATCAATTCCTCGACGGCGGCCATCGGGAGCGGCGGAGCGACGGGCGGCGCGGGAGGGTTGGGCGGCGTGAGGGGGACGGGCGCGGGAGGGCTTGGCGGGGCCGGGTTCAGGCTCATGGCCTGTCAAGGTACCTTACCACGAGGCCCAGCGTCAAGTCGGGAGCCCCTCGGCTCACGCGGCCGCCCGGGGCCTCGATCGGACGTAGTCCACGAGCACGTAATCGCCGAGGCTCTCGGGGCTGACGAAGAAGGCGCGACCGCGGTTGAGCCGGGTCATCTGGTCGACGAACCGCACCAGCTGTCGGCTCGACTCCAGCATGAAGGTGTTGATGACGATCCGCTCCAGCGTGCAGCGACGCACCTCGATCAGTGTCTTGACGATGGTCTCGGGGAGGGGCGGATAGGAGAAGACGGGGCGCCCGCCCTCGATGTGGGCGGTGGGCTCGCCGTCGCTCACGATGATCACCTGCTTGTTCTCGGCGTGGCTGCGGCCGAGGATGCGCCGCGCCAGCATCAGGGCATGCTGGAAGTTGGTCCCGTAGACGTACTCGTTGACCGTGAGCTGAGAGAGGGCACTGGAGGGGACCTCTCGGGCCAGGTCGCTGAACCCGACCACCGTGAGCGCATCGCGCGGGTACTGGCTCCGGATCAGGGTGTCGAGAGCCAGCGCCATCTTCTTGGCGGCGTAGAAGTAGCCCCGGAGCGGCATGGAGCGGCTCATGTCGAGCATCAGCACGGTGGCGCAGCGGGTCAGCGACTCCGTCTGGTGAATCTCGAAGTCCTCCGGGTGCAGGCGGGGCACCGGCCTCGAGCTCGAGCGCAGCCCGGCGCGGCTGGCGTTCCTCCCGGGTGGGGGGCCGGTGGGACCCTGGCGCGCGCCCTCGGCCTCCCGGGTCACCGCGTTCATCACCGTCCTCTGGACGTCCAGGTCGAAGGGGTCGCCGAACTCGTAGGCCTTGCTGTCGTCGCCCCGCTCGCCGCCGTGCCCGAGGCGCGTCAGGTCATGCTCCCCGAAGCGATCCCGACGCAGCCGGGCGAAGAGGTCTCCGAGCGCCTTCTGGCCGATCTTGCGCATCCCCCGCGCCGTGAGCCGCGTCCCCTCCGGGTCGAGCTCGACCAGCCCGCAGCCCTCCAGCTCCTCCATGAGCTGCCGCATCTCGCCGAGGCTCCGCGCGGCATCCTCGCCGAGGAGCTGCCGGAGCCGGGCCAGCGCCGGCTCGTCGAGCCCCTCGCCGCGCAGCACCCCGCGGAGGTCGCCCTCCGCCTCCTCGATCGACTGGAGCCGGTCCATCAGCCCCATCGCCTCCTCGAGGGAGACGTCCTGCTCGCCGAAGAAGCGGTAGCGGTTGCCCAGCCTGGCCCGGGGTGAGAGCTGGTCGAGGGTCCCTGCCAGCTCGGCGAGGGTGTCCTGGAGCTCGGGATCGTTGAAGACGGACCCGACCACCGACTCCATCTCCGCACGCATCTCGGGGGAGAGGGACTGGAGCAGCGAGTCCATGCGCGCCATCTGGCGCATCAGCTGTTCGACGAACTCCTCGAAGCCGGCGGGCGCGTTGGGGAAGAGCGCTCCCCAGCGCTGGAGAAAGGCCTCGTAGCCGCGCTGCAGATCGGGCTCGGATGCACCGTCGAGCTTGCGGCGCAGCAGCGCGTTCAGGTCGCCGGCCATCTCGCGGAGCCCGGCCATCTCCTCGCCGGTCATCGCCTGCATCGACTGGGTCATCTCCTTGAAGTAGGAGTCCACGACGTTGCGCCGGATCTCCTCGAGGAGGCGCAGGAAGGCGGCCTCCGCCCGGCTGTCCATGAACTCGTAGTCGCGGAGGCTCCGGATGGCGCCACCTGGCTCGGAGGGGAGCTCATCGAGCTGCCGGCTCCGCTGCGCGACGACGCGCTCCAGCACGCGGCGCCCCTCGTCGGGAGCCTGATCGAGACGTTCCTGGATGCCCCTGCGCTCCTGGGAGATCACCCGGTCGAGCTTCTCCCGCATGTCCTCGAAGACCGAGTCGAGGTTGAAGCGTTCCAGCTGTGTCTGCCGCCGCCGGCGCAGCTTGTCGAGCATCTCGTCCATCCCGGCGAGGCGCTTGCCCCGCCCATCCCGCCAGCCCTGTTCCAGCAGCCGCCGGAGCGCCGACTCGAAGTCCCAGCCGTGGAAGACGTCCTCACTCAGACGGTCGAAGAGCGCCTCCACATCCGACCCGAGCGGCTCCTGGGAGCCGTCCCAGGCGGAGAACCGATGCCGGGGCACGGCCATCTCCCCGCCTCAGCCGCCGTAGACGGAGGTGCTGTCCAGAGCCGTCTTGTTCAGCCGCTTGCCGAGATGCAGGCCCTCGAGGACGAACTCCAGCACCGCCGCCATCGACTGCGGAGTGTCCGGCTCGCCGAGCTTCTGGCGTGCCGGAGCCAGGCCGGGCAGCTCGCCGATGGCCTGGCCATAGGACTCCGCCGTCATCAGGGGCCCGACCTCGACGGTGAAGCCGCCCTGGTCGAAACGCTGGACGAGGTCGGCGAGCTCGGTCGCGGAGAAGTGGCGGCGGAAGACGTTGCTGCACGCGTTGCGGACTATCTTGTCTAAAACCTGGTCGTTGTCGCTGTCATCCAGCGTGTCCAGCTCAACCTTGCCGGAGGTGGATGCGGTGACCGCGGCCAGGTCGCTGACCCGCGCCACGGCCTCCTTCTCCCCGGTGATGAGGGCACGTCGCAGAGCGCTGCTGGCCAGGCTCTCGTAGTTGGCGGTGGTGACCCGGACCGAGACCCCGCTCCGCTGGTTGATCTGGGGATGCCGCCGGGCCAGGTGGGTGATCTCGACCGCGATCTCCTTCATATGCTGGGGCACGTGGACCGGGACGGGCGTGTCGTCGAAGACCACCCGCTCCTGCTCTGCGATGGCGATCTCGTCCTCGACGGTGCGTGGGTAGTGGGTGCGCACCTGGGCGCCGAAGCGGTCCTTGAGCGGGGTGATGATGCGGCCACGGTTGGTGTAGTCCTCGGGGTTGGCGGTGGCGACCACGAGCACGTCGAGCGGCAACCGGATCCTGAAGCCGCGGATCTGGACGTCCCGCTCCTCGATGATGTTGAGCAGCCCCACCTGGATGCGCTCGGCGAGGTCGGGCAGCTCGTTGATGGCGAAGATGCCCCGGTTGGTGCGGGGCACCAGCCCGTAATGGATGACCAGCTCATCCGAGAGGTAACGGCCCTCGGCCACCCGGATCGGATCCACCTCGCCGATGAGGTCGGCGATCGAGGTGTCGGGGGTGGCCAGCTTCTCCCCGTAGCGGTCCTCGGCTCCCAACCACGTGATGGGCGTCTCCTCCCCCAGCTCCGCCACCAGGTCGCGGCAGCGCCGGCAGATGGGCGCATAGGGGTCGTCATTGATCTCGCAGCCGGCGATGGCGGGCACGGCCTCGTCGAGCAGCGAGGTGAGCGAGCGGATCAGCCGCGACTTGGCCTGGCCGCGCTCGCCCAGGAGGACGATGTCCTGACCGGCGAGGATGGCGTTCTCCACCTGGGGGATGACGGAATCGTCGTAACCGACGATCCCGGGGAAGAGTCGCTCCCCGCTGCGGAGCTTCCGGATCAGGTTGCGCCGAAGCTCCGACTTGATCGGCTGCACTCGGTACTCGGCACGGCGGAGCTCGCCGAGGGTGTGGGCTGCGCTCACGGCCCTCTCAGCGTACACCGCGTGCCGGCGCCGCCAGCGGGTGCTCGTTGCGAATACTGTTTCGGGGATGCGAACGGAGCCCCGCCCGTGGATCGCCTCTCTCGGCGCCACAGCCCTCCTCCTGCTTGCCGGAGGGCCGGCATCGTTGGCCTCCGGGGCCGGGGCCGGCGCCGGCGCCGCGCCATCTCCGAGCGCCGGCTCGGGACCGTCCAGCACCCCACCCGGGCTGGTGCCGGCCACCTGCAGCGCGACCCCGCCTCCCGGAGCCCATTGCGACACCCTCTGGGTGCCCCTCGACTACGCGGAGCCGTCCCTGGGCACCATCCCCACCTCGGTTGTGGTGGTGCCGGCCACGGACCCGGCGGAGCGGATCGGCTCCCTGCTCGTGAACCCCGGTG
>PLAK01000119.1 GCA_003134115.1 Candidatus Changshengia sp.
TGCATCCGTTAGATCAGTTTCGGGCTTTCGAGCGGCTGCTCGGGCAAGGGCTGGCGATCGAGGAGATCGCGGCGCGGTTCTTCGTTTCGGCGCAGGTGGTGCGCCAGCGCCTAAAACTCGCGGCGGCAAGCCCAAAACTACTCGATTTCTATGTCGCCGAGGAGATGAGCCTCGAACAGCTGATGGCCTTCACCGTCAGCGAGGATCACGCGCGCCAGGAGCAGGTTTGGGAAAGTCTGTCGCGCGCCTTCAACAAGGACCCGCATACGATCCGGCGCGTGTTGACCGAGGGGGCGGTCAAAACCTCGGATCGCCGCGCTGTCTTCGTCGGCGTCGAGGCCTATGAGTCGGCGGGCGGGAGCGTTCTGCGCGATCTCTTTTCCAGCGACACCGGCGGCTGGCTTCAGAACACGGCGCTACTGGACAGGCTGGCGCGGGAAAAGCTCGCCAAGGAGGCCGACAGAATTGGCGCCGAGGGTTGGAAATGGAGCGAATTCTCGATCAATTTCCCCTACGGGCACACGGGAGGCTTGCGCCGTTTGCCGGCCGCCCAAGCGGCGCTGACGGAGGAGGAGCAGGCGCGTCACGACGCGGTTCTTGCCGAATACGGGGCGCTCTCGGACGAATATGAAGGCATGGAGGAACTCCCCGAAGCGGTCGATCAGCGCCTCGGTGAACTCGAACAGTTGATCGCCGCTGTCGACGAGCGCCTTCCGGTTTACGCTCCGGCCGACATGGCGCGCGCCGGGGTTTTTGTGAGCCTCGATTATCAAGGCGCGCTGAAAATTGAGGGCGGCTATATACGTCCCGAGGACGAAGCGCGGATCGTGGCTGTCGAAGGCGAGGCGTCGACGGAGGCTTTGTCCCGCGGCGATCAGGAGCTGGCGGAGAGTGCCGGCGTCGCAAGCGCAGTGCAGGCTCCGGCCATGCCCATCGCCGGCGCGCCGACGGATTCGGGAACGGAGACGCCGGAGGAGGACGACATCATTCGTCCGCTTTCGGATCGGCTGGTGACCGAACTGACCGCCGATCGCACTTTGGCGCTACGCGATGCGTTGGCCAACGAGCCGAATGTCGCCTTCCAGGCCGTGTTGCATGCGCTTTGCCTTGGCGCCTTTTACCACCGTCCCTCAAACTCCTGCCTGGAGATCACCGCGAAGAATTCGGGGTTCGGCGTGCAGGCGCCGGGGCTCGCCGAAACCGCTTCGGCCAAGGCCATCGACATCCGCCACGGACACTGGGCGAAGCAATTGCCGGAAGAGCCCGCCGACCTCTGGGCGGCGCTGACGGCGCTCAGTGACGACAATAAGAGCGCGCTGTTCGCGCATTGCGCTTCTCTCAGCGTCAATGTCGTGAAGGAGCCGTGGAACCGGCGTCCCGATGCGCTTGAGCATGGCGATCAACTTGCCCGCGACGTCAATCTCGACATAGCCGCTGCCGGTTGGGCGCCGACCGTCGAGAATTATCTCGGCCGAGTGCCGAAGGTCCGCATCATCGAGGCGGTGCGCGAAGCGAAGGGCGAGAAGTCGGCGCGGCTGATCGAGCATTTGACGAAAACTGAAATGGCCAAGGTGGCCGAGCGCATGCTCGCTGACGCTGGCTGGTTGCCCGAGCCGCTGCGTCTTGGGCCGTTCGACGTGTCGACAGATGCGCCGGTTGGCGAGTCGGGCGAAGTTGAAGCGCTGCCGGATTTCCTCGCGGAAGACGAGGGCGACAGTCAGACGGAAGCCGAGGAAGAGCCACACGCGGCCGCCGCCGAGTGAATCTTCCGCCGGGCGGCAAAACCGCCCGGCGCTAATCCCCTATCCACTTCCGACAAGGAGCCCGGCCATCGCGCCGGGTTTTTCCATCTTTAAGGAGGACAGCATGCCCGACTACGCCTCGCCCACGGTGGTTCAACCGACCATCCCCAACGCCGACATGACGGCGCTGGAACGACTGTTGTTGACGCATATTTTTGAAAGCGAACCGGACGGCGACGGACTCTATTTTTTCGCGGAGACGTCGCCGAACGATCAAATCGAGCTGCCCATCGAAGCGCTCCGCGCGGCGCTCGCCTCGGTTGAGGGCGGCGCCAGCGAGACGGCGGCCTTCGTGCAAGGCCAGTTGAAGGACTTGAGCGACGACGAGCCTTATGTCCAGATGGATCTCAGCATGACGTCGTACGAATTCATCTTCCAGGAGATCGTCAAACGCTCGTCGACGCTGAACCACATCGCCATCGTCACCTCTTTCACCTGCACAAAAATGCGCTCGGATGGTTTTGGTGGGATGGCCGTGGTCGTCACCGCCGATGCGATCAAGGGCAAGAGCACGCAGGACATTATTGGCGATTTTCTCGACGAGGCCGAGCATGGTCCGCTCGCAGCGGCGCCGGGCTTTGGCGTTCATGTCCTGCTGCGTCTTCACGAAGAGCAGGTTCGACAAATGATTCCCCGCCTCATCGAGGCCGACGAAACGCTGACCTCGATTGCCGCCGCCGCCGTCACGGACGCCGACATCCGCGCCGCCTGCATCAAAGTCGCCGAGCGATTGGAACTGAAGGAGGAAGGCGATTCCGCGGTCTTCAAAGCGGCCTTGGCCGCCATCCGCGAGGCCGAGCAGCGGCTCGCTCCAGTTCGCTGATCCCCGAGAAATTTTCACTCCTCAGGACGGCGCCCGCTTTGGCGACAGGCGCCGTCTTCATCCCCCAAATGAGAAGGAACATCAGCCATGGGCTGGCTTTATATGAAATCCCTCCACGGCCATGCAGGCCCGCAGGAATATCTCGACGCGCAATTCAGCTTCGAGCGTTCGGACGGAGTGTCCAAAGTCCTGCGCTCCGAACTCGTCGGCAACAGCGTTTATTACGCCGCTGTCGAACAGACCATTTTCGAGACTGGCAAGCATGAGGTGTTCGCACTGATCTGCCTTGTTGCGTACGATCCGCGCGATCGCGAGGGTTACATCTTCGGTTACAAAGACCTCACCGAAGGGATGGGCCCTTACGAATCCAATTGCCCCGTTGCGATCCTCGACCTGCTGACGCCAACGGATCGTCCTTACGCCCTGCAGTGGCGCGCGCGTTGCCGCGCGAACGCCGCTGGCGACGCCAAGGCTGCGGGAACTGCTTCACACGCTGCAGTCTCCACCGGGTAGAGGGAGAGGAGGGCCGGGAAGGATTGAGCCGGCGGGAGCGAGAGAGAGCGCCTGACGGCTCAAGCCCGTTCCCGCTCTCTTGAGGTTTCCGACATGACGATATCTGTTCGTGCGGCCACAATCGCCGCCGCGCCGCTGTTCGACGCCGCGCATCTCCTGCTTCCCCATCTTGAACGCGGTCAGCGCATCGACGCCGGCGTCCTCCGCGCCGTGATGGATTCGGCCTTTGGCGGCTCCGATACGGAGGGCGCCTGGGACTGGAAGACCGCCTATGACGCCTGCGAGGCGGCGACGGTGCTGTTTTTGCGCAAATTTGGCCCGGTCATGCGCTCGCGCGCGGGGTCAAACGCCGCCATGGCGCCGATGCTGGCTAAGATCGCCAGCCTGCTACCCACCCATACGCGCCGCTCCGAAGAGAGCCAGACGCTGCAGCAATTCTCGACGCCGATCACGTTAGGGCTTGCCGCAAGCGTCGCGGCCGCGATCACTCCGGCCGATCTGGTGCTGGAACCTTCGGCCGGAACCGGCTTGCTCGCCATTTTCACTGAGCTTGCCAGCGCCTCGTGCGTTCTCAACGAACTTGCGGAAAGCCGCGCTGGCCTGTTGCAGCAGCTCTTTCCGGGCGTCGCCCTGACAAAATTCGACGCGGCGCAGATCGACGATCATCTCGACGCGGGAGTGGCGCCGAGCGTCGTGCTGATGAATCCGCCATTCTCCGCGCTCGCCAATGTCGATCGCGGCATGGCCGACGCCGCGCTACGCCATATCGGCTCGGCGCTGTCGCGGCTTGCCGAGGGCGGGCGTCTTGTCGCGATTACCGGGGCGGGTTGCGCGCCGGACAATCCGGCTTGGCAACCGGCGTTCGTCCGCCTGCAGGAACGCGGTCGCGTCGTGTTCTCGGCGGCGATCGACGGCGCGGTCTATGCCAAACATGGCACGACCATCGACACTAGGCTGACGGTGATCGACAAAATCCCCGCCGACGACTCTATGGCGTTTCTGGCGCCTCTTGGCGTCTCGCCGGATGTCACGACATTGCTCGGTTGGATCGCGCAATATGTGCCGCAAAGGCTGCCGACGCTGGTTCGCGTTCCCACGCCAGCAGTCTCCCGCCCGATTGGCGCCGCTGTTTCGCGCTCCGTGGCGACGCGACGCGCTTCGGCGCCGGCGGCAACGATAGAACCCGAAGCCGTCGAACTCGCCTATGAGACAATCGACTGGAAAGCCGTCGATGGTCGCCGCATCACCGACGCACTCTACGAGGAATACGCGCTCCAGTCGATCAATATTCCCGGCGCAAAAGCACATCCGACCAAGCTGGTGCAATCGGCGGCGATGGCCTCGGTCGCTCCGCCGAAGCCCAGTTATCGCCCGCATCTGCCGGGTTCCCTCGTCGGCGACGGCCTGTTGTCCGACGCGCAGCTTGAGAGCGTCATCCAGGCGGGCGAGGCCCATGCCGGCTTTCTCGCGGGAGCGTGGAAGGTCGACGAGACCTTCGATATCGTCACCGCCGCCCCGGACGACGCCGAGAACGCCGTGCGATTCCGGCGCGGCTGGTTTCTGGGCGACGGCACCGGCGCCGGCAAGGGCCGCCAGGTCGCCGGAATCCTGCTCGACAACTGGCTCAAGGGTCGCCGCCGCGCGGTCTGGGTTTCGAAATCCGACAAGCTGCTCGAAGACGCCCAGCGCGATTGGTCGGCGCTCGGACAGGAACGCCTGTTGATCACCCCGCTTTCGCGCTTTCGTCAGGGGACGCCGATCCGCTTGGCCGAGGGCATATTGTTCACGACCTACGCCACGCTGCGCTCCGACGCCCGGGACGACAAGGCTTCGCGCGTAAAACAGATCGTCGATTGGCTGGGGCAGGATTTCGACGGGGTGATCGTTTTCGACGAGAGCCACGCCATGCAGAACGCCGCCGGCGGCAAGGGAGAGCGCGGCGATCAGGCGGCTTCGCAACAGGGGCGTGCAGGCCTGCGGCTCCAGCACGCGCTGCCCGACGCCCGGGTCGTCTATGTCTCGGCGACCGGCGGCACCACGGTTCATAATCTCGCCTACGCCCAGCGGCTTGGCCTGTGGGGCGGCGAGGATTTCCCGTTCGCCACAAGGGCGGAGTTCGTGGAGGCCATCGAGGCTGGCGGCGTCGCGGCGATGGAAGTGCTGGCGCGCGACCTCAAGGCGCTCGGTCTCTATGCCGCCCGCTCGCTCTCCTATGAAGGCGTCGAATATGAGCTGCTCGAACATCGCCTCGGCGACGAGCAGATCGCGATTTACGACGCCTATGCCGGGGCCTTCGCCGTCATCCACAATAATCTCGATGCGGCGCTGAAGGCCGCCAATGTCACCGGCGACAAGGGCACGCTGAACAGGCAGGCCAAATCCGCCGCGCGTTCGGCCTTCGAGAGCGCCAAGCAGCGCTTCTTCAATCACCTCATCACCGCGATGAAGACGCCCTCGCTGATCGCGGCCATCGACCGCGAGCACGGCTCCGTGCCGGTCCTGGCGGAGCCCTCCTGGCGCGTTTCCGAGGCGATCGTGGCGGCCGAGGACGGCACCTTCTACAGCAACGACGGGATTGATGTGGCCGGAGCGGGCCGGGCGCTCTGGGGATGGTTCACCGGGGTGGACGGGGGAGGCAGCACCATCACCGAGCAGCTCGCCAAGGTGCTCTACACGGGCGGTCGGACCGGGGTCCCCGACCGGATCGCCCAGGTCGCGCTCGCCCTCAAGCTGGACGGCCACTACACCAAGCGGGCCATCCTCAGCATGTACCTGAGCGCGATCTACTTCGGCAACGGCTACTACGGGGTGCTCGCCGCCAGCGAGGGGTACTTCGGCCTCCCTCCGGGCCGGCTGAGCTGGGCCCAGGCGTCGCTCCTCGCCGGGCTCCCCCAGGCACCAAGCCTGCTGGACCCCCTCCAGCACCTGGCCCTCGCCGGGCAGCGACAGTCGTACGTCCTCGGCCGCCTGGTGGCCACCGGGGTGCTCACCCGGGCCCAGGCGGCGGCCGCCGCGGCGGCGCCCCTCGGCCTCCGCTGAGCGCAACCGCCGTCCGCCCTCGCGCCGCTCACTCCTCCCGGGACTGGCAAAGGGGTGCAATTCGGTTGGACGCGCCGAGTGGCAGAGCGGGGCGGCCAGTCAGTGCATAGAATTCGCAGCGTCCCCATAGTCCGGCTGCCACCCCGAAGGAGACCCCACATGAGCGTGTTCCGGCGCTTCAGCAACATCGTCCAGCAGAAGTCCAACGCCGCTCTGGACAAGATGGAGGACCCGTCCCAGGCGATCGACCTCTCGTACCAGCAGCTGCTGGAGCAGCAGCAGAAGCTCCGGACCGCGCTGGTCGAGGCGACCACTGGCCAGAAGCGGGTCGAGAACCAGGCCAAGACGATGGACACCCGGATCGCCTCGCTGAACGACGCCGCTCAGAAGGCCGTCTCGGCGGGCAAGGATGACCTGGCCACCCAGGCATTGACCCAGGCCGAGGTTCTCCAGCAGCAGCGCCAGGCGCTGGACCCGCAGATCGAGACGCTCAGAGCCCAGGTCGAGAAGCTGCAGGTGGCGCTCCAGAAGTACCAGGCCAAGGTGCAGTCGTTCGCCACCCAGCGGGAGTCGCTCAAGGCGTCATACGAGGCGGCCAAGGCGACCAGCACGGCCGGGGACACCCTGGCCGGCATCGGTGAGCACACCAGCGACGCGGCCATGATGATGCAGCGCGCCCAGGACAAGATCGCCCGCACCCAGGCCCACGCCGACGCCGTGGATGCCCTGCTGGAGAGCGGCACCCTGGACACCCCGCTGCTCACCGGCGGCACCTCCACGCTCGAGGATCAGATCAGCGCGACCGTCGTGGACAGCAGCGTGCAGGCCAAGCTGGCCGCCATGAAGCAGCAGGCGGCGCTGCCCGCGCCGGCCGCGGCGGCCCCCGCGGCGATCAGCGCGCAGGGGATCGTGGTCCGCATCCACGGCGATGATCAGTACCGCCTGGAGGCGTCGCTCCAGTCCGACCTGGACATGTACGACCGCCGGCTGGTCGCCGCCGTCGAGGCCAACGACGACGCCGCATACCACTCGGTCCTCCGAGACGTCACCGCGTTCGTCAAGGAGAAGGGCGTCGTCCTCGGGGGCGCGGATGTCACCAAGAGCGACATCATCCTGCCGAGCGACGACATGCCCCTGAACGAGGTGGCCGGCATCCTCCATCCCGCCGACGTCTCGGCCGCCTAACCGCATCCGGCGACGCCCGTGAGCGGAGCTGCGCCTGGGACACCGGAACCGCTGGTGTTGGTGGTTCCCAACTTCAGCGACGGTCGCCGTGCCGAGGTGATGGACGCCATCGTGGCAGCGATGACGTCCGTCCCCGGCATCACGCTGCTCAACCGCCAGTCGGACCCCGACCACAACCGGCTGGACACCACCCTGATCGGATCGCCGCAGGCCGCCCGTGCCGCGGCGATGGCGGGAGCCGCCAAGGCGGTCGAGCTGATCGACATGGAGCAGCAGCACGGCAGCCATCCCCGGATGGGGGCGGTCGACGTGATCCCCTTCATCCCCATCCGGGGAGTGACGATGGATGACTGCGTGGAGCTGGCCCGAAGCTTTGCCCGCGAGCTCGCCGACACCCTCTCCCTCCCCGTCTACCTGTACGAGCGCGCCGCCGCGACCCCGGACCGGGTCAGCCTGGCCGATGTCCGCCGCGGCGAGTACGAGGGACTCCGGGCAGACGTGGCCGAGGGAAGGCGGCTGCCGGACATGGGCCCCCACCGGCTCGGCAAGGCGGGAGCCACCGCGGTCGGTGCCCGGCCACCGCTGGTCGCCTTCAACGTCTACCTGAGCGGCAGCGACGAGCGCGCCGCCAAGGAGGTGGCCAGGCGGGTGCGGGAGCGATCCGGCGGCCTGGTGCACGTCCGCGCCATCGGCTTCGCGGTGCCCGAGCGCGCCTGCGTCCAGGTTTCGATGAACCTGCTCGATCCGCTGGCCACCCCACCGTACCGGGCCCTCGAACTGGTACGGCTGGAGGCCACCCGCTTCGGCATGCAGGTGCTGGACACCGAGATCGTCGGTCTCATCCCCATGGCGGCGCTCGCGGAGTCCGCCGCCCACTACCTGCAGCTGCGCGGCTTCAAGCCCGAGGCCCAGGTGATCGAGACCCTGGTGGCCGGCCACGGCAGCGCCGCCCCGGCCGGCGGGACCGATGCAGCGCCGCCCGGAGGCGGCCAGGCCCCCTCCTCGACTCCGGGCAGCGGCATCGGGACGATGACGGTGGATGGCTTCCTGGACGCCCTCGCCTCGAGTCGACCGACCCCAGGCGGGGGTGCGATGGCGGCCGTGAGCGCCGCCGCGGGCGCGGCGCTGCTCGCCATGGTGGCCCGGCTCACCACCGGCCGGAAGGGTTATGAAACCCTCGAGGGCCGCATGGCCGAGGTGGCCGCCCTGGCCGACGCCGAACGTATCGCCCTGACCGCTCTGGCCGACCGGGACACGGCGGCCTTCGACGCCGTGATGGCGGCGTACCGCCAGCCTCGTAGCACGGACGGGGAGCGAGTGGCCCGCAGCGCGGCGGTGCAGTCGGCGCTGACCGGGGCGGCGGAGGTGCCNNCCAACGCGATCTCCGACGCCTACTCGGCCGGCCAGCTGCTCCACACCGCGGTGGCCGGCGGCCTGGCCAACGTCAGCGTCAATCTCGCCGCGTTGAGCGCCTCGTCACGCGCCGACGTGCTGCGGAGCGATGTGGAGCGGGTGCGGAGGGAAGCCGCGGCGCAGCTCGCCGCGGTGGAGGCGGCCTTCGCGTCGCGCCTCGCCAGCACGGTCTGAGCCGCCGCGCAGAGCGGCCGCCATCGGCCCACCCCGAGCGGCGCGCCCGACGGGACGGCTCAGAGAGCGCCGCGGGCGTGGAGCGCTGCCAGCTCCTCCTCGGCAACCCCCAGCAGCCCGGTGAGGACGGCGTCGGTGTCGGCGCCGAGCGGCGGGCTCGGCACCGGCTCGATCGGGGAGTACGAGGAGAAGCGCACCGGCTGACCGACGTAGTCGACGCTGCCGGCGATCGGGTGGTCGAAGTGGACCAGGGCATGGCGGGCCGTGACCTGCTCCAAGGCGACGGCCTGCCCGTAGTCAAGGATCGGAGAGGTGGGGACGCCGCGGCGCTCGGCGGCGCCGACGACCTCGACGACGGTTCGCCCGGACGTCCAGGCCTCGATCGCAGCGCGGACCTCGGTCTCGTGCTCGGTCCGGAGGGCGTCGGTCGCGTAGCGGGGGTCCGCGGCCATCTCCGGCCGCTCGATCAGCTCGGCGACGCGCGCGAAGAGGGTGTCGTTGGCGGCCGCAAGGATGACCTCGCCGTCAGCGGCCTGGTAAACCCCAAACGGGGTCGAGACCGGGTGCCGGTTGCCGACTCTGGACGGCGCCACCCCGCTGACGTCGTACTGGCTCTGGACGGTGACCTCCAGCGCCAGCAGGCTCTCCAGCATCGAGATGTCGAGGTGGGTGCCCCGACCGGTGCGGGTGGCCTCGAGGAGCGCGGTCACGATGCCGAGGGCGGCGAAGACCCCGGCCGTGATGTCGCCGATGGACTCCCCCACCTTGGTCGGCGGGCCGTCGGGATGGCCGGTCACGCTCATCAGTCCCGACGCCGCCTGCACGATCAGGTCGTAGGCGGGGAAGAGGGCCATCGGTCCCGACTGACCGTAGCCGGAGATGCTCGCGTAGACGATGGCGGGGCTGGCGGCGGAGACCGCCGCGTAGTCGATGCCGAGGTGCTCGGTGACCCCGGGCCGGAAGTTCTCGAGCAGGACCTGGGAACGGCCGGCGAGTCGGAGGAGGAGGCTCCGCGCATCGGCGTCCTTGAGGTTCATGGTCACGCTCTGCTTGCGCCGGTTGAGGATGTCGAAGTAGATGCTCTCGCCGTTGCGGAAGGGCCCGATGTGGCGGGCGTCGTCGCCGTGGCCGGGCACCTCGATCTTGATGACCTCGGCTCCCAGGTCGGCGAGGAGTGCTCCGCAGTAGGGACCGGCGAGCATCCGGGAGAGGTCCAGCACCCGGACGCCGCTCAGGGGCCCCGCCCGCTCCGCGGCCAGGGAGGGCGCGTCGGGCTGCGTGGTCACCTCACACCACCTCCCCATTGCGATCAAAGGCCGTCGCCAGGGTGGCTGCGATGCCGAGAAGCTGGATCTGGGACGTCCCCTCGAAGATGCGCAGGATGCGGGCGTCGCGGTAGAGGCGCTCGATCTCGCTCTCGCGCATGTACCCGGCCCCGCCGTGCACCTGGACCGCCTTGTCGACGATGGCGCAGCAGCTCTCGGTGGCGACCCATTTGGCGATCGATCCCGCCCGGCGGAGGTCGGCACCCGAGTCCTTCTCCGCCGCCGCCCACCATGCGGTGAGGCGAGCGGCCTCCAGCTGGGCGTCCATCTCGCCGAGCATGAGCTGGATGGCCTGGAAGTCACGGATGGGATGCCCGAACTGCACCCGCGCGGTGGCGTACTCGACAGCCAGCTCCAGTGCACGCTGGGCGACGCCGTTGGCCATCGCCGCGATGTCGATGCGCGCCCGGTTGAGGGCGGAGAGCGCCATCTTGCCCCCCGAGCCCAGCTCGCCGATGACCCGGTCATCGGTGATCCGGGCACCGTCGAGGTAGACGGTGTGGGTGGGCGCGGAGCGAATGCCGAGCTTGTCCTGCGGCTCGGAGTAGGAGACGCCGGGCGCGCCGCGCGAGAGCACAAAGGCGCTGATCCCCCGGAAGCCGGCGGCCGGGTCGGTCTTGGCGAAGAGCACCGTGGTTTCAGCGTCGGCCGCGTTGCTGATGAAGGTCTTGCTGCCGCTCACCACCCAGGCGTCGCCATCGCGCCGGGCGACCGTGTCCATGCCCCCGATGTCCGATCCGGAGCCCGGCTCGGTGAGGGCGAACGCGCCCAGCGCCTTCCCCGACGCCATCTCGGGGATGAAGCGAAGCTTCTGCTCCTCGCTGGTGTAGGGCACCAGCACCTCGAGGGCGAGCAGGTGCGCGGTGTAGATGGAGGCGAGCGCCGCGTCGGCGCGGGCCACCTCCTCGATGGCGAGGAGCTGGGTCTGAGTGTCGAGGCCGAGCCCGCCACAGCTCTCCGGAACGGTGATCCCCATGGCGCCGAGCTCTCCAAGGCCCCGCATGATCTCCGCGGGATAGGCGGCTGTGCGATCCCGCTCGGCCGCTCCCGGCATCACCTCGTTGCGGCAGAAGTCGCGGATCACCTGTCGCATCGCCCGCTGCGTGTCGTTCAGCGGATGGGGCACGCTCAGTCCCCGAACTCGCGCATCGGNNTCGTTGGTGAGCACCCGCTCGAGCTTCTGAGCCGCCAGGGCAGACCCGTCCGCGACCGTCACCTGGCCGGCGTGAATCGAGCGCCCGATGCCGACTCCACCGCCGTGGTGGATCGACACCCAGGACGCCCCCGACGCGGTGTTGAGCAGGGCATTGAGGAGCGGCCAGTCGGCGATGGCGTCGGACCCGTCGCGCATCCCCTCGGTCTCACGGTACGGCGACGCGACCGAGCCGGTGTCGAGGTGATCCCTGCCGATGACGATCGGCGCCTTGAGGTCGCCGCGCGCCACCATCTCGTTGAACCGAAGGCCGAGACGGTCGCGCTCCCCGTAGCCGAGCCAGCAGATGCGGGAGGGCAGGCCCTGGAACTTGACCTTCTTGCCGGCCATCCGGATCCAGCGCGCCAGCGGATCGTTGTCGGGGAACTCGTCGAGCACCGCCTGGTCGGTGGCCGCGATGTCGGCCGGGTCGCCGGAGAGGGCGACCCATCGGAACGGACCCTTGCCCTCGCAGAAGAGCGGGCGGACATAGGCGGGGACGAAGCCGGGGAAGTCGAAGGCGCGGGTGCAGCCGCCCAGCAGGGCCTCGGCGCGGATCGAGTTGCCGTAGTCGAAGACCTCGGCACCGCGGTCGAGGAAGCCGATCATGGCGTCCACATGGGCCGCCATCGACTCGCGGGCACGGGCGGTGAGGGCCACCGGGTCGGCGAGGCGCAGCTCCGCCATCTCCTCCACGGCGACGCCGCGGGGGACGTACATGAGGGGATCGTGCGCCGATGTCTGGTCGGTGACCACATCGATCTCGGCCCCGCTCGCGAGCAGCTCCGGCACCACGTCCGCCGCGTTGCCGAGGACCGCGATGGAGAGCGGCGTGCGGTTCCGCTTGGCCTCCAGCGCCCGGTCCAGGGCGTCGTCCACCGAGTCCGCGACGATGTCGAGGTAGCCGGTCTCCAGGCGGCGCTGGATGCGCGAGGGGTCGATCTCGACACAGATCGCCACCCCCTCGTTCATGGTCACCGCCATCGGCTGGGCGCCGCCCATGCCGCCGAGCCCTGCGGTGAGGGTGATGGTGCCGGCCAGCGTCCCCCCGAAACGCTTGGCGGCGATCGCCGCAAAGGTCTCGTAGGTGCCCTGCAGGATGCCCTGGGTCCCGATGTAGATCCAGGACCCCGCGGTCATCTGGCCGTACATGGTCAGCCCGAGGGCGTCGAGCCGCCGAAACTCGGGCCAGTTGGCCCACTCCGGCACCAGGTTGGCGTTGGCGATGAGCACCCGCGGCGCCCACTCGTGGGTGCGGAAGATGCCGACCGGCTTGCCCGACTGCACCAGCAGGGTCTCATCGTTGTCCAGATCCCGGAGGCTGGCCACGATGGCGTCGAAGGCCGCCCAGCTGCGGGCAGCCTTGCCGCCGCCGCCGTAGACGATGAGCTGGTCGGGATGCTCGGCGATCTCCGGGTCGACGTTGTTCATCAGCATGCGCATGGCGGCCTCCTGCGGCCACGCCTTGCAGGAGAGCTGGGTGCCGCGCGGAGCGTGCACCACACGGGGCCCGTGCATGGCCCCCGCCATCAGGACGTCCTCTCGGCGACCGCCGCCGGCCGCACCGGCGCAGCAACACCCGAACCGACGCGGAGCGAGCGGTGCAGGAGGAGGTAGAGACCGGAGGCGACGATCAGGCCGAGGATCCAGGAGATGTCGCCTCCGCCCAGGTGGCTCACCATCGGCCCGGTGTAGAAGGTCGTGTTCATGAACGGGACCTCGACAGCGATGGCGACCAGGTAGGCGACCATGGTCCGCCAGTCGATCCGCCCGTAGATGCCCTTGATGTCGAAGATCGAGGCGATGTCGTACTTCTCGCGGCGAACGAAGTAGAAGTCCATCAGGTTGATCGCGGTCCAGGGCACCAGGAAGTAGGCGAGGAAGAGGATGAAGTTCTCGAAGTCGTTGAGGAAGTTCGACGTGGCGGCCACGGCGAGCACCGTGCCCACCACCGCCGCGCCGAGGACGAATCCGGCCCGCATCGACCTGTGCACCCGGATCTTGGCGAGGGCGGTGACCGTGGTCGTCGTCGACATGAACATGCCATAGAGGTTGAGCACGTTCACAGCCACGATCCCCAGGATGATGATCAGGGAGATCGCCCAGCCGATCACCTTGCCATTGCCGAGTCCGACGATGAAGGAGACCGATCCGCTGTCGAAGGCGTTGGTGGCCACCGCCACCGCCACCGCGCCGAAGGCCATCATCCAGACGGTGCCGATCACCGACCCGGCAGCGGTCCACCAGAAGGTGGCCGCCTTGCTCGTGTTCTCGGGAAGGTAGCGCGAGTAGTCGGCGACATAGGGCGCGTAGGTGATCTGCCAGGTCGCGGCGAAGGTGATGGCAAGAAGGAAGGTGCCGAAGGTCAGGCCGCTGTTGACCCAGACGGCTCCGAGCGAGTGGACGGTGAGCAGCCGGATGGTGAGATAGAGGAAGCCGAGGCCCGACACCAGCGCGATCCACCGCTCGTACTGGTGGATCATCCGGTAGCCGTAGACGGCGAGCACGGTGCAGACGACCGAGACGATGATGGTGGCGAGGGTCTGGTTGAGACCGAGCCAGCCGGAGAGGGCGGCGCCACCCAGAACCGCGCTGGTGGCAAAGAAACCGACGTACATGAGCAGGACGAGGACCAGCGGCAGGATGGCGCCGTAGAAGCCGAACTGCGCGCGGCTCTGGATCATCTGGGGGATGCCCAGCTTGGGACCCTGCGCCGAGTGCGCCGCCATGAAGACGACGCCGACCAGGTTGCCGATCACGATGGCGAGCAGCGCCCACGGCAGAGAGAGCCCGATGATCACGGCCAGAGCGCCCGTCACCGCCGCGGTCACCTGCATGTTGGAGGCGAACCAGATGTTGAAGAGGCTCCGCGGCTTGCCGTGGCGCTCCTCCGGCGGGATGTACTCGATCGAGCGGCGCTCGACCTGCAGGCTGCTCGTGTAGCCGGAATCCGTGCTCATCGGAACCTCCCCAGGGGCGACCTTCCCCGGCATCCTCGGGCGCGCCGGTGAGGCCGGCCGCGCCGGTCGAGTGGGCAGATCGTCGAACTCACGGCGGCGTCCAACCAGTGACGAAAGGCACTGATTGATCAGGGACCATCCCCCGGTCAGCCCTCGGAGCCACCCCCCGCCGCGGCGGCGGCGTCGGTGACCGGGATCACCTCGTCGTCGAGGCTCACCGACAGCTCGGGGGCGATCCTCCGATGCTCGGCGGCCACCAGCTTGACCGAGGTTCCGATGGCCAGGAACTCGATGACGTGACTTCCCCACATGTGCGACTTCTGCTCGATCCGCATGGCCACGATGCCGTGAGCGCGCGCCCGCTGCGCCTCCTGCTGCATCCGGGTCATGGCCAGCTCGCGCGCCTCGTACAGGGCCGAGGTGTAGTTGCCGAGCTCGACGTTCTGGCTCTGCTGGCCGACCCAGGCACCGAGCCGCTGGTGGGCGACGTGGTAGACGCAGGCCCCGAAGGCGAGACCGATCGGCTGGTAGCCGGACCGGATCAGCAGGTAGAGGTCCTGACCGGAGAGGTCGCTGACCCACACCCCACTCGACTTCACGGTGGGGTTGGCCACCGCCGTGCCCATGGCCACGAACTCGGCGAGCGGGTGGCCGCCCTGGTGGACCTGGACCTCGAGCTTGAGGCCGACCACGCCCTGACCGCCGACCTGCTGGGCGTGCCGCTCCATGGCGGTGAGGGCCTCGGTGCGCGCCTGGTACATCGCCTGGGTCAGGTCGCTCATCTCCTGGTTGGTGGTCCAGTTGGCGTACTGGATGCCGATGTGGTAGACGGCGCTGCCGACCACCAGCCCGCGCGGCTCGTAGCCGATCTCCTTGAGCAGCACCGCCTCGTCGACGGAGAGATCGCTGCTGAAGGCGCGACCCTGGTGGCGCTCCCCGCCCTTTCCGGCCAGGCAGGCGAGGGCGGCGTCGGCGCGGGGGTGGGGCATGACCGACATCAGCGCAGCCTCATGATCGGCAGCGGGGGCTCGTCGAGGGGCTCCTTGGCATAGCGCCGCACCGCGGTGCCGAGCAGGAAGAGCTCGACCAGCATCGACTCACCGCCCAGCTCATAAGTGGAGAGATCGGTCTCGACGCCGACCGCGCCGTCGGCGTCGACGGTCGCGACCTCGGCCTCGAGGTGGTTGATGCCCAGCATCCGGGCCTCCTCGATGCCGTCGCTGATCTGCTGGATGCGCGTGTTGGACCACGAGCGCAGCGCCCACTCGGTGCCGCAGCCGGGGTCGATCTCCATCGCCCCGATGCCCATCACCAGAGCCACGGGGACGTAGCCGCCGTGGAGCAGCTTGCTGAAGGCGACACCGTCCAGATGGGACATGAACGGGGAACGGAGCTGCGGGCCGCCGCGGCGGCGCACCGCCGTGCCGATGCAGGTGAACTCCAGCGAGTTGCCGACGCCCTCCAGGTGGCGGCGGAGGATGCGCACCCCGACCACCCCGTGAGCGCCCAGGCCGTGTGCCTCCTCGAGGATCCGGCGCAGCGCGGCATTGCGGGTCTCGGTGATGCCCGCCTCGTAGTAGCGGTGCTCCCAGTTGTACCCGGTGCGGTGCTCGCTGCCGACCCCGTAACCGTAGAACCCGTGCGGGCAGGGGTAGGTGCGCACCCTGCCTCCGCTCACCGCCCCGCCCATGCCGTAGACGGTGGTGTACCCCCATTGAGCCGCGATCCGGTACACGCTCGAGCCCATCACCATCCCCACCGGCTCGAAGCCGGCGTGCTGGATGGCCGCCATCTCGGAGACGGAGAGGTCGCTGGTCCAGGCGGACCTGCCCTCGCGCAGCTCCTCGATGCGCTCCTGCGCCGCGAGCGGCAACCCGCCCCGCTCGAGGGAGGCGATGCTCTCCAGCTGGCGCTGCTGGGCGGCTGCGGCGGCCTCGTCGCTCATCAGCGGTCCAGCGACAGGACCATGCGCGGCGTGGCGATCTCGCGGTCGGGCAGCTTGCGGACCGCGGTTCCCATCGCGAAGAACTCGATGGTGTGGCTGCCCCAGACGTGCGACTTCTCCTGGATCTGCACCCCGACGATGCCCTCGGCGCCGACCTTCTTGGCCTCGTCCTGCATCCGCTCCATCGCCAGCTCGCGGGCCTCGTAGAGCGCCTGGGTGAAGTTGGGCATCTCCTTGTTCTGCCCCACGTTGCCCATCGCCTGGAACATCCCCTGGTGGGCGACGTGATAGACGCAGGTGCCCATGACCAGCCCGAGCGGTGCATGCCCGGCCTGCAGCAGGGTCCAGAAATCCTGGCCGGAGAGGTCGGAGGTGAACGGCTTGCCGGCCGGGGTCTTCCAGTTGCCGCCGTCCTCGGCGCTCACCGCCGTGCCCAGGGCGAGGAACTCGGCCGTGCCCCGGCCCCACTCGTAGAAGCCCACATCGAGACGGACGCCGACGACCCCGTCGGCCCCCAGCACGGCCGCCTCCTCCTCCATCCGGCTCATGGCGAGCTCGCGGGCCGCGTACATCGCCTGGGTCAGGGTCTGGACCTCTCGGCTCGTGCTCCAACCCTTGTTGCTGAAGCCGATGTGGTAGATGCTGCTGCCCACCACCAGCCCGCGCGGGTGGAACCCGGCCTCCTTGACCAGCAGGAACTCGTTGACCGAGAGGTCGCTGGTGAAGAGCGCGTCCTTGCCCTGCAGCTCGGCGAGGCGGCGCAGCGCGTCCTTGGGGAGCCCCTCGAGGGGCTTCGTTGGATCCTCGACCGGCTGGGGGGGATCCTCCTGCTGGGTCATGACGGGCGCGCCTCCTGTGGGGGATGGACGGGTGGGAAGCTCAGGTGACTTCGGAACGCAGTCCGGCGAGGGCCTCGGAGCTGACCTGAGCCTGCGTGCCCAGAACCGCGACCAGCGCTCGACGCCAGGCCTCGAAGCCCAGATCCTCGGAGCGGAGAACGATGCCCCGCACCGCGTGAGCGTGCCGGCACGCAACCGAACCACGGCTCAACTCGGCGTCGAAGACATCCTCTCCCGCCCGTACCGTGATCTTCCGGATGGGGTGATCCTTCTTGAAGAGACCCCCCTCGCGCTGGACCTGGACGGCGCCGGGCACGGTGGCGAGCAGCTTGCCGCAGAACACCTGGAAGAAGACCGCGATGTCCGCGGCGTCCATGTGCAGGGAGGCGGCGACGGAGTCGAGGTCCGGCTCGGGCGGGGGGGCGTCGCTCATCTGGGGATCGAGTATACGACCGCCTTCGGGGGGAGGGGGTCCCGCACTCGGGGGAGAGGGTGGGAACGGCGCGTCGCCAGCCGCGTCGGGCTCGAAGGGAGCCGGGCTAGGATGGGGCCAACCCCGCATGCCGCGGTGACGGGGGAGCAGATCCGGATGAGGAGGGCCCGCTCCGTGGTGTTCACCGATTTCGAGCTCGAGTACCTGCGCTCCCAGAGGCTGGGCCGCCTGGCCACCCTGAACCCCCGGGGGACTCTGCAGAACTCCCCGGTCGGGTACCAGGTCGACGACGAGGCCGGGGTGATCAACGTCTGGGGCCGGGACATGGGCAACACCCGCAAGTTCAAGAACGTGGCGGCCAACGGTCAGGTGGCCTTCGTAGTCGACGACCTGGTCTCGACGACCCCCTGGGTCGTACGCGGCCTGGAGATCCGCGGCACCGCGGAGGCCCTCACCGATCAGCCGCCGCCGAGCGCGCACTGGAGCCGGGAGGTGATCCGCATCCACCCCCATCGCATCATCACCTGGGACAGCGGACCCGACGGGGCGCGCGCCTCCCGCGCCGTGGCGTCGGAGTAGCAGGAGCGACGGCGTGGATGCGGCTGAGCACCTCGCCCGCCTCCGCGAGGAGGGTGAGCTGTTTGCCGAGGCGGCCACCGCCGCGGGACTGGACGCGGCGGTGCCGACCTGTCCGGGCTGGCAGGTCCGCGACCTGGTCCAGCACCTGGGCGGCGTGCATCGCTGGGCGACCTCCTACGTCGTGACCGGCAACCCGAAGCCGTCCAGCGAGAAGGAGGATGCGAGGTACTTCGCAGCGATCGGGGACGGCGAGCTCCTCCCCGCCTACCGGAGCGCCCACGCCGCATTGGTCGGGGCCCTCGCCGGCGCACCCTCCGACCTCGCCTGCTGGACCTTCCTGGCCGCGCCCTCGCCACTCGCCTTCTGGACCCGGCGGCAGGCCCACGAGACCACCATCCACCGGGTCGACGCGGAGATGGCGTCCGGCAGGGCCTGCGCCTGCGAGGCCGGCTTCGGAGCCGACGGGATCGACGAGCTGCTCTACGGCTTCTTCAGCCGCGCGCGCGGCCGGCTGGTCGCCGACCCACCGGTGGCCCTCGGTATCCGAGCGACGGACACCGGAGACACCTGGACGATCCGGATCGAGCCCGACCGGCGGGCCGTGACCGGCGGCGTGGGAGAGGCGGATTGCGTGGTGAGCGGACCGGCCGCCGATCTCTACCTGCTGCTCTGGAACCGGCGGACGCCCGACGAGCGGTTCTCCATCGAGGGGAACCGCCACCTGCTCGAACTCTGGCGGACCAAGGCCGTCATCACCTAGCGGTCACCGCTCGAGCCGTCCCTCGCCGGTGGGCCTCAGCAGGCCGAACTCAGTCGAGGTCATCCTCGCTGGGGAGCATCAGCGTGTCCTGGAGGTCGTACAGGGCCTCCATCCAGTCGGCGATGGGGATCTCGTCGCAGGGCCGCTTCACCAGGGGGTGCGCGGCGGCGACGATGAACCGGTTGGCCCGGTGCCTCAACTCTCCGGGAACGTCCACCTCCTCGGCGAGGTTGAGCATCTCGAAGTCGTTGATGAGCTGGTCGATGGCACGGATCTTCTTCCGGCGCGCGTACCTGACGTCCCGGTCGGCCTCAGCGCGCTCCTGCAGCTCGCTTATGGTCATGCAGGTGGCCTGGATCAGCAACCGCTCCCCCTCCTGAAGGATGGGTTGACGTCTTGCCCTCCCCGAGAGCCGGTCGAATCCGCCGCGGAACACACTTCTTCCCGNNCGCCGGCTGGCGCGGACGCCGAGCACCCAGGACGTGGTGCGCGAGGCCGCGGGAGCCGGTGCCCGCGAGGGTTTCTGCTGTGTGGCGGAGGAGCAGACGTCGGGTCGCGGCCGGTCCGGCCGCCGGTGGCTGGCCCCGGCGGGGAGCGCGCTGCTGATGAGCCTGCTGCTCCGGCGCCGCCCCGAGGTGGCAGCGGCGGTCCCGCTCCTGACCGGCCTGGCAGTCGCCGACGCCGTCGCCGGCCTGACCGGCGTCAGCTGCCGGCTGAAGTGGCCCAACGACGTGCTCGCGGGTTCGGCCAAGCTGGCCGGCATCCTCACCGAGGTCGAGGCGGGCGGCGGGATCATCCTGGGGCTGGGCGTCAACCTCACCGTCCCCGCCTTCCCCGCGGACGTCGCCGGGGTCAGCCTGGACCGGCTGGCCGGGGCCGCCTACGGCTGGGAGGCGTTCCTCACCACGCTGCTCCCCGAGCTGCACCGCCGGCTTCAGCAGGTGGAGGCGGGCGGTATCGGGAGCCTGCGGGCGGATTGGACGGCACGCGCTGCTGGGCTGGGCGGGCCGGTCCGAGCGCAGCTCGGGGCGTCGACGGTGGAGGGGACGGCGCTCGGGATCGACGACGACGGCGCGCTGCTGGTCGACACCGTCGACGGCCCGGTCCGCCTGGTGGCCGGCGAGGTGCACCTCCTCACGACGCAGGACGGATGACAAGGGCGCCATGCGATCCATGGGTCCGCCTGTGACCTGGCGTCGGCGTTCCGTGACCGCTCCATCTCTGGAAGGCACGCGCCCTCACCCTACGCTCCGAGCATGGTCACGCCTGCCGAGATCGACCAGGCCATCCGGCTCCCGGATGGTTCCCTGATCATGGAGCGCGCCGACAGCGACGATGAGCGCGAGGCCGACGAGGTGCAGCTGGGAAACGACGGCTGGCAGGTGATCGCGCGGCGTGAGCGTCCCGGTCAGCCCACCGTGGTCACCTGGGCCAAGACTCCGTAGCGACGAGCCGCGGGTGAGCGGCGCACCGGCCGACAGGTGCTGACGAACCCGGCTAGCGCTCGGAGAAGGAGAGGATGGCGGCCGGGTTGAGCAGCGCAAATACGCGCTGGACCGCGCTCGTCTCCGCAGAGAGGGCGGTCACCCACAGCGCCGAGACGTTGGTGAGGGGGAGGAAGTCGCCGGGATGGGCCTCGAGCTGCTGCTCGAGGGTCTGACGCGGCTCCAGGTGGATGTCACCGACCAGCGAGAAGGCCACGCTGTTGAAGACGGCCTGGTGGGAGAGCTTGGCGCGGTGTGCGCTGGGGATGCGCTCGCGCTCGGCCTCCTCGAGCGGGCAGATGAGGATCACCGCCGACTTGGCGATGATGGTGCGCGGCTCCACCCGGCTGAGCACCGGGTAGTTGACCGAGAGCGGCTCCGCCCGGGTGTCGCGGAGCGACAGGTAGCGTCCGCTGCTGTTGACCACGTCGCTCAGACGATCGAAGCCCGACACCTCCAGCTCACCGGTCAGCTTCATGTAGGTCGCGTAGACCTCGACCTCGGTCCACCTGCTCGCCACCACGCCCTCCACCCGGGTCGACATCCCGGGCAACGCTCCGATTTCGCCATCCACTCCGGCTGAGATCGCAGGCCCTGCGGACGCAGGCTCGCTCCAATCGGCTCAGGCGGAGTGGACCAGGTGCAAGGCTACCAGGCCGTCTCGCCGGATCGCGACGGGCCGCCTCCGTAACCACGCCGGGCGGCCCGCGCTTCTGGGCTGAGATGTCCACCCTCCACGGCACCGTGACATCGACCGACATGACGGCACGGGAGCGCCGGGCCGGCATCCTCTCCGTTGCCGCCCACCTGCCCGACGGCATCCTGAGCAACGCCGACCTCGAGGGGATGGTCGACACCTCCGACGCCTGGATCATGGAGCGGACCGGGATTCGGCTCCGGCATCGCGCCGTCGCCGGCGAGACCACCTCCGAGATGGGCGCCAAGGCGGCCCGCCTGGCCCTGGAGAAGGCGGGCTCGCCCAAGATCGACGTCATCGTCGTGACCACGGTCACCCCGGACACCCTCTTCCCGTCGACCGCCTGCCTGATCCAGCGCAAGCTGGACATGGGCGGCATCCCGGCCTTCGATGTCAACGCGGCGTGCAGCGGCTTCACCTATGGCCTGATCGTCTCCGAGGGGCTGATCCGGAGCGGAGTCGCCGACCACGTCCTGCTGGTCGCCGCCGAGTCCATGACCTCCCTCGTCGACTGGGGGGACCGCGGCACCTGCGTCCTCTTCGGCGACGGCGCGGGCGCGGCCGTGCTCGGAGCCGCCTCCGAGGGCGGGATCGTGGCAAGGCGCTGGGGCGCGGACGGGGCCAAGGGACACCTGATCTACTACGGGCCCAAGCCCGACGACGCCGACAGCCCCGACAGGCTCCGGATGGCCGGCAAGGGGACCTTCCGGATGGCGGTCGAGACCTTCTGTGACGTCACCGCCGGGGTCTGCGCCGACGCCGGCTGGGATCCGGCGAGCATCGACCACTACGTCCCCCACCAGGCCAATCAGCGCATCATCGAGGCCGCCGCAAAACGGATGGGCATTCCGATGGAGCGTGTGGTGGTCAACATCACGGAAACCGGCAACACCAGCTCCGCCTCGATCCCCCTCGCCCTGGCCGGCGCCGCCGCCCAGGGGCGCTTCAAGCGGGGCGACAGGGTGGTGGTGGCGGCCTTCGGCGCCGGCGCGACCTGGGGCGCCGTCGCCTGGGAGTGGAACGCGGACTGATGCTGGGACGCTTCACCGCTGCGGGGGCACCCCGCGAGCGGCCGCTTCAGGCACCCGGTCCCCGGCTCAAGCCGGTCGCCCGATCGGGAAGCGTCGCCTGCAAGGGGTGCGGGCGCCGCTTTGTCCTGGAGAGGTACGAGGGGGCGCTCCGGGTGTGCCCGTGGTGCGGGCACCATGGCCAGCTGCCCGCCGCGGCGCGGGCCGCCCAGCTCGCCGACCCGGGGAGCGTCCAGCCGATCGAGATCCAGCTCGCCGACCGTGACCCGCTCGGTTTCGACGACGGGCGGCCCTACCCGGCGCGGGTCGCCGAGGCCCGCCAGAAGACCGGGCTGGACGAGGCCTTCCTGATCGCCCGGGCGAGCATCGGCGGCGCCCCGGCCATCCTCGCCATCATGGACTTCGGCTTTCTGGGCGGCTCGCTGGGGTCCGCGGCGGGTGAGATGTTCGCCCAGGCCTGCGAGCTGGCGGTGGCCGAGCGTCGCGCCCTGGTGGCCGTCTCCAGCAGCGGGGGCGCCCGGATGCAGGAGGGGATCGCCTCGCTGGCCCAGATGGCCCGCTGCACGGCCGGGGTCAGCACGGTCGCCGACGCGGGTCTCCCCTACATCTCCGTGCTCGCCGACCCGTGCTTCGGCGGCGTCACCGCCTCCTTCGCCGCCCAGGGCGACGTGATCCTGGCCGAGCCCGGCGCCCGGATCGGCTTCGCCGGGGGCCGGGTCATCGAGCAGGCGGCCCACGAGGCGCTGCCGGAGGGTTTCCAGACCGCCGAGTTTCTGCTCAGCCACGGCATGGTGGACCAGGTTGTCGACCGGCGGGAGCTGCGGGAGCTGGTCGCCGGCCTCCTCCGGGCGCTGACGGCGGGGGGCGCCGACCGCGATCTCCGGGGCCTGTCGGCGGCCGCGGCGGAGGCGGCGGGCGGCGACGTCGCGGCAGTGGCGGCGGAGGGAGCTCTCCGGGCCTCCACCGCCGGCGACGCGCAGCACGCGCCGGAGGCGCCGGCCACCGGCTTTGGTGAGCGCGTCCCCGCCGGACCGGGACCGTCAGTCGCCGACACCCTCTCCACCGCCGAGCGGGAGAGACAGGCCTTCACCGCGGTCGAACTGGCCCGCAACCCGGGACGCCCCCGGACGCTCCAGCTGCTGAGGACCCTCTTCCACGACTTCACCGAGCTTCGCGGAGACCGGCTCTTCGGCGACGACCGGGCTGTGATCGGCGGGACCGCGCAGCTGGGCGGGTCGGGGACCACGCCCGCTGACGACGTCTGGGTGATGGTGATCGGCCAGGAGAAGGGCAACGACGCCGCCTCCCGAGCCATCCACAACTTCGGGATGCCCCACCCTGAGGGTTACCGCAAGGCCACCCGGCTGATGCGCCTCGCCGAGAAGTTCGGTCTCCCGGTCATCTGCCTGGTGGACACGCCGGCGGCGGCGCCCGGTGTCGGCGCCGAGGAGCGCGGGCAGGCATGGGCGATCGCCGACTCACTGCTGACACTGCTGCGGCTCCGCACCCCGGTCATCTCCTGCGTGCTCTCCGAGGGGGGCTCGGGGGGTGCCCTGGCACTCGGCATCGCCGACTGCGTGCTGGCCCTGGAGAACGCCATCTACTGCGTGGCCCCGCCCGAGACGGTGGCCGCCATCCTCTACCGCGACGCCGCCCAGAAGGCGCGTGCCGCCGCCGCCCAGCGCCCGTGGGTCGGCACCGCCTACCGCCTCGGGCTGGTGGACGAGCTGATCCCGGAGCCCGCCCCCGGCGCCCATGCCCATCCGCAGGTGGTGGCGGGAGCCCTCCGGGGCGCCCTGCTCCGCCACCTCGCGGCCCTCCGTCCGCTCCCCCTCGACGTGCTGCTGCAGCGCCGGTCCGAGCGGTACCGGAGCGCCGGGGACTGATCGCGGTCTGCCGTCGGGGGTCGCCGGAGTGGCTCGCCACCGTACGATCGCCCGCGTGAACGCAGATGCGAGCGGTGCGAACGGGATGCTGCCGGAGGCCACCAGCCACGTCATCTGGGACTGGAACGGCACCCTGCTGGACGACGTGGGAGCAGTCCTCGAGGCGACCACCGTCGCCTTCCGGCAGGCCGGCATCCGGGTCGAGGTGACCGGGGAGAGCTACCGGCGCAGCTTCACCCGCCCGATCCGCCTCTTCTACGAACAGCTGCTGGGGCGGCCGATCGGCCACGACGAGTGGGTGCGGCTGGACCACGCCTTCCACCTCGAGTACGCGCGGCTGGACGATCGGTGCTCGCTCGCCGCCGGAGCCCGAGAGGTCCTCGACGAGATCCGAGAGCTGGGCTGGACCCAGTCGGTCTGCTCGATGCTGCCCGAGGAATACCTCCTCCCCGCGGTCGAGCGCCAGGGGATCGCCGGCCATTTCGTCCGCATCGACGGTCTGCGCGAGGCGGAGCGGGGCGGGGTCAAGCTCAAGAACCTCATCGCCCACCTGGGACATCTCGGCGTCGCACCGTCGGGGACGGTGATGGTCGGCGACACCGTCGACGACGCGCTGGCCGCGCACGGCGCCGGCATCACCTGCATCCTCCTCGACAACGGGGCCGGACTCCACGACTCGGGGACCATCCGCGGTGCCGGAGTGCCGGTCGCAACCAGCGTGCCGGAAGCCCTGGCCCTGCTGCGCCCGGGGGCCGCCCGGACGGGCGGGTAGCGGGACCTCGGCGTCGCCGGCAACAGCGGCGGGGGCGACCGCGCTAGATTGGGGCTCATGGAGAAGGGAGACCTGGCCGGCGACTTCGAGCTGGAGGACGAGACCGGCAAGCCGCGCCGTCTCTCCGAGTTCCTGGCCAAGGGTCGGGTGGTGCTCTTCTTCTATCCGGCGGCGATGAGCGCGGGCTGCACCCGGGAGAGCTGCCACTTCCGGGACCTGGCCGGCGAGTTCGCCGCCGCCGGGGGTCAGCGGATCGGCATCAGCCGCGACAGCGTCGCCAAGCAGCGCCAGTTCGCCGAGCGTCACGCGCTGGGGTATCCGCTCCTCTCCGACCCGGAGGGGACGGTCGCCCGGCAGTTCGGGGTCAACACCCGCTTCGGCATCGTCCCGGTCAAGCGCTGGACCTTCGTGATCGGCGGCGACGGCCGCGTGCTCGACGTGATCAAGAGCGGGACCAGCATGAACGTCCACGCCGACCGCGCCCTGGAGGTGCTGAGACAGCCATGAGGATCGGGATCATCGGCGCCGGCAACATCGGCGGCACTCTCACGCGGCGGCTGAGCGCGCTCGGCCATGAGGTGGTGGTCTCCAACTCGCGCGGGCCCCAGACGCTCGAGGACCTGGCGGAGGAGACGGGCGCCACCGTGGCACTCGCGGCGGTGGCCGCTGAGGGCGCCGAGCTGGTGATCGTGACCATCCCGGAGCGGGCGATCCCCCNNGGCAACTACTACCCGCAGCGAGACGGGCGGATCGCCGAGATCGAGGACGGCATGACCGAGTGCCGGTGGGTGAGCAACCAGCTCGGCCGCCCGGTGGTCAAGGCGTTCAACGGGATCCAGGCCCAGCACCTGCTGGAGCGGGGGCTGCCTCCGGGCACGCCGGGAAGGATCGCCCTGCCCGTGGCCGGCGACGAGCCGGCGGCCAAGGCGGTCGTCATGCGCCTGGTCGACGAGCTCGGCTTCGACCCGGTGGACGCCGGGGGCATCGACGATTCCTGGCGGCAGCAGCCGGGCACCCCGGTCTACGGCGCCGACCTCGACGCGGCGGGGGTCGCAAGCGCGCTCGGCCAGGCCAGCCCCGAGCGCCGGCCCGACTTCCGGGCCTGAGGGCGAGAGCCGGGGCTACCCGCCGCCCTGGGAGCCGACGGCGACCCCGTTACCCAGGGTGGCAACGTACACGGTGCCGTCCCCTCCGACCGCCAGCGCTGTCGCGTTGCCGGTGACGCTCGCGTAATACGGATCGTCCACCTGGGTGACCGCCGGACACGCGCCGGCGCAACCGGTGACCTGCACCTGCCAGAAGGACGGCTGGGTGCCGCCCCCGGCCATGTCGACGCCGTCCCCGCCGGCGCCGGCGAAGGCCGCCAGCGGGCCTCCGACACCGCTGGCGCCGCTGCTCACGATCTCCCACGCCGGCGTGCAGTGACTCGCGCACGCACCGGTGTCGACGGCCCCCAGCCCGTTGGAATCCGCAACCCACACCTGTGCCGGCGTCGTGGGGTCACCGGCCACCCAACCCCGCCCGGCGCCGAGGCTGGTGTTGACGTACAGCTCCACCCAGGGGGAGAAGACACCCCCGGTGACACTCGACATCCAGACCGCATGCGTGCCCTCGTCGTACATGTACATGGCGCTGCCGTCCTCCGCCCAGGACAGGCTCACACCGTGGATGTCGCCTGGCGACACCGTCGGTCCGCCGATGGCAGGGGACGGGATCAAGGTCCAGGTTCCGGCCGTGGCGGAGCCGGTGAACGCAAAGACGCCGGCGTCCTGGAAGGCCGCCACCAGCACGTAGGTTCCCGGACCGGTCGCCTGCGCCGCGAGCGCGATCGGCCGCGTGGTCACCCCGGCGGGCAGGGCGAGAGAGGTCCAGCCGCCACCACTCGCCCACCCTGGCGAGTACCAGATCGAGCCCATGGAGTCGGTGGTCCGGGCGCCCCCGGAAAGGATGAGCGCCGAGGGCGAGACGCTCGCGTCCCACGCGATGCCGAGGCTCGTGGAGCTGACCGACGCGAGCGGGGGTGGGCTCACCAGGTCGTCGACGCTCGCGAAGTCGTCGGTCGATGTGAGCACGCCCCAGTCGGCGTCGGCGACCGCGACATTCGAGCTGTCGGCGGGGTCGACGGCGACGGCGAGATCGAACGTCGATGCCAGGCCCATGACCGCGGGGCGCCACTCAGGAGAGCTCTGCGGATCGTAGTCCCAGACTCCGGAGCGACCAGCGACGAGCAGCGGGTCGAGGCCGCCGCTCTGACTGAGCAGGAAGATGCTGGAGCCGGCGAAGACGTCGGCGGTGCTCCCGTCACACGCCGTGAGCATCGACGAGGGGCAGCCCCCGACCATCGCCGACGGCCCGAGGGTGGAGCCGGCCGACCCGGCGGCGGTCGCCTCCCACCAGCCGGTCGACGTGCCGTCGATGGTGCTGGAGACGCTCCCCTGGGGGACCAGCGGGGTGACGGTGACCGCGTTGCCGGTGACCACCAGCCGCTCGACGTCCGACGCACCATGGCCTGCGTAGGTGGCCGCGTAGAGGACATCCACCGGGGCCGGCACGGCGACGGTCTCGTAGCCCGTCAGCGTGTACCAGCTCGGCGTGGCGTCCAGCGTCGACCACGACCCGCCACTCCAGTAGCCGATCCCGTGGGCGCCCGCGGCATAGACGCGAGTGCCCAGATGGATGAGCTCCTGGACGCCGGTCGAGATGCCCTTCCTGGCGCTCAGCGACTTCGCCTTGGCGCCCGGACCCAGGCCGGTGACCTCGTACACCCCCTTGCTCGCGCCAGTCCTGCTGATCACGGAGACGAAGGCGTCGCCACGACCGTCCAGGACCATCGAATTGAGGTATGAGGTGCAGAGGGCCACGCACTGCCATCCTGCCGCCGGGCTGGGCGAGACGAGCGGCCAGCGCTCGAGGCCGCGACCGAAGGAGGCCGCGTAGAGGTAGGTGCCGTCGCTTGCCAGGAGGTCGCCGGTGGCGCGCGGCTGCCCCTGCTGAGTGGGGAGGTTGGCCCCGTCGAAGGATGGCGGGGTGCCGGACCCTGCGTGACCGGAGTACGACCAGGTGAGACCGTCGTCGGCGGACGTGGCGATGCCACCGTTCGAGCCCTCGCCCACCGCCGCATACCAGGTGCCCCCCTGGTCGAGGAGGGCGGCGACGTCGTAGGCGGGCGCGGCCAGCCCCTGGTCTTGCGGCGTCCAGGTCACCCCGCCGTCAACGGAACGGAAGAAGCCCTGGGTGTCGCCACCGGCGATCAGGGTGCCGCTGGGCGATTGCGCCAGGACGCTCACGAATCCGCCGCCGTCGACTGCTGAGTTGCCGAACGACGGCCCCGACGCCTGCACGGTCACCGCTGCAAGCGGCGCGGCCACGGAACCCAGCAAGGCACCCGTCAGCGGGANNCGCGTTGACCATGAGTAATGTAACCACGCGGCACGCCGTGGCTCAAGGTGATGCGGCGAGCGGCGGTTGACCTGGACCGACACCCCTGGTAGGGTCAATCGCGAACTGACGTTCGACACCAGATGACGTACCGACTCCTCCACCTGGCCGACCTGCACCTCGACCGCCCCTTTGCCCAGATGGGCTGCCACGGGGAGCTAGCACGGCGCCGGCGCCAGGGGCTGCGCGACGCCCTCCGCCGGGCCGGCGAGGCCGCCCAGGAGCACGACTGCGATGCGGTGACCATCGCCGGCGACCTCTTCGAGCACGAGCGGGCCGGCGCCGATACCGCCCAGTTCCTGGTCGAGACCTTCGCCGCCTGGCAGCCGATGCGGGTCCTGCTCGCCCCCGGGAACCACGACCCGCTGGTGCCGGGAAGCCTCTACCTGCGCGCCCGGTGGCCGGCCAACGTCCACCTCTTCGAGGGCGCCCGCCTGGAGCCCTTCGAGCTCGCCGACGGTCTCACCGTTTGGGGACTCGGCCACCACGAGCCCGCCTGGACGGGCAACCCGTTGGAGGGCGGCCTGGGGGGCGACGCCGGCGGGCGGCGCGCCAGGAGCCGGGACGGCATCCACCTCGCCCTCTTCCACGGTGCCGAGACCGGCAGCCGCCCGGCGGGCAAGGGGGTCCACGGCCCATTCGCGGCCGCCGAGATCCGGGAGCGCGGGTACCACCTCGCCCTCTGCGGCCACTACCACGCCCGCCGGATCGACCTCGGTACCCGGCTCATCTATCCGGGCAGCCCGGAGCCGCTCGCCTTCGACGAGAGCGAGCCGCGGGGGCCGGTGGTCGTCGAGATCACCAATCGCGGGGACGTCCGCTGCGTGGCCCTGGTGACGAACCGGTGGCACGCCCGCATCATCGAGTGCCCCATGGACGGGGTCACCAGCCTCACCACGACCGTCGACCGGGTGAGCGCCGAGGTGCTGGCCGCCACCGCCGGACTGCCCCTGGAACGGACGACCCTGCGCGTCGACCTGGTCGGGACCGTGCCCCCCAGCCTCGGGGTCGACCTCTTCGACTGCGAGAGCGCGGTGCGGGACGCGACCGGGGTCGCCGCCGTGCGGATCCGCGACCTCACCACTCACGAGACCGATCTCGAGACGCTGGCCCAGGAGGGGACCACCCGGGGCGCCTTCGTGCGGGTGGCCCTGGCGGAGATGACCGCGGCCGACAGCCCCGCGGCTAAGTCGGTGCTGAGCGACGCCCTCCGATACGGGCTGGAGGCCTTCGCGGGCGGAGAGGTCGGCCTGCGATGAGGCTGGAGCGGCTGGAGGTCACCGGGTTCGGGCGGCTGCGCCAGCGCCGCTTCGACTTCGGGGAGCGGATCACGGTCGTCCTCGGGCCCAACGAGTCCGGCAAGTCGACCCTGCATCGCGCCATCCGGGCCGCCCTCTACGGCCTGGAGGCGGGCGGGCCCGGCCACCCCCGCGACCGGAGCGATTGGGCGCGCTGGCTCCCCTGGACGTCAGGGCGCTTCGGTCTGACCCTCACCTACCGGCTGGATGGTGGGCAGCGTCTCCGGGTGGCCCAGACCTTCGACCGGGACCGGGTCCAGGCCCAGGTGCAAGAGCTGGGCGGTGGTGACGTCACCCAGCGGTTTCGGGTCGGGCGCACGGTGTGTCCGGGCCGATTCCACCTCGGGGTCGACGAGGCGGTCTTCTGCGCCGCCGCCTGGCTCGGCGAGGAGAGCCTGCAGCTCTCCTCGACCGAGGCAGCCCCCCNNCCGCCGCCGAGGCGACCAAGAAGTTGACGGATGCCCTCCAGCGGGTGGGCTCGGAACGGCGGGTCACCAGCCCCTTGGGCGTCGCGGTCGCCCAGGCGCGCCGTCTCGAGGGCGAGATCGAGGCGGCAGAGCGCCGGCTCGCCTCGTTTGCCGGCGAGGAGGCGCGGCTCCGCGAGCTGGAGATGGAGGCGCGACTCTCCGCGGAGACGTCCGTGGCAGCCCAGCGCGACTGGATCCGCGGCCGCATCGCCCAGCTGGACGGCCAGGCGGAGGAGATGCGGAGGGCCACCGAGGAGGCGGCCGAGCTGGCCCGGGCCCTGGAGGTCGAGGCGGCGTACGCCGGCTTTCCCGCCGAGAGCGAGGCCGCGGTCATCGCCCTCGGGGGGGAGCTGCACCAGGCGGCCCGCGCGGCGGCCGAGGCGGAGGCGCGCTGGACCGCCGTCCAGGAACCGCTCGGCGCCCTCCGCCGCCGCCGAGCCGAGATCTCCGCCGGTCTCCAGGCGATGCCGGAGTCGACCCGGATCAGCGAGCGGGAGACCGCCGTAGCGAGCGCCCTGCGGCGCCGGGTCGACGTTTCGGCTGCGCTCGCCCATCGCGACGAGGAGATGGCCGCCACGGCACGCGGCGAGGCGCTTCGGCGAGAGATCGCTGTCACCGGGCTGGGAGGTGTCGAGCCGACCGAGCTGGAGGCGGTGGTGCCCCTGGTCACCACGGCGCGGACTGCCGGCGCGCATGCCCGGTCGGCGCTGTG
>PLAK01000122.1 GCA_003134115.1 Candidatus Changshengia sp.
TGGCCATGATCATCGGCATGGTTCCCATGGCACTTGGTCTGGGCGACGGCGGCGAGCAAAACGCCCCCCTCGGCCGAGCCGTCATCGGCGGACTGTTGCTGGCCACCGTGGCCACGCTGTTTTTTGTGCCTGCCTTCTTTTCACTCATTCACGGTCGCATTGTGCGTCGGCGCAGGGATGCTCACGGCATCGCGCGAGCGGCAGCATTCGATGAATTCGACGAGATTTCGGAGTAACTCCTCATGACTAAAACGCCCAATCAAAACCCGCAATCGCAACACGATCACGAAAGTGCGGAGGAGCAGAAGCCGATCTCGCCGCGCCTGGCTGTTGTGGGCCTGATTTTGCTGCTCATTGTGGCCCTTCTTCTCGGAGGCCTTGGCATTCTGCGCCGCACCCACGCTGACACTGTTCTCGCCGAACGCACGCAAGAACTCGCCGCGCCCACCGTCACCGTCGCGGCCCCCAAAACAGGTGCGCCCACTGACAGCTTCGTGTTGCCCGGTAATGTCGCCGCCTTTACTGATTCGCCCATCTACGCGCGCACCAGCGGCTACCTTACGCGCTGGTACTACGACATCGGCTCCCGGGTGAAAAAGGGCGCCCTGCTGGCCGTAATCGCCTCGCCCGAGGTGGACCAGCAACTGGCCCAGGCTCAAGCCGACCTCGCGACCGCCCAGGCGGAGCTCCCCGGCCTGCACGAGCGGGTCTGCGCCGTGCGCAACGGGATGGTCAGCCTCTCCCTCTTCCGGTCTCGCCGCCGGTACCGCGACGCCGCGAGCGAGGTCGGCGGCCTCGGGGCGACGCGGTTCACCCTTCACCGCGACGCTTCGGGCGCGGTCGACGGTCTGCTCGGATACCGGACCAAGCTGGACTGGACGCGGAGCACCGGTCCCCGCGGCGATCTCCAGGTGGAGGAGCTGTGGGCCAGCACGGAGGAAGCCGAGGCATCCCTCTGGCGCTTCTGCCTGCAGCACGATCTCATGACGCGCGTGACCGCGAACTGGCGTCCCTCGGACGAGGCGTTCGCCGTGTGTCTCGCCAATCCCCGCGCCTGGCGGCAGACCCTCAGTGACGGCCTTTGGCTGCGCCCCCTCGATCCGGCCGCGCTGCTCTCGGGCCGCCGATACGGCCGGGAGGACGGCCTGGTCCTCGAGGTCCACGAACCCGACGGCGCCGCGCCGCGGCGGTTCCGCCTCGAGGGGGGGCTGGAGGGAGCCATCTGCGTTCCGTCCTCCGCCTCTCCCGACCTGAGCCTCGGTGTCGCCGCCCTTGGATCGATCTGCCTGGGGGACACGCCGCTCGAGCGCCTCCATCGCGCCGGAAGGGTCGAGGAGGTCACCCCCGGCGCCGTGGCCCGGGCCACGGCGATGTTCGGCTGGTCGCCGGCCCCCTGGTCGGGCGCCTTCTTCTGAGTTCCGGCACGGAGAACGCGCCTCCCCTGATCAGGCACGCCTCGCCTCGGACCTCGGGCTCCAGGTGGCGGCGTCAGTCGCGCAGCAGCTCGGGATGGCCCTCCACGAACCCGCGCGCCGCGACCGGGTCGTCGGCCGGGATCTCACCGTCCAGGATGGCGTCGATCAACGCCCTCTGCGCCCGGCCCAGCCACGGCCCGGGGGCGCGCCCGGCCAGGCGCATCAGCTCGTGGCCGTCGAGGGGCGGTCGCAGGCGCGAAACCTGGCTGCCGGCGTCGAGCCGGGCGGCCCGCTCCTCCAGCTCGTCGATCGCCTCCACGTCCGGATAGGCGGAGGCGCGGGTGTCGGCTCGGGCCAGGTCGAGCAGGCGCGGTCGCAGCTCTCCGACGGTGCGGATGAAGCGGCGCACCGCGCCGTCCCCCACCTCCGCCGGCCGGTACTGGATCGGCCACATGTGGTGGAGGACCAGGGTGCCCACCTGATCGATCTCCTCCCCGCTGAAGCGGAGCCGGGTCATTACCGCCGCCGCGATCCGGGCTCCGGCCCGCGGGTGGTCGTGGAAGGTGTGCCGACCGTCCGCGGCCAGCGCGTGGGTTGGGGGCTTGCCGGAGTCGTGGAAGAGGCAGCCGAGCCGGGTCACCAGATCGGCGGGCACCGCCAGCTCCACGGCGCGAACACTGTGCTCCCACACGTCGTAGAGGTGCCATCCCCCCTGCTCCACCCCCACCATCGGCAGCAGCTCCGGGAGTGACACCGCAAGAAGGCCGCTCCTGCGGAGGACCTCCAGCCCCTCACCTGGGTGGGGGGCGATCAGCAGGCGGCTGAGCTCGTCCCGCACCCGCTCGCCGGAGAGGATGGAGGCACGCTGGGCCATGGCCCGCATCGCCTCCTCGAGACCGCCGGCCAGCCGGAAACCGAGTTGAGCGACAAACCTGGCCGCCCGGAACATCCGCAGCGGGTCCTCGGAGAAGGTTTCGGCGGGATCGAGCGGGGTGCGGAGGATGCCGTCCCGGAGGTCGTCCAGCCCCCGGCCGGTGAGGTCCAGCACCCGGCCGTCGAGGGTCTGGGCCAGCGCGTTGATGGTGAAGTCCCGGCGTGCGATGTCGTCCGCCAGGCTCCCCGGGCGGACGTCAGGCTTGCGGGACTCCGGGTCGTAGCGCTCGGCGCGTGCCTGGACGACCTCGACGATGAGGTCCCCGCCGCGGATCTGGGCGGTGGCGAAGCGCTCGAAGACGGCGGGGCGCGCCCAGCCGAGCTCAGCCGCCACCCGCTCCAGGAGCGGCACCCCGTCGGCGCCCACCACCACCACGTCGATGTCCTTGCTCTCGCGGCCGAGCAGCCGGTCGCGGACGAACCCCCCGACCAGGAAGGCCTCGATCCCCAGCTCGTCGGCGGAGAGGCGGATCACCTCCAGGAGTCGCGGGAGGTCGAGCCGCGGAGGCACGGGGCGCAGACGGACCGGCATGAGGCTGGAGTGTAGAGGCGCCGGCCCGCCCCGTCCCGACCTCAGCGCACGGTGATCGACTTGCTACGGGTGAGGGACGCCCCGCCGGTGTCCGTGATGGTGATTGCGACGCTGTACTTGCCCGTGTGCCGGTAGCCGTGGGTGGCGCCGGCGGCGAAGCCCGAGCCTGAGGTGGTCGCGGCCACCGGCGTCGAGATGCCGTCGCCCCACGTGATGACGACCGTGTAGTCGGCCGCCACGCCCAGCGGACCGGCAGCAGCACCCCGATCAGCGAGCGCCGGGATCGCCTGGAATCAACGTGTGGAGCCGGCATTCCTCGCCCCCTTTCCCTGTTGACGATGTTGGCCGAGCCCATCTCGGCACTCCCGAATGCGGCGATTGCCCCACTGGCAGGAGTGGCTCTCCGCCCTCAGTGCGCCGCGCTCGCTCCCGAGGCTCCCCGCGGACGGGCCCGCGGCAGCGCCAATGACAGCAGTGCGGTCAGCACCCAGAAACCGATGTTGAAGAAGAGGAGCACCTCCACGGCGCCGACGAAGTCCTTGGCGAGCGCCGACGAGGCCGCACCGGAGAAGGCGGAGGTGGTGGGGTTCGATGTGGTGCCGGCGACCGACGGACACCCCGGGGCGGTCTGCTGCGGGTTGCTGGAGGAGGCCTCCGCTTCGAAACAGCGGGTGAAGGTCGCGACCGCTCCGTTCACCGTCCCGGGGGACAGGTGCGCCTCGGTGAGCTGCGCCCGCAACGCCGGGGTCACGGCGGACGTCGCGGGAGCAGCGCCTCCGGTGAGGAGCCCGAAGAACACCACGCCGACCACGGCCACGCCCATGGCGCCACCCAGCTGCTGGAAGGTCGTCAGCACCCCGGAGGCCGAGCCGGCGTGGCGCGGTGGCACGCCCGCCAGGACGATGTTGAGCAGCGGGGCCACCACCGTGCCCATGCCGAGACCGGTGACCAGGAAGCTGGGGATGAGCTCCCAGCCGGTCAGCCCCGTGCCGGCAGCATGCAGGGTGAGCATGATGGCGCCGATCCCCACCACCATCATGGAGGCGCCCGCGGTGATGGTCCATTTGCCGAACCGCGGCGCCAGCCGGCTCGACATGATGGAGGCGACTGCCGCACCGAGGCTCCAGGGGACGGTGGTGAGCCCAGCGTTGAGGGCGCTGAAGCCGAGGCCCACCTGGACCAGCAGGCTGAAGGTGAAGAAGAACGCCGGGATGCCCGCGAGCAGGGTCATGGAGATGAGCAGCCCGATGCGAAAGGAGGGGATCCGGAAGAGCGAGAGTTGGACCAGCGGGAACGCGCTCGCCGGGAGGGAGCGCTCGTAGAGGACGAAGAGGAGAAGCACCACGGGGCTGATGGCCATGCAGGCGAACGTCCAGAGAGGCCAGCCGGCCACCTGCCCCTCCACCAGGGGATAGACCAGGAGCACCAGCCCCGCGGTGGCGATGCCCGCGCCGACGAGGTCGAGCCGGGTGGCGTTGGGCGCGTGAGACTCGGTGACGACCCGGGATGCCGCGGCCAGCGCCAGGATCCCGATGGGGAGGTTGACCAGGAAGATCCAGCGCCACGACCCACCCGTGAGGTCGTCGCGGATGATCAGGCCGCCGACCAGCGGGCCGGCGATGGTGGCGATCCCGATGACCGCGCCCAGGAACCCGAAGACGCGCGCCCGCTCGTGCGGGGGGAATGTGACCTGCACGATGCTCAGCACCTGGGGGTACATGAGCGCGGCCATCCCGCCCTGCAGGACGCGGGAGAGGTCGAGCATCAGCGCGCTCTGGGCCAGCCCGCAGAGCGCCGAGGCGAGCACGAACCCACCCATGCCGAGCATGAGCAGGCGCTTGCGGCCGAAGATGTCGCCCAGCCGTCCGCCGGTGATGAGGATCACTGCGTAGGCGAGCCCGTAGCCGGCGACGACGAACTGGATGTCGGCGTCGTTGGCCGCCAGATTCGTCCGGATGGCGGGAATGGCCACGCTCACGATGGAGACGTCGAGCAGCGACATGAAGAGGGCGGTCAGCACGGTCGCGAGCGCGACCCAGCGGCGGGGATCGGGGGTCTCGTACCAGGCCTGACCGCCGGGGGCGGTCGCCGGAGCCTCGAGCTCGAGGGCCGTCGACTCGGCGAGCTCGCTCACGCTCCTCCTCGGGACCTGGGTGCGTGACTCGCGCGCCGCGGGGTGGGTCGATGAGCGCTGAGACCGCTGAGTCGGCTGACCATTAGCTGACGCTAAGTGGCTTCGCCCCTCCCCGTCAAGTGCCCGCTTCGACCCTGGCTGTCGTCTTCCCCCGAAAGCCCTCGGTCGGGCTGGACGGACCGGCCCACGAATCCGGCGAGGCGATCGATCGCAGGGGCGTCCGCGGGCACCGGCACCTCCATCCCGAACCCGCGGGGGTCGCGGGGGCGGTCGGCGAGGTTGAGTCGCATGTTGGCGAGGGTCTGCTCGGCGATGGCCTCGGAGAAGGCCGGGGTCTGGCCCGTGGCCCGGGCGAGGTCCCAGCCGTGGATCAGCGTCTCCGTGATGCGCATCTGGATCACGAAGTCACCGCTCCGCTCGCCGATGGGCGTCGCGTAGGTGCCCTCCGCGAAGTCGGGGTCCGAGAAGACCTCGAGGAGCCGGCGCCCGGAGGCGCGGAAAGCCTCCTCCGGATCCTCGTCCGGGCCCGGGGCCACCCGGGCGCGAAGCTCGAGGAGACCCTGCGTCCCCTCGGGGCGCTCACCGCCGGCGAGCGCGGCGAACATCCGGTTGCCGGAGATCACGTGGTCGAGCAGCTGGCGGACGTCCCACTCGGCGCACGGGGTGGGTCCGTGCCACTGCTCGGGGCGCACGCCCTCGACGAGGAGGGTGAAGGAGTCGAGGCATCGGTCGAAGTCGGCGAGGGCGATGGCGGTAGCTGGCATGCCCTGCATGGTACGAGGGCCGAGTCCGCGCCCGGTGGGCTCGGGCTCAACCGGCCGGCGGTGAACCCACCGAAAGTCTTCGGAAGCCTCGAGCGCTCCTCTCAGGCGCCCAGGGCGGCCGCCATCGCGCCCGGGTCGCTCTCACGGTGGCGCCGGAGCATGGCTGCTCCGATCAGTCCGGCCGCGGCGGTGAAGACCGCGGCCGCCGTGAAGATGGTGCGCAGCTCATCGAGGAGAGCGTGCTGGGAGAGGGCGTTGTAGGCGGCGCAGCTCAGCGGGTGCCCGGGGCAGAGGATCGCCGGCGACGGGATGGTGGCCGCCTCCTGGTAGTAGCGGTGCAGCCCGATCGCGGTGAGCAGGGAGATCCCGACCAGCATCCCGACCATCCGGGCCACCACCACCAGGGCCGCGGCAAGCCCGTGCCGGGCCGCGGCGACGGCCCCGAGGATGGCCGCGTTGATGGGGGCGATGGCGAGCCCGAAGCCGAGACCGCAGCCCACCAGCACCGGGTCGCTGAGGCGGAGGCCGGAGCCCAGGGAGCTCGCCGTCCACCCGCCCATCAGGACAAACATCGCGGTGGTCAGGGCCATCCCGAGCAGCGTGGTCACCCGGTAGCCGAGCCGCTCGCAGAGGATGCCGCCGAGCACCGCTCCCACCGGCACCGCGGCCAGCAGCCGGAGCAGCACCAGGGCGGCGCCGAGCTGCGAGCCGTACGCCGTGGCTCGGGCAAAGATGGGGATGTCGACCAGCGCCGCCATCAGCCCGGCGCCGATGGCCAGGTTGCAGAGCAGGGCGCCGGCGGCCGCGGGATCCCGGAGCTGACGCAGCGGCACCAGGGCGGCGGGCGCGCGGGTCTCGCGGATGGCGAGGGCGATGGCCGCCACCAGGGCGGCGGGCAGCAGCACCGCGGCGGCCGGCGCCACCAGGCCCTGGCTCGGGTCGGCGGCCGAGAAGCTGATCACGACGAAGGCAAGCACCAGGGCGAGCAGGGCGCCGCCCGGGACGTCCACCTGGCCCCAGATCTCGGGCACGCGCCGCAGGCGGAGCAGACGGGGCGCGTCCCCCGCTCCGGACAACCCCCACACCAGCGAGAGGGCCGCCGCGGCGAGGGCGACCAGGGCCAGGGGCGTGGTCCAATCCGAGCCTCCGATCAGCGGACCCCAGAGGACACCCCACACCTCGCTAGCGGCAAGGGGCCCGGGAGCCGCCACCGCCAGCCCGCCGGCGACGAGGGCCGCAGCGAGCAGGAGCACTCCGGGAAGGTCGATCGACCGCCGGGGCCCGGCGCGGGTCGGGGTCGACCCCGCCGGCCGGGCGAGCAGGAAACCGGTGCCGAGAAGGGCGGCGATGGGGAGATTGAGCCAGAAGATCAGCCTCCACGTCGAGAAGGTGAGGATCGCGGCCCCGTAGAGGGGACCGAGCACCGAGCCCAGCTCCTGGACGCCGCCGACGACGCCCAGGGGGACGCCGCGGCGCCCGGCCGGCCAGAGGTCGGCGACGATGGCCAGGGTGACCGGGACCAATCCACCACCGCCGACCCCCTGGAGGGCCCGCCCCACCACCGCCCCGGTGAGGTCCTGGGCCGACGCCGTGACCAGCGACCCGAAGGCGAACACCACGAGGCATCCGGCGAAGACCGGGGCGCGGCCGAGGATGTCGGAGAGCCGTCCCAGCAGCGGCAGCAGCGCGACGTAGCCGAGCAGGAAGCCGCTGATGATCGGGGTGGCCGCCTCCAGGTGATTGAGGCTCAGGCCGATGTCGCCCATGATCGAGGGGAGGGCGAGCACCACCACGTAGGTGTCGGCCGCCGCGAGCATGACGCCGGCGGCCGCGAAGCCCAAGCGCCGGCCCGAGCCGCGCGGTGCCGGTGCCGGTGCGCCGTCGCGGTCGCCGCTCCGGCCGCTCATCCCGACGCGGTCGCTCCCCCCGTGATCGATCGGACCGTCCACCTCGTCAGGGCGTCGGCGGTGGGCTCACGCTCACGTTCTCGCCATACTTGTCGAGAACAAGGTGGAACGTGCTCTGGTGGCCGGCCTGGAAGATGGGACCGGTCAGATCGACCTCCCGGACCTGGTTGCTGGAGATGTCGATGGAGAAGACGGCGGCGACGGTCTGGCTGGGGTCGGCGTCGACCAGGAGCGAGGCCAGCAGGCTGCCGGGGAGGGTGGCGTCGACCTGCTGGAGCGACTCGCCGTTGAGCCGCACCGTGGAGCCGATGTTTGGCTTCTGGGCCGCGGTCAGCAGGGTGGAGATGCCGGTGTTGGGATCCAGCAGCCGTCCGGGGTCTCCGAACCCGTACTTCGATGGGCTCGCGGTCTGGAAGTCATCGGAGAAGGGGAGCTGGATGTAGAAGCTGCCCCCGGCGGAGATGGCCTTGATCTGAAAGGGGAGTCCCGCCTCCTCGACGGTCAGCGTTCCCGAGAAGCCGTCGGGACGCACCGCATCCCCCGCGGCGGCGGTCAGCTCGGTCCCGGTGCCCGCCGTGTCCTGGCTGGTCAGCTGGATGTGAAAGGAGCTGGTCTGGTCGAAGGTCGTCTTGGCGCGCTGCAGCAGGGTGGTGGCGGAAGGCCCGGTGTAGCCACAGCCGGCGATGAGCGCTGACAGCCCGGCAACTGCGGCGAGACCCCGGCGATTGATGATCGAGCCCTCCCTGCGACGAGACCCCATCGGCCGCCGAGTATGACCGACCGGGGCGCTATCGTGGCAGGCCATGTCCGCTCTGCACCGGCGGCGGGACCCGGCCCTCCGCCTCGCCTCGCTGCTGCTCCTGTTCTCCGCCCTCGGCAGCCTGGTCCTCGGCATGGTGAGGATCTCCTTCTCGCCCGTCTTCATCGCCGAGCTCCAGCGGCTTCCCGGCCTGGGGACGCTGCCGGCCGCCTGTGTCGATGGTGGCATCGCCTCCTACAGCGGTCTCTCCCTCGCCACCGGCGCGGCTCCGTCGGTCAACGCCGCCTGCCTCACGCATATCCAGGACTCCGCCCAGGCCAGCCTGGGCGTCCAGCCCCTGGTCCTGGTGGCCGTGCTCGCCATCCTCGGGGCGGTGGGGATCACCCTGTGGGGACCGCGCTGGCATCGCCTGGCGAGCGGCCCGCTCAGCGTCGGCGCCGCCGTCCTGCTGGCCGTGGATGCGCCCAATCTCGCCGGGGTGTTCGCCGGCCACTTCGGCCACGGGGCGTCGGCGGTCACCAGCGGGCCGGATGTGGGACTCTGGGTCGTCGACGGGCTGCTGCTTCTGGTCGTGCTGGTCCAGCTCGCCTCGGCTGGGGTGGCCTGGGCGCGGGGCGCCCTGGCGCCGCTCGAGTAGCCGCACAGGGGGCTCCACCAGCGCATAGCATTGCGGCCATTGGCGACCGCGATCACGAGGAGCGCAGAGATGGCTGCCGCCGTCGAGGAACCGGTCCCCCGGATCGTCTCGCCGGTGCTCCTCGTCCTGGCCGGGCTCTGCTTCCTGCTCCCCTTCGCCGGCGTTTCCTGCAACACCTCCGCCGTCAAGGAGGAGATCGGGTCCATCTCCTCCTTCTCGCAGGCGTTCGGCGGGGAGGGGAGCGTCTCGATGCCCGCGGGACTCACCGGCTGCCTCAACAGCCTTGACAACTTCAACTTGGCCGCCTACACGGGCCTCGACCTGGCCGCGGGATCCGCCCCGAGCGCGGCCGGTGCAGAGCCGAGCGGCTGCTCGGCACTGACCAAGGAGGAGGGGACCTCGACCTCGATTCCCACCAGCGCCGACGCGAATCAGATCGGGCTTGGCGCCCAGCCGCTGCTGCTGGTGGCCCTCGTGGCCATGCTCCTCGGCCTCCTCCTCAGTCTCACCCGCCTCGCCCTCCGCGGGCTGCTGGTGGCCGTTGCCGCGGCGGTGGCGATCATCCTCCTCGCCGTCGAGCACGGGCAGGTGAGCACTCAGGTCCTCGACAAGATCTCCCACAGCGCCCTCAACTCCATCTCGGGCACCCTCGCGGCCCACGGCACCCTGGGCATCTCCAACCTTCTGAGGGTGGAGATCACCAACTCCTTCACCGTCACGGTTGGCATCGGCTTCATCCTGGCCCTCGTCGCCCTCGCCCTCGTCGTCCTCTACAACCTCGCGGCGCAGCTGGTGCCCCTCATGTCGGGAGGCGCCCGAGCTGGCGGCGCAGTCCCCTACGAAACCTCCGTCGTGTCTGCCGGCGATCTCCCGGCTCCGCTCCCGGAGGCGCCGCCGCCGGACGGCTGAAGCCCGGCCAGCTCCCGCAGCAGGCTCACCTGCCCGATGTCCGGCCCCTTGCGCTCGGGTCCGGGCACCTCGAGGACCCAGGGGACGCGCCGCATGCGGGGGTCGCGAAGCAGGATCCGGAAGCCGGCCGCGCCGATCTCCCCCTCCCCGATGTTGGCGTGACGGTCGGCATTGCTGCCCAGCGCCCGCGCCGAGTCGTTGGCATGGACCAGGCCCAGCCGCTCGAACCCGATCAGGCGGCCGAAGTCATCCAGGGTCCGCGCCACCCCGCTCGGGTCGCGGACGTCGTAGCCGCTCGCGAAGGCGTGCTGGGTGTCGAGGCAGACTCCGACCCGGTCCGAGGTGGCGGCCTCGACGATGCGTGCGACCTCCTCGAAGCTGCGACCCACGCAGCCCCCCGAGCCGGCGCTGTTCTCCACCAGCAGGCGGGCCCGTCCGGGCGGGCTGCGGTCGATCACCTCACGGATCGCCGTGGCCACCTGGGCGAGCACGGTGTCGAACCCCGCTCCCAGGTGGGACCCGGGGTGAAACACGACCCCGTCGGCGTCGAGGGAGGCCGCCACCTCCATGTAGTGGACCAATGAGGCCACTGAGGAGCGGACCAGCGCCTCCTTGGTTGAGGCCAGGTTGATCAGGTAGACGGCGTGGAGGTAGTGGCCGCGCAGCCCCGAGGCCGCGTACTTGGCGAGGTACAGCTCCCGGTCGGCCTCCTCGAGGCGGAGCGGCCGCCACATCTGGGCCGGGGTCGGGTGGGTCTGCATGACCTCCGCACCGATCGCCAGCGCGTTGTCCACGGCGGTGTGGATCCCACCCCGCGCCGCCACGTGGGCCCCGATCAGCATGGGGGCGATTCTCGCGGCGCCGTGACCGGGCTCAGGGCGCGACCAGCAGCTTGACGGCCAGCCCGATCCCCACCATCGCCACCCCGTAGCGGAGGGCGAGCGGCGGGATGCGACGTCCGAGCACGGCGCCGAGCGCGCCGCCCACCACGCTGCCGGCGGCGAGGACGAGGGCGTCCAGCCAGTGGACGGGTCCGAAGATGGCGAAGCCGATGGCCGCGATGGCGTTGACGGTGGTGGTGCAGACGACCTTGGCCGCATTGAGCCGCTGCAGGGTGTCCTGGATGAAGAGGCCGAGGAGGGCGAGGAGCATCACTCCCAGCGCGGCGCCGAAGTAGGCGCCGTACACCCCGCCGAGCACCAGCCCGCCGCGGAAGACCGGTGAGGCGTCGTCCGCATGGGCTCCGACCAGGCGGGCCAGCAGCGGTTGGAAGAGGAGTGCGAGACAGCCGAGGATGATCAGCCAGGGGATGACCCGGGTGAAGACGCCCGGCGAGGTCCGGAGCAGGAGCACGGTGCCCGCCAGCCCTCCGATCGACATCGGCACCAGCAGGCGGGCCACGCGGCGCCCCTGGCCCACCAGCTCGGCGCGGTACCCGTGACTCCCGGTCAGCAGGCCGGGGACCAGCCCGACCGTGTTGGTGACGTTGGCCGCGAGCGGGTTGAGGCCGGCCCCGAGCAGCGCCGGGTAGCTGAGCAGCGAGCCGCCCCCGCCTATGGTGTTGGCGATGCCGGCGAGCACGCCGGCACCGGCGATGAGCCCGGCCTCGAGTCCGGTCACCCTGGTCAGCCGTCCTTACGAGGGGCCATCGGCGAATCTTCGCAACTGCGGGGGCTCGGCGCGCCGCACCCCCCTCAGATGGGAATCTGCCCGCCTGACCCGGACCTACGCGGCCGACTCCGCGGGGACCCGCACCGCCGGCTCCTCCGGGAGCTGCACGGCCGCCTCGGTGGCGTACACGGAGGCGACCGGCGGGGACGCGGCGTCGAGGCTGAGGCCGCTCTTCTCGGGGAGCACCAGGGTGAGGAGCGCTCCGCCGACCCCCACGCCCGAGCAGAGGATCAGCACCCCGCCCAGGCCCAGCGCCGAGCTGAGCACGGGGAAGAGAAAGACGCCGAGGAAGGCGCCGAGCTTGCCCACCCCCGCCGCGATGCCGTGGCCGGTCGTCCGCTCCCCGACCCCGAACACCTCGGTCGGGATCAGGAAGGTGGTCACGTTGGGCCCGAACTCGGTGAAGAAGTAGCTGATGCCGTAGATGAGGAGGAAGGGGACGATGACGTGGGTCAGCCCGGGGATGAAGCCGATCAGCGCGAAGCAGACGGCCATGGCCAGGAAACCGATCCACTGCAGCCGGCGATGGCCGACTCGGTCGACGTTGAGGACGGCGCAGGCATATCCCGGGACCGCGAAGAGGGCAAAGAGCATCAGGGTCCACGCCGTCGACTGGAGAAGGCTGGCCCCGGGCGCCACCCCCCGCAGGATGACCGGGGCGGAGATGGTGTTCCCGTAGTAGACGTAGTCGAGGAGGAACCAGGAGCCGGCCGTGCCCAGGATGAGGAGCAGCGATTTCCGGTCGGTGAGGAAGGTGCGCAGGCTGGTGCGCCCCGACCCGCCGGCCCCCGCGACCGCCCTCACCACCCCCTGGGTGTACTTCTCCATGGAGGCCCGGGCCTCGCTCTCGCGGCCCTGGACCTGCGCGGCGTAGCGGGGCGACTCCGGCGTCTTGATCCGCAGGTAGAGGACGCTGAGCGCCGGCAGCGCTCCGAGACCCAGCATGAGCCGCCAGGCGACCTCGTGGTTCACCCCCGAGGCGAGCAGCGCCAGCGCCACCACCGGGCCGATGATCAGCCCGGCCGCCTGGGAGGAGAAGACCAGGGAGACCAGCAGCCCCCGTCGCTGGCGGTTGGCGTATTCACTCGCCATCACCGCGCTCACCGGGTAGTCGCCGCCGATCCCGATGCCGAGAACGAAGCGGAAGGCGACCAGCCAGATGTAGCTCGGCGCCAGCGCCGTGGCGAAGGCGCCGAAGGCCATGAGCCCGGCGACCAGCCCGTACACCCGGGTGCGTCCCACCAGGTCGGCGACCCGGCCGAAGACGAGGGCCCCCACCAGGGTGGCGAGGAGGGTGGCGCCCCCCAGGAAGCTGGTCTGGACGGCAGAGAGGTGCCACTGCTCCTTGATGAGGACGAGGGCCACGCCGATGATGAAGAGGTCGTAGGCGTCGGTGAAGAAGCCCATCGCGGCGGTGAAGGCCGCCTTGAGGTGGAAAAGGCTCAGAGGGGCCTCGTCGAGCGCCTCGCCGAGGGTCCGCTGAGAGCTCATTGAGCTGGCGGTGCTGCCGTCCACGTGGTGCTCCATACTCTTCCAGGTTAGGGCTCGGTTAAAGAGTGGCAAACGCAGGATTAAGATGTCTTTAACGGCGGCGGATTCCTCGGGATCCGGGGCGGATCAGGTCCTCGTGGACGTCTGGCAGCTCGCCTCCATGGTGGAGGCCCAGCTGGCCGAGGCGCTCCGGACCCTCACCGACGCCGACCTGGAGGGCGCCGACGTGGTGGTCCAGGCCGACCGCGAGGTCAACCGGCTCCGCTATCTGATCGAGGAGCGGGTCACCGCCGAGCTGGCCCCGGGGCTCGACGAGGACCGGCTCCACCTCCTCATCGCGGTCCTCTACGTCATCTCCGACCTGGAGCGGATCGGCGACCACGCCGAGGGCATCGCCAAGGTGGCCCTGATGCTGGGCCGCCCCCCGATGCGCTCCCTGCCGGCGAGCGTCCTCCAGCTGGGGTTCCTGGTCCGGGCCATGCTCTCGGCGGGCGTCAGGGTGCTCCGCGATCGCGACGTGGAGGGTGCCCGGCTGCTGGTCGGGGACGACGACGCCATCGATCGCCTCTACGACGACATCTACGGGGAGATGATCGCCACCATGACCGCCGAGCCGGACACCGTCGTGCCCTGCACCTACCAGCTGTGGGCGACCCACAACCTGGAGCGGATCGCCGACCGGGTCACCAATCTCTGCGAGCGCACCGTCTATCTGGGCACCGGCCGGATCGAAGACCTCAACGTCTCGACCTATTGACCTGATCGGTCTGAGGGCTCATTAGTGCCCACGGTTCTGCTGATCGACGTCCCCGAGGCGCGGGCCCTCGGTCTCGAGGAGCGCCTCGCCGTTGACGGGTGCCTGGTGCGCCGGGCCACCGGCTGGCCCGCCGAGGGCTTCGACGCCAGCGAGGTGGACGTGGTGCTCGCGCATACGGCAAACCCGGCCGCCCTCGCCCTGGCGCTGCGCCGGCTCAACCGGGCCCCGCTGGTCCTGGTCACCGATGCGGCGCCGACCGACCGGGTGGCGGCGCTCACCTGTGGTGCCGACGTCTGCCTTGCCGACACCGAGACCGACCCGGTGGTGGAGGCGCACGTCGTGGCCCTGCTCCGCCGCTGGCAGCCCCGCGTCCGCCATCAGCTGGAGACGGTCCAGGTCGGCGAGCTGTTCCTCGACCCGCCGGGGCGCCGGGCCCAGGTGGCGGGTGAGGATCTCGAGCTCCGGCCCCGCGAGTTCGACCTGCTGGTGGCCCTGGCCCGTTCCACGGGGCGTGCCTTCCGGCGTCACGAGCTGCTGGACCAGGTGTGGGGCCCCCGCTTCAGCGGCGGGGTCAACACCGTGGACGTCCACATCTCGTGGCTGCGCCAGAAGTTGCCGGTGGCGGCGCGCGTCCGGATCACCACCCTCCGCGGCGTCGGCTACCGGCTGGACGAGCTGAGCCGGGTGCCGGCTGCGACCCCGATTGCGGACGAGGCCCCTGCCGGCGGAGGCCCCGGCCCGATCGCCGGCAGCATCCTCCCGGCCAACGGGGTCGCGCCGGCCGCGATCACGGCGGCGGTGACCGCCGTCCCACCACCGGACGGCCCGGAACCCGTGCCGGAGAGCCCGAAGCCGGTCCCGGACAACCCGGAACCGGCACTGGAGAGCCCGGAACCGACGCCGGCCGGCTGATCGCTCCCGGGCGTCGCCCGGCGACGCGTCGCCGCGCTGGACCGTCACCATGCGCTGCGCCGTGCTCTACGTCCTCGTGCTCACCGCCGTCACCGCCGTCTGGGGATGGACGTTCGTCGTCGTCAAGGACTCCATCGCCAGCTACCCGGTGGCCCCCTTTCTCGCGCTCCGATTCGGCCTGGCCGTGCTGGTGCTGCTCCTCCTCTCCCGCCGCCTCCCCAGCCGGCGCGCGCTCCTCCTGGGGAGCGTCATCGGCCTGGCCGTCGCCGCCGGGTACGCCTTCCAGACCTATGGCCTCGAGGGGACGGCTCCCGGCACCGCCGGGCTGATCACCGGCCTCTTCGTCGTCTTCACGCCGGTGATCGACCACTTCTTCGGAGCCAAGATCGCCCCGCGGACCGCGGTGGCCGTGGCCGTCGCCCTGGTCGGAACCGGGCTCCTCGCCGGCGGCGATCCCAGCGTGACCGTGGGGCTGAGCGACCTGCTGATGGTCCTCGGGGCGGTGGCCTTCGCGTTCCAGGTGGTGCTGCTTTCGCATCGCGGCCCGGGCGTCCGCTCCATCGATCTCGCCTTCCTGCAGATGGCCGTCTGCTTCGTCGTCTTCACGGCGGCGGGTGTCCCGTCGATCGAGCGCCCGACCGGGGTCGTCTGGTTCGGCGTCGTCATCACCGGGGTCTTCGCGAGCGCCCTGGCCTTCCCCCTGCAGGCCTGGGCCCAGGCCAAGATGAGCGCCACCCGCGCCGCCCTGATCCTGGCCATGGAGCCGGCCTGGGCACTCCTCTTCGCGCTGCTCCTCGCCGGCCAGCACCTCGACCTGGTCCAGGGGCTGGGCGCGGTCCTGCTGCTGGGAGCCGTGGTCGGCCACGAGGCGCTGCCGCAGCTGGCGGCGGCGCGACGGTCCTCGGCCTGACGATCCGGCTCTGAGACGGCCCGGGCGCAGCCGGCAAGGGGAGGTGGGAGCCGGACTGCGCCGCGGGCCGTGAGCTTGGGGACGACCTCCTGCCGGCCGTCCCCGAGGCGCGGCCGTCGCGACCGGAGCTGCGACGACCGCGGTGCCCAGTGTCCGGGCGCGGTGCGGACATGCGACGGACAAAGGGTGCCGCCCCCTCCGGCGCTCGTCAGTGGGCGGCCGGTGTGCCCTCGCCGCCGCCGGCCCTGTCGAGCCCGATCAGTCGCCGGAGGCCGCCCACCGCGCAATCGATGGCGGCATCCATGGGCAGGCGGCTCGGGTCCGGCAACCCGGTGACGCCCTCGGAGGCGCTGTCGATGACCGTGAGCACGGCCCCCGCCCGCACCCGGCGCACCGCGGCGACGGTGAGCACCGTCGCCGCCTCCATCTCCGCCGCCAGGCAGCCGGCGCGCGCCCAGGCGTCCCAACGGGCCCGGATGACCCCCTCCATCGGAAAGGTCTCGGGCGCCAGCTCGGCGTAGAAGGCGTCGTTGGTGAGGACGACGCCGACCCGGAATCGGTGGCCGGCCGCCCGCGCCTCGGTGCGGAGGGCCTGCACCACGTCGATGTCGGCGACGGCGGGGAAGCCGGGTGGCGCGTAATGGTCCGAGGTGCCGTCGCCGCGCGCCGCCGCCTGCACCACGACCAGGTCGCCGAAGCGCAGCCCGGGGTCGAGCGCACCGCAGCTCCCGATCCGCACCAGGGTCCGCGCTCCCACCCGGACCAGCTCCTCCACGGCGATGGCCGCCGAGGGGCCGCCGATCCCGGTGGAGGTGACGCTGACCGGGACCCCGTCCAGGCTTCCGGTGTAGCTCGTGTACTCGCGGTTGGCGGCCACCTGCCGGGCACCGTCCAGGCGCTCCGCGATGGCCGCGCAGCGTCCGGGGTCGCCGGGCAGCAGCACGTACTCGCCGATCTCGCCGGCCTCCACCTGGAGGTGGTACTGCCGCTCTCCCACGATCGGCGAAATGTACCAGGGCCGGCCCCCTCTCTCCGCGTACCATCGTGGCCATGCCGAACGCTCGCCGGATCGCCGTGGGCAGCGACTCCCGCCATCCGATCCCCGATGCCATCGCCGGCTGGCTGGAGGCGGGCGGTTTCGCGGTGATCCGCTGCGGCGCGGTGGACGCCACCGACACGTCGTGGCCCGAGGCGGCGGAGCAGGTGGCCCGGCTGGTGGCCCAGGGGGCGGTGGAGGCCGGTGTCCTCTGCTGCTGGACCGGGACCGGGGTCAGCATCGCCGCCAACAAGGTCCCCGGGGTCCGGGCCGCGCTCTGCAAGGACGCGGACACCGCCGCCGCCGCCCGCCGGTGGAATGGCGCCAACGTCCTCGCCCTCGCCCTCTCCGACGCCACCGCGGACGACGCCCAGGCGATCGTGGAATCCTTCCTCGGCACCACCGGCATCGACCCCGAGGAGGCCGCCAACATCCGGTGGATCACCGCCATGGAGCGCCGCTACTCCGGGGCCGGGGGCGAGGCGGGGTCCCGGGAGTCCTGACCCCGCCGCACACCGGCGGGTTGCGCGACCGGTCGCCGCGCTCCCCGACCGGGCGTCCGCGATGCGTAGGATGGGTGAGGTGACGGCCGCCCGCATCCTCTGCATCATGGGTTCGGGGGAGACCGCCCCGACCATGGCGCCGGTCCACCGCGAGCTGATCGAGCGGGTGGGCGGCGAGGGCGCCCGTGCCGTGCTCATCGACACGCCGTTCGGCTTCCAGGAGAACGCCGACGAGCTGGTGGCGAAGGCCCAGGAGTACTTCCAGCGCAGCATCGTGCACCCCCTCGCCCTGGCCAGCCTGCGCCGGGCTGAGATGGCCTCCGAGGTCGAGCGGGAAGCCGCCTACAGCCGCATCCACGACGCGGACTACGTCTTCTCCGGCCCGGGGAGTCCCAGCTACACCCTCCGCGAATGGCGGGGGACCGAGATCCCGCGACTCCTCGCCGAGAAGCTGGAGCAGGGCGGCTGTGTGACCCTCGCCTCGGCGGCCGCGATCACCCTCGGGGTCGTCTCACTTCCCGTCTACGAGATCTACAAGGTGGGCGAGCCGGTGCACTGGCTGGAGGGTCTCGATCTGCTGGGCGCCGCCGGCATCAGGGCCGCGGTGATCACCCACTGGGACAACGCGGAGGGCGGCACCCACGACACCCGCTTCTGCTACATGGGCGAGAGCCGCCTCCGCCAGCTCGAAGCCCTCCTCCCCGAGGGTGCGGCCATCCTCGGGGTCGATGAGCACACCGCCCTCATCCTGGATCTCGTCGCCGAGCGGGTCGAGGTGCGCGGCCGGGGACGCGCGGTGGTGCGGCGGGAGGGGAGCGAGACCGCCCTGCCCACCGGCACCGAGATCTCCCTCATGGAGCTGCGCGGACTGCTCTCCGGCGCCGCCCCCGCCGCCACCGCGACCGCCGTGGTCGCTGCGCCCCCGGAAGGATCGGATGCCCCACCGGAGCCCGCCCAGCGCGAGGAGCCGTTCATCGCGCTCCTCGCCGAGCGTCAGGATCAATTCGACCGCGCTCGCGAGGGCCGCGACGTGGAGGGGATGGTCGCCGCCATCCTGGCCGTCGAGAGCGCCCTGGACGAATGGTCGAACGAGACCTTCTCGGGCGACGAGCGCGAGCGAGGCCGGGCGCTGCTCCGGCGGATGGTCACCCGGTTGGGCGAGGTCGCCACCGAGGGCGCCGCTGACCCCCGGGAGCGGGTCGCACCCTTCGTCGAGGCGATTCTCGCGCTGCGCCGCGACTTCCGGTCAGAGCGCCGCTTCGACGACGCCGACCGCCTTCGCGACCTCCTCACCGGCTGCGGGGTCGAGGTGCGCGACGGCCGCCAGGGCGAGGAGAGCGGCTGGGAGCTCGCCGGGCCCCAGGCGGGGTAGCACTCAGGGAAGGAGACGCTGATGGAGCTGGAGATCTCGGACGAGCTGGAGCCCCGGCGGCTGGGGCGCTCCCCCATCCGGCTCAGCCCGATGGGGATCGGCTGCTGGGCCATCGGCGGCCCCACGGTCGGTGAGGACGGGCGGACCATCGGCTGGGGAGCTGTGGACGACGACGAGTCGGTCCGCGGCATCCGCCGCGCCTACGACCTCGGCATCCGCCTCTTCGACACCGCCGACGCGTACGGCGCAGGCCACAGCGAGAAGGTGGTGGCCAAGGCCCTGGAGCAGCACCTCGAGGACGTGGTGATCGCCACCAAGTTCGGCAACACCTTCGACGAGGACGGCAGCCGGCGGGGGCACGCCCAGGACGTGAGCCCCGCCTACATCCGGCGGGCCTGCGAGGGGTCGCTGCGGCGCCTGCAACGCGATGACATCGACCTCTATCAGTGCCACGTCGGGAGCCTCCCCGACGACCAGTCGGATGCGGTGGTGGAGACGCTCGAGAGCCTCCAATCCGACGGTCTGATACGCGAGTTCGGGTGGAGCTGCGATGTCGCGGAACAGGCTCAGCGCTGGGCGAGACGCGGCACCTGCTCGGCCCTGCAGTTCATCTGCAACGTGCTCCAGGACACCGCCGGGATGATCGAGCTCTGTGAGCAGAGCCGGATGACGGCGATCATCCGCAGCCCGCTCGCCTCCGGGTTCCTGAGCGGCAAGTACGGTCCCGATTCGCGTCTCCCCCGCGACGATTGGCGGGCCCAGGCGCTGGAGCTGGGCTGGGGCGACATCTTCAACGCCGACGGCAGCGCCAACCCGGCCTGGCTCGCCAGGCTCGACTCGCTCCGCGAGGTGCTCACCGACGGCGGCCGCACCCTGGTCCAGGGTGCCCTCGGCTGGCTCTGGGCGCGCAGCCCGGCGACCGTCCCCATCCCCGGCTTCAAGACGGTCGCGCAGGTCGAGGAGAACGCCGGGGCGATGCGGTTCGGACCCCTCTCGGCGGCGCAGATGGCGCGCATCGAGCAGATCCTCGGGCGCTGATCGAAGCGTTCCTCACTCCGACGGGCGGCGCCGCGGCGGGCCGAGCCGTCCGCCCTTCCCTACCATGACGGGCATGGTTGCGCCCGCCGCGCCGAGATGGAGCGATGCTGTCGGCGAGGCGGACTGGGTCCGTGACCGCCTCATCCCTTTCCAACAGGACCTGGCCCCGCTGGCGGAATCGGGAGGGTCGGCGTCATACCGTGCCGGCTTCGTGGTCCCGAGCGGTTTCGAGGCCTATGCCCGGGTACTCCACCCTCTCCCGCCGACAGGGTCTCCGACGGGGGTCAATCCTGCGGTGCGATGGCGGGAGGTGGCCGCGTGGAGCGGCAGGTCGATCGGCCGTGAGACCCAGTTTCACTCCATCGCAATGCCGCCAGAGCGACCGGTGGGTGAGGCTCCATTCTCCGGACGGCACCCGCAGATCGGAGCCCCGCCGTCGGCCGACACCCAGGTTCTCGTCGAGGTGCTGCGAGGGGCGACGACGACGCCGGAGCAATGCTTCTTCTGCCTCTGGGACGGCTACGGCTGGGAACGCGGATCGAGTGTGCTGACGCGTCCCGGCGAGCCTCGGATCACGCGGCCCGGCCCGATCCCGGAGGAGGTGCTGCGCGGGCCCCGGGTGCACCATCCGATCCGCGATTACCTCCTCTACGCTGGACGCGTCGAGGACACCATCACCAGCGCCCTTTTCGGCCATGTGCCCCATCAGCCGGCGAACCTCTGGTGGCCGGCAGACCGTGCCTGGTGTGTGGCCAGCGACATCGATCTCTCCTGGACCTACGTCGGCGGAACCCGAGCGATCACCGACCGGTTGCTCGCCGACGAGCGCATCGAGGCCGTGCCCGCCGCGATCGAGGATCCGATCGATCGGGTCGAGGCGTGGGTGCAGCGCTGGGTCGAAGAGGGCATCGCCACCCTGCTCGCGACCGGCGACGCCACGATCACCACCTCCGTGGGCTCGGTCCGGTTCTCACTCGAGAGACCGAGGCGATCACGACCGGGATGGTTGCGATGGGGCACCGGCGGGGCCTCGATTGGGCATCCCGCCGACGAGGCCGCCCTCCGGCTGACGGTGGCCGCATATGTCACCCGCGCAGTCATCGGACTGGTCGGCGAATAGTCGGAGAGCCATCCGGAGCGCGCGCACCCGCTAACCTCCTCTCATGTGTCGAAGCATCAAGACCCTGCGCGGAGCCGAGCCCCCCGCGTCCGCCGATGACATCCAGGCGGCCGCCCTGCAGTACGTCCGCAAGGTGAGCGGATACCGCCAACCCGCGCAGCGCAATCGCGCGGCGTTCGAGGCCGCGGTGGGCGAGATCTCGGCGGTCACCGGGCGCCTGCTCACGGAGCTTCAGCCGGCCACCTCGCGCTGAGCCGGAGACCGCGTCGCGCCGGCCGCCACGGCCGGGCGATCCGGCGACCCGTCAGTCCGCGGTCCGATCNNCGATCATGCGGAGGTCACCGCGCAGGCTCCAGAGCGGATGCGCGAAGGTCGCCGGGCGGTTCTTCTCGATGGCGAGGTGGCTGCCCCAGGCCACCCCGTAGCTGATCAGCGGCACGGCGAGCAGCCCCACCGGCCGCCGCCGCACGAGCGCCGCCGCCGCCGCGGCGGCCGCCAGGTGCGTCCCCGCAAAGTGGAGCCAGCGGGTGGCCGAACGGCTGTGCAGGCCGACGTAGAAGGGAAAGAACTCCTCGTAGCTGCCGAACTCCCGCACCATGACACCTCCGTGCCTGACCTCAGGTCCCAGCCTACGCCGCGGCTCGCGAACCCGTTCGGTGACGACCCCGGAGTGGCCGGCTCCACTCCTGTAACGAGGTGGTTCCCCAACCGGGGCGCATCGCCGATCGGGTGTGATGCTCGCCGTGCCCGGCTCTCTCCCCCTCCTCAGTCCTCCTCAGGCCGACGATACGGAAAGGCCGGGCCTCGTCGCGGCGCGCCCCGCGCCCGCTGGACGCGGGGCGCTCGCCCCGAGACCGGGCGAGCGCCGCGGCGCTCCCCGCACCCACCGCCCGCCGGCCCGCGCCCTCAGAACTTCAGGGGGCAGGTGCGCGCCGCGCCTCGACCAGGTAGATCGGTATCCCCGGCCACGACAGCCGCCGGCGCCGCCAGGCGCTGAACCCCGCGTCGCGCAGCAGCGCCGTCATCTCCCGCGCGTTGCGGTAGCCGCTGCCATGACCCCGCCCGGTCGACCGCAGGAGGCCGCCGAAGAGGCCGATCCCGAGCACGTCGGCGAGGAGCAGCCGGCCGCCCGGCGCGAGCGTCCGGACCACCTCGCGGAGCGCCGCGTCCTGGTGGTCCCAGTGATGGAAGGACATCGTCG
>PLAK01000163.1 GCA_003134115.1 Candidatus Changshengia sp.
GGGTGGCTCGATGAGAGCGGCGCCGCAGAGATCAGCACGCCGACGCTTCTCGTCGTACGCAGCGGCTCGCACCGGTTCACCCCGGAGCCGAGCGGCTGGCGCCCATCCACCCTCGGAATCTCGGAGGCGCTCCTCTCCGGCGTTCGAGGGACCGTGGACGCGATCTCCCGAGCGACCGGGTACTCGCCGAGATCGGCACAGGTGGGCCTGGCGTTCCTCGAGACGCGCGGTCTGCTGGTCGCGGAGAAGCGGCGTGGCCCGGATGCGGCACGGAGCGTCGCCGAGTGGGACCGACTGCTGGACGAATACGCGGAGGCTGCGGCACGCCTCACCCCGCGTCTGCGGCTGGAGGTTGGAATACTCTGGCGCGATCCCGCTGCGGAACTCCGGGATCTGGGTGACCGCTGGGCTCAGCGCCGCATCAGCTGGGCGCTGACCGGCGCGATGGCCGCCAGCCTTGTTGCCCCCTTGCTGACCACTGTCTCCTCCGCCGACGTCTTTGTCGACGCCCGCACCGAGCCCGCGTTGCGCCTTGTGGCCGAGGCTGGCGGTCGCGAGCCGATGACCGGCGGCCGATTGATCCTCCGGCCGTTCCCGAGCACCGGAACGCGCCATCTCACCACAGACACCGATGGTCTGTGGCTCGCCCCCTGGCCGCGGATCTTCGCCGACCTGCGCCATCTCGGTGTCCGCGGGGAAGAGGCTGCCGAGCACCTCCGTGACCTCAGGCGACCCACGTCGTGAGCTCAGAAGCCGAACGGAGTCGACAGGCACGGCGTGCAGCCGTGCGCCCCTTGGTCCGGATCATCCACCACTGCGGCGCTTAGAACTCGACCAGGTACCGCGGGACAAACGTGTCGCTAGTCGGCCGCGCTCCGGCGATCCGGTCCACCCGATAGCCTCGCAGTGCCCCGCTGTCATTCACCACGAACAGGAGGAGGTTCCCGTCGTTGGTCCGTCGCAGTGAATATGGCTCTACGCGACGCGGGCCCTGGCGGCCATCTTCGGCCCGGTAGTCGATGTCCACCTTGAGGCGGTTGGCGCCTGCATACCGAATGAGCTCCAGAGGGAACCCTCTACGCCAGGANNGTCACTGAAGGGTGGCAGCGGGCTGGGAAGCTGGTGAGCGAGCATGTTCGTCCACTCAGCCTCGATCTCATCCCGAAAGGGCGAAGAACGGATGCTTTCGAGCGTTGGCACTTCGATGTCAGCATGGCGACACTTCTTGGCGAGCACCTCCGCAACATCGGCAGCTCGCCCAATCAAGTCCGGGTGGCGATGCATGTGAATTACGTCATACAAGTCGCGAGGCCGGCATCGTTCCGCGAGCGCGCGAAGCTTCTCGGCGAAGACCTCAGTGAGTGAGTAGCAGAAGGCTCCCTGCCCCGCGGGGAGTGCGTCACTGTATTGGTGACCAATCGACCGGAAGCCACCGGGGAGGACGAGGACCTCATCGCTTGTGATGTCAATCTTCACCTTGGGAAGCTGCCGAGGAGCGCTTGGCCCGCGATAGGCAACGCGACCTTGAGTGGTCGGCTTGCCTCGCGAATTCCGTCGGCGTCGGAATGAAGTGCCGTCAACCACGAGGCTGACTCCCGATTCTTCTTGCAACCAGTCACGAATCGACTGGAAGATGGGTACCAGGTCCTCTGGCGCCTCGGGGCCGCTGTTCACGATGGTGAAATCGAGGTCCTCCGAGAAGCGATACGTCTCGTAGTAGCACTTCCGGAGGCACGTGCCACCCTTGAACACCCACGATTGGGCGAGCAGCGGCTGAGTCGCTATCCCGGCCAGAAGCCACCCGAGGACGTAGTCCTTCTCGATGATTCCCGGATCGAGTGACCATTCGGCGCGGAGATCAAGAATCTCGCGCGACGGGATCACGTCGGCACCTCAGCGTGGACTTCAACGTTGAGGCGAAGCCGCCATCGCATCAGTCGTGCCCCCTTGGGCGGCCCGTCCGGATCGAGCGCTGACACCCCTTCTGGGAGTCGTGCGCGGCAGGCTGCGATATGGGAGGGGTTGTCATGGTGGAGCGTTTCAAACAGGTAACCGAGCCGCTTGAAGACTGTCCGGTTGCCGAGGCGATCGCCATATTCGATGAGGAGCCCCGCATCGTGGTCGTGCAGGTACGTGGCGAGGATCTCGGCACAGTGGCGAATGCCGCCACCGAGCCGTGGCTCGTCCAAGACGTCTATGACCGTCCGGGCCGGGTCCGCCATCTTGAGTCGGAGTTCCCGCTGCCATTCGGTCTTGAGCCCCCACGTCATTGCGGGGGTTGGTACATGTCGGACGAGGTACTCGTGATCAAGAAGGACAACTTTCGAACTTCGAACTCGCTTGCTCGTCTTCAGCACCGTGGTGCGAAACAGTTGTTCCGTCAGCGACCAGTAGCTGGCAGCCGTCCATCCCGTGAAGTAACAGGGCGACCAGACGGCCGCGGCCACGGCCAGCGCATCTTCCGACCAAGCAGCGGGATTGCTCGCATCGAGCGGGACCGGGATATACAGGCCACGCCGCGCCCTTCGGAGCCAGCCCTCCGATGTCCAACGGGAAAGCCTCTTGGCCGCGTCCTGGGGGTCGATACCCAGCCTGGAGGCGACATCGGCGGGCCGAACGAACCGCTGCCCGTTTCCAAGGACTGCGGCCAACTCAGAGCGACCTCGAGAGCCGATGCCGGCCGGTTGAGATATCGTCATACCAACAACTCCCGCCCTGTGCGATATGTCGGCCTCATACTATCAGACATAGAGACGCCTGTAACTCTCGCGAAATGCGAGTTAGTGGCTTGTGGATATCCTCACTAGGAGGCGGCACCTCCCCCCTACCCGAAGATGGCCTGGACGGCGGCGGCCGCCTGGGCCTCCATGCCGCGGGTGACATGCGCGTAGACGGAGAGGGTGATCGCCTCCGACGCGTGGCCGAGGATGCGGCTCACCACATGGGCGGGGACACCGCCCTGGAGCATCAGAGTGGCCGCGGTGTCGCGCAGGGCGTGAAAGGTCATCGGCCGCAGCCCGGCGCGGTCCAGGTGGGTGTGGAAGGCCCGGCCGAGGGTCTGCGAGTGCAGGAGGGTCCCGTTGCGCCCCGGGAAGACCATCCCGTCCGCCGGCGCTGACCTTGCCCGGTGGGCCGCCAGAGCCTGGACGGTGACCTGTGGGATCGGGATGTCGCGGAGGCTCCGGGTGGTCTTGGGGGTGTCGATGATCCGGCCTCCGCCGATCCGGGTGGTGACCGTCCCGCGGACCAGGACGCGGCCGCCCTCGAGGTCGATGTCCCGCCAGCGCAGGGCGCGGATCTCGCCCGAGCGCATCCCCGTGGTCAGTGCCAGGGTGTAGAGGGCCGCGAACCCCTCCCCCTTCGCCGCCTCGATCAGCCGCCTGGCCTCCTCGGCGTCGAGGATCACCTTCTCCCGGCTGCGGACGATCCGCGGCAGCCGGACGTGCCGGGAGGGGTTGCGCTGGATCATCGACCGCCTCTCGGCGTCGCTCAGCATCGCCTTGAGGACCACGCCGACGAAGTTGGCGGAGGACCCGGCCAGCCCTTGGGCGGCCAGCCGGCCGTAGAGATCGGCGAGGTGGCGCTCGGTGACCTCGGCCAGGGGAACGTCGCCCAGTACCGGGAGGATGTGGAGCCGGAGGGTCCGCTCATAGGTGGCCCACCCCTGGGGCTTCATCGAGGTCCGCCGCTCGCTCAGCCAGTCCTGGGCAAAGGACGCGACCGAGGCCTCGGCGGCTGGCCGCCACTCTCCCCTCTTCGCCTCGGCCTTGCGTCGGGCCTCGGCCAGAGTCTTGCCGTAGCAGGCGACCCGCTTCCCGTCCGCCAGCTGGACCCGGATGACCCAGAGGCCGTCGTCGCGCCGGTACCCGTCCCCCTTGTGCCGGTGCCGCTCGATCGCCGCCATGGTGGCCGGAGGCTACCACAACTGTGCCTTTCACTGTGCCATTAGCTGGCACAGGCTGGCACAGCCTGATCCAATCTGCCTACTGCTGAAGGGGAATCCCGAGTTCAGCTACGCCCCGTGGCAAAACTTGTACTTCTTTCCGCTACCGCACCAGCAGCGCTCGTTGCGCCCCATCTTGCGCGGCGATCCGGCGCCATTGGCACCGCCCTTGGCTGCCGTGCCCGGCACATCAGTGCGCCGGGTGCCCTCGGCCGAGCTCTCCACGACGTTGGTGACCCGCGTACGGGGCAGCATCCCCGCCACGCCCGGGATGGCGAGCGGGGGACGCACCGGGGCGCCCACCCGAACTGGACTGCCTCCCGCCGGCTGGGATGCGGCGAGGGGTTCGGGCACCGCAGCAGGAGCAGGCACACGAGCGGGCGCCGGCACTGGCCCGCCTCCCTTCACCGTGGCTCGCGCCAGGGATCCGCTGGCCGCCGCCGCCGCCGGTCGAGCGGGCGGTGCCGCAGAGCCGGCATCCCCCGGCGCTACCGGGCCGGCGCCGTCAGCACCAGCCGTCGGGGGGGCCTCCCCCTGCCGGCCAGAGCCGGGCTGGTCGGCACGCGGAGAGGGTGAAGCGGTCTCCCCCGCCGCGGCCTCGGACGGCGGCGGTTCCTGAGGCGGCTGCAGGGCCTCGAACTTGATGGTGAAGAGGAAGCGGACGATGTCCCGCTGGATCTCCGCCATCAGGTCCTGGAAGGAGTGGTACGCCTCCTGCTTGTACTCGACGAGCGGGTCCATCTGACCGTAACCGTGGAAGCCGATCTGGTCACGGAGGTGCTCCATCTGGGTCAGATAGGCGCGCCACTTCTCGTCGATGACGCTCAGCATCACCAGCTGCTCAGCGCGTCGCATCAGCTCCTCGCCGTGTTTGGTCTCCAACTCCTCATAGAGCGAGGTCAGCTCGCCGACCATGGTCTCGATCACCTCGGGAATGCTCTCCCCGAGTGAGGCGAGGTCGACGTCGGCGACCGCGGGCAGCAGCGGACCGGCGAACTGGCGCATCCGCTCCCACAGCTGCTCCAGCTCCCAGGTGTCGCGATGCCGGCCCTCGCAGAAGGTGGGTGTCTCCTCGGCGACGACGTGCTCCAGCATGCGGAGGAAGTTGGCCCGGGTGTCAACACCCTCGAGGATCTTGCGGCGCTCGCCATAGATGATCTCGCGCTGCTTGTTCATCACGTCGTCGTACTCGACGACGTGGCGGCGAGTGTCGAAGTGGTACCCCTCGACCCGGGCCTGGGAGCTCTCGATCTGCTTGCTGAACATCTTCGACTCGAGGGCAACGTCCTCTTCGACATGCAGGCGGCTCAGCATCCCCTGGACGCGCTCTCCGCCGAATACGCGCATCACGTCGTCGTCGAAGGAGAGGAAGAAGCGGGTCTCGCCAGGGTCTCCCTGGCGCCCGGCACGGCCGCGCAGCTGGTTGTCGATCCGGCGGGACTCGTGGCGCTCGGTGCCGATGATGTAGAGGCCTCCGAGGTCGGGCACCCCGTCGCCGAGCACGATGTCGGTGCCGCGTCCGGCCATGTTGGTGGCGATGGTCACAGCGCCCTGATGGCCGGCCTCGGTGATGATCACCGCCTCGCGCTCGTGCTGCTTGGCGTTGAGCACGTTGTGGATGACCCCCTGCTTCTCGAGCATGCGGGAGAGCCGCTCCGACTTCTCGATGCTGGTCGTGCCCACCAGCACCGGCTGTCCGGCCTGGTGGCGATCGACGATGTCGTCCACGACCGCCTTGAACTTGGCGGGCTCGGTCATGTAGACAAGGTCGGGCTCATCACGGCGGACCATCGGCTGGTTGGTGGGGATCGGCACCACCTCGAGCTTGTAGATCTTGTCGAACTCCTCCGCCTCGGTGATGGCCGTGCCGGTCATCCCGGCCAGCTTGTGGTAGAGGCGGAAGAAGTTCTGGAAGGTGATCGTCGCGAGGGTGATGTTCTCCTGCTGGACCTGCACCCCCTCCTTGGCCTCGACCGCCTGGTGCAGCCCGTCGCTCCAGCGCCGTCCCGGCATGGTCCGGCCGGTGAACTCGTCGACGA
>PLAK01000030.1 GCA_003134115.1 Candidatus Changshengia sp.
GGGCCCCCCCCGCCTCCCCCCGCCGCGGAGGGTGAGCCTGCCCTCCCGCGCTATCCTCGCTGGGCATGACCGAGCGAGTCCGTATCCAGAAGGTCGCCACCCGCGACGGCCGTCCCATCAATCTCGATGACGGGCACGTCGTGGAGGGGGACGAGCTCGCTGCGCCCACACCCGGACAGCCGTATGCCATCCGGCGCTCCGTCGTCGAGCATCGTGACGCGCCCGATGTCTTCGCCACCTCGCCGGTGCGGGCGGTGATCACCGACAAGGGCGGCGCGATCGTGGTGCTGACCGACAACTCGCGTTACCGGGTCGAGGTTGTCGGCCGCTGACTGGTGTCGCACCATCTGCATCTGCCGGCACCTCGCGGCTCATTCCGGCGCCTCTACCGGCGTTCGCCGGGCCACACCTCGAAGATCTTTCCCTCGCTTCCACCGGTGGCCGCCGCATGAGCACTGACGCCGTTGCCGAGATCAAGGCGCGGCTCGACATCCTCGATGTGATCGGGGGTTACGTCTCGCTTCACCGCTCCGGCACCCAGCACGTCGGCCTCTGCCCCTTCCACGCGGAGAAGACCCCGAGCTTCTCGGTCAGCCAGCCGCGCCAGGTCTTCCACTGCCACGGCTGCAACGAGGGCGGCGATATCTTCAGCTTCGTCCAGAGGATCGAGGGAGTCGATTTCCCTCGCGCGCTGGAGATCCTCGCCGAGCGTGCCGGGGTCGAGCTGGAGAAGAGCCCCCGAGCGGCCGCCCGCGGCGCCGCCAGGCGCCGCTCATTGGAGCTGACGGACCGCGCCGCCAAGTTCTACGAGTACGTGCTCTGGAGCCTCCCCGGCGGCGCGCCTGGCCGCCGCCTGCTGGCCGACCGGCGCGTGGACGAGACCCTGGCGCGGCGTTTCCGGGTCGGTTTCGCTCCCGCCGGCGGCCCGGCCGGGACCGCACTGGTCCGCTACCTGTTGAAGAATGGAGCCAACCTCTCCGAGTTGGCCGAGGCGGGGCTGGCCGGCCGCGGACGCGATTACTTCCGCAACCGCCTGGTCTTCCCCATCTCCGATGAGCGCGGAGTGATCCTCGGCTTCGGTGGCCGGGCCCTCGGAGATGCCCCTCCCAAGTATCTCAACACCCCCGAGACCGGCATCTACCACAAGTCGACGGCCCTCTTCGGTCTGGATCAAGCCCGGCAGGGGCTGAAGGAGCGCCGGGTCGCCGTGGTCGTCGAGGGCTACTTCGACGTGCTCGCCGCCCACGCGGCAGGTGTCTCCAACGTGGTCGCCTCGAGTGGGATCGCGCTGACGCGCGAGCAGGTGCGGATCATCGCCCGCCATGCGGACGAGGTCGTGCTCTGCTTCGACGGCGACGCCGCCGGCCGGCGCGCGGCCGCACGAGCGGTCGAGCCCTGTGCCGCCGAGAAGCTCTCCGGGCGGATCGCGGTGATGCCCTCCCCCTACAAGGACCCGGACGAGATGGTGCGAGTCGCGCCGGCCGCCTTTGCTGCACTCATAGCGACCGCCGCACCCGAGTGGCAGGTGCTGGTGGAGTGGGCGATCGGTGGAGCCGGCACGGGGACCGAGGAACGCCGGGTCGCCGCCGAGCGGGTGGTGACCGTCCTGGCCGGCATCCCCGAGGCGGCCACCCGCGACCTCTACATCCAGGAGGCGGCGCGGCGGCTCGAGCTGTCGCCGTCCGCGCTGGCCGCCGACGTCGGGCGAGCGATCGCGACCGGCGGTCGGAAGCCGATCCGGCTGAGCGCCCCCCCAACGCCCCCACCGGCCGCGATCGGCGCGACCGAGGCTGGGGAGGCGGGTTTGGACGAGGAGGATGAGGGGCATCCTCCGCCCTCGTGGGAGGAGTTCCTGGCCACCTATGCCGCCCAGCGGCCCGCGCTCGCGCGGCTGATGGTCGAGGAGATGGGGCTGGACCTCGATGACCTGGCGAGCCCCGGGGTGCGCCGGATCCTCGAGGCGGCGATCGCGGCCCTGCCCGGTGCCGGGCTGCCGCTCCACACCCTCGGGCCGGGCGACCGCCGCCTCGCGGCACGCCTCTCCGTTCACGACCTCCCCGAGCTCCGGGCCGACGCCGACCCGGTGGCTCTGGAGCGGGCCATGGCCGACTGCGTCCGCCAGGTCCGGCGGCGCGCGAGCCAGGATCGAGGCCGCCGCGAGATCAAGGAACTCTTTGCCACCCGCGGTCCGGAGGACCCGGAGCGCGACGAGAAGGTCGCGGCTCGGGTCCGCCAGCTGCTCGCCGAGGAGCGCGATCCGCCAGCCTGATCGCCGCTTCGGGCGGGGTGCCTCCACGGGGCTCGGCACCGGGAGAACCCCCGGCCGTTGCTACCCTGGGGGGCGCAACGGCGGCCTGACCGCGTCAGGGGGCCGGTCCCGAGCCCGGGGTGCGAGGGAGACGTGATGCCGACGAAGACGACGGGAGCAAGCAAGAAGGGGTCGCGGGGAGACGCGGCGCCGCGCAGGACCCCGCCTACGGTCGCATCCAACTCCAGAGGTGCGACCGTCAAGCGGACGGGACCGCAGCGGCGGACGGTGCCAGAGAAGCCCGCCGCCCCGCGGTCCCGGAGCGGCCCCTCGGCGCCCGCCGATGGGCGCTCGAGGGCCGCCGCATCCCGCCCGGTTGCCCAACAGGGCAAGGGCCGTGCCGCGGCTGCCCGACCGCTCGGCTCCCGGACATCCACCCCGAAGGCTGCCCCGGGCGGACCGTCGCGCTCCCGCGCGGTGGGATCGCGTGGCACGGGCAGGGCGGCCGCCTCCCGGCCGGCTGCTGCCCCCGCTCCGGCGCGAAAGAGGGCCCC
>PLAK01000156.1 GCA_003134115.1 Candidatus Changshengia sp.
GGAGCGGTCGCCGCCCGAGCCGGACGCCCAGCCGATGACATCCAGGTGCGCGCCTTCGTCGGTGCCGTGCTCGGGGTGATGCTGGTCGCGATGGAGCCGCTCGTCGAGGACCCGACCCGAGAGTGGACCGAGTTCCTGCCGGACATCGACGAGGCGCTCAGCTACCTGGAGCAGGGCCTGCCACTCTGACGCCGCCCGCCGGTGGTGCCCCACGGGTCAAGACCAAGAGGGAGCACGGCCCACCGGCACGCCGTATCCCTGGCTGCATCGGCGCCGACTTGATGACATGCGTGTGAGGGCCCACCCCCACTTTCTTGGCGTCGCCCTGCCGGCGATCTGCGCTGGCGTGCTGACGGGGCTGGCGGCGGCCGGCCACGCCGGCCCATTCGCAGGGCTTGCCGTGGCAACCCGCCCATTGGCGGCCGNNTGCGACCGCGATCGCCTCCGTGCCCCCGAGTACTCCCCTGGCCACTCCAACGCCCCGCCGCACCCCATGTGCCGACGACGATTGCGGGGGAGGCGACTAGGCTTGGTCCGTCGATACCGCCCCCGGGACCGCGACCGTGCCCTGCGCAAGGTCTCGCTCTGGACGGCTGCCGGCATCGCCGGCGCGGCCGGACTGACCGGCGCGGTCGCCGCCCTCACCGCCACGAGCTTCGCCGCCGCGAGCCCCAAGCTCACGCCGTCCGCCGCACACCCGGTCCCGGTGGAGGCGGCCCCGGTCCAGTCCGCACCGCCAACGCCCCTGGTCATCGTTCGAATCACCCACGCTCCGGCGGCGGCCGGGTCCGGGTCGCTGCGCCCCCCACTCTCCGCGCCGACCGCGGCTCCAGCCCCGGCTGGAGGGGGGGCATCGTCTGCCCCGCCCCCGCCTCCTCCGCCGGCCTGCCACTCGACGCCCTCGCATCCGTGCTGACCTCGGCCAAGTTCCCCGCCATGGGAACGACCACCGTCGTGGTGGTGGACGAGGCCACGGCGCTCCCCGCCGCTCTGGCGATCGCTCGGGAGGTGATCGGCGCCGTCGACAGGACGTGCAGCCGGTTCCAATCCGACTCCGAGCTCTCCCTGGTCAACCGCGGCGCGGGCACGGGGGCGAGAAGGGTGTCGCCGCTCCTCGACCGGGCCCTGGGAGCTGCCCTGGACGCCGCGCGCTCCACCGGCGGGCTGGTCGACCCGACGGTGGGCAGGCTCATGGAGCGGATCGGGTACACGGTCACCTTCGGCGACCTGCCACCCTTCGGTGCGGCCATCGAGCTGGAGGTGCGCCGGGCACCGGGATGGCGCCAGGTCACCCACGCCGGCGGCTCGGTGGAGCTTCCGGGGGACGTCTCCCTTGACCTCGGCGCCATCGGCAAGGCCTGGGCGNNCGGCCGCCGCGGCCGCCGCGGCGCGCATCGGGGTGGGCGTGATGGTCGGGTGCGGGGGAGACGTTGCCGTCGCCGGGCCCGCGCCGGCAGGCGGCTGGCGAGTGCGCGTCAGCGAAGGCGACCACGACCCAGCGTGGCAGGACGTGATGCTGCATGACGGCGGGCTGGCGACATCGGGGACGCAGGCTCGAACGTGGCGCCGCGGGAATCGCACCCTCCACCACATCCTCGATCCGTCCACGGGACGGCCGGCCTGCACCCGTTGGCGGACGGCGAGCGTCGCCGCCGCAACCTGCGCAGAGGCCAACGCGGCAGCGACCTCGTCCATCATCCTCGGCGACGCCGCCGCGGATTGGCTCGCTGCACAGGGTCTGCCTGGGCGCCTCGTCGGCGACGACGGCACCCTTGTCCGAGTCGGCGACTGGCCCGGCTGAGACGCGGATGGCAGCCGCCGCCCCTCCCAGCGCGCTCTGGTTCACCACCCGTGGAGCCGGGGTGGCCACGCTGGTGCTGCTGACCGCCACGGTGGTGCTCGGCATCGCCACCTCGCTGCGTTGGGAGGGTCGGGCCACTCCCCGTTTCGTCATCGCCTCCCTGCACCGGAACCTCAGCCTCCTCGCCATCCTCCTGCTCGCGTTGCACATCGCCACGTCGGTGCTCGATCCATTCGCGGGCATCACGGTGCTGGATGCGATCGTCCCCTTTGCCGGGCGGTACCGAACCTTCTGGCTGGGTCTCGGCGTCGTCGCCGCCGAGATGCTGGTTGTGCTGGTGGCGACAAGCCTCATGCGGGGCCTGATCGGACCGCGCGCGTGGCGGCTGGTGCACTGGCTGGCCTACGCCTCCTGGCCCATCGCGGTGATACACGCTCTCGGCACCGGGTCCGACCAGCAGCAGCCGTGGCTCCTGGGACTGACGGTGGGATGCGTCGCCGCCGTCCTGGCCGCGCTGACGCATCGCCTGGTGGGCGGTGGCCGCCGGCGAACGGTGCCCGTGCGTGCTCTTGCCGCCGCCGCTGCGCTCGTGGCGACGGCAACGGCGTGCGCGTGGGCCGTCCGGGGGCCGCTCCAGCCCGGTTGGGCGGCGCGCGCGGGGACGCCGACGACAATCCTCTCCGCCTCCACCACCCTGGCACCGGACGCCACCGCTCGCGAGGGCTTCCAGGATCCGCTGGTGGGGACGCTGGTCCGCAACGCCCGGGGTGGGACGGCGATCGGGCTGCGCGACACGGTCGATCCCGACCTCACCCTCGCCATCACGCCACCGGGTCCCTCACAGGACCTGCCCGTCGTCACCGTGGAACGCGACGGCAGCGTGGTGTGCAGCTCGCCGGCGCGAGCCACGACGTCGCTGTACGCCGACTGTGGCGGCGTCCGGCTGATCGTCGAACTCCTCGGCACGCCACCCACCATCGGCGGGACGCTGACGGCCTCGGGACCGCTGCCGTGACCTCCATGCTGGAGTCGCACCGCGCCGGAGCGGGGCCGACTGCGTTGCCGCCCCGCGCGCCGGCCCCACACGCATCGCCGAGGCTTCTGGCCGGTCCCCAACCCGAGCGGGGCGCCGAGAGCTTCGCCGAGCATCGAGAGCGCCTCGGAGCGCGGCCGACCGGGGGCGACTGGATGATCGAGGTGCTGGAGCGCAGCGGGCTCCGCGGCCGCGGCGGAGGCTGGTTCCCCGCAGGACGGAAATGGCGAGCGGTCTCCGACCACGTGGAGGAGCGTCCGGCCCTGGTGGTGGTCAACGCGTCGGAAGGCGAGCCGCTCTCCGCCAAGGATCGGACACTCGCACTGCACCGTCCCCATCTGATCCTCGACGGCGCCCAGGTCGCGGCGGAGAGCGTCGGCGCGGAGGGGATCGTCATCTACCTCTCCAGCCCGTCGCGGCCGCTGGTGCGCGCGCTGCACAGAAGTCTGCGCGAGCGCCGGGATGCGGGGGTCCGCGAGGTCCCGGTTCGTGTGGTGCGCACAGCTCATCGCTACGTCGCCGGGGAATCGTCGGCGGTGGTCAGACGCCTGAACGGCGGGCCCTCAAAGCCCGGTTTCGCCCCCCCATACCCCTCCGAACGCGGTGTGGGTGGTCGACCCACCCTGGTCCACAACGCCGAGACGATCGCCAACACGGCGCTCGTCGCACGCTTCGGTGACGCCTGGTTCCGCGCCCGCGGCACCGCCGGAGCCCCGGGGACCGCGCTGGTGACCCTGAGCGGCAGTGTCCGGCACCCGGGGGTCTACGAGATCGATGTCGGGACCCCTCTCGTCGACGCGATCGGTCTCGCCGGAGGGGTGGCGGGTGCCACCGCAGGCGTGCTCGTCGGCGGCTACGCCGGCACCTGGATCGCACCGGCCGCGGTGGCTCACCTCCGGCTCACGCCGGACGAGGTGGCGCTCGGCTGCGGGGTCCTCGGCGTTCTCGGAGGACACGGCTGCGGGCTGAGCGAGTCGGCACGGATCGCCGACTACCTCGCCCGCCAATCGGCCGGGCAGTGCGGTCCCTGCGTCCACGGTCTGCGCGCCATCGCGGACGCCATGCTGCGCATCGCCGCGTCGGACGCGAATCCCGGCGACCTCGAGCGGGTACGCCGGTGGGCTCTTCAGGTCACCGGGCGGGGCGGCTGTCATCATCCGGACGGCGCCATCCACAACGTCGTCTCGGCGCTCGAGGCCTTCCCGGATCACCTTGCGCTGCACCTCCGGGGAATGCCGTGCCACGGATGGGCGGACGGGGCCCTGCCCCCACCCCCACGGTCCACCCCCGGATGGCGATGAGGGATCCGAACGCCGCCGACGGACCCCCGAGGTTGCGCCTCAATCCCATCCTCTGCGACGGCGTCGGGTACTGCGCGGAGATCGTGCCGGAGCTGATCCGCCTCGACGACTGGGGCTATCCGATCGTGGAGCGCCGTCCCCTGGAAGATGGCCGTCTGCAGCGACTCGCCCGCCGAGCCGTCGCCCAATGCCCCAGGGTGGCGCTGGCCCTCACCGCCGCCGAGGACACGCGGGGATCTTGAGCGCGGGTCCGCCGCGCGCCGGCTCAGCCGCCATCGCCACCACCCCCGTCATCGCTGCCGCCCCCGCCGCCGTCATCACCGCCGCCGCCGCCACCACCACTCGCGCTGGGAGCCGGGGAGCCGTCGTCGTCCGACCCGGAGGGTCGCGGACTTCCGGTGGCGCGCGGTGACCTGTCCGAGCCCGAGGGCTCTGCGCTGGATCCCGGCGCGGTCGCCCCCGGCGGGGACCCCGCGCTGGTTCGCGGCGGCTCACCGGGGCTCGCCGTCCCGATCCCCTTCTCCGCGTTCGCGAGCGTGGTCTGGTCGTCCTCGTAGCGGGCCCAGAGGGGTGAGCCCAGGTCGCTGGGAAGGGCGGAGAGGGCAGACCTCAGCTGCGAGCCGGCGTCCGCCAGGCTCGAGGCGAGATCGGTGCCCACCCTGGCGTCGGCCAGGTCCTGTTCGGCGAACTGGAGGTGGAGGGATGCAGCGTCGGCCCCGGGAAGCACGAGCTGCACGCCCTGGCGAGCCGACCGGATCCCGAAGAGCGGGGAGCCCGCGGGGGCATCCCAGCCAAGCGCCACCACGGCGGCGGCGGCGGCAAGGGCCACGACCGACCCGGTGAGCCGGGCTCGCCAGCGAGGGTGAATGCGGAGAGCGGCACTCCGCGCCCCCACGGGTGCCGTGCCCGACGCGAGGGCCGCGTGCATGGCGGCGCGAGCGCGCTCCCGCGCGAGCGGCCGGGGGAAGCGCCGGCTGTCATCGCGCCAAGCGGTGAGGCGGTCCAGCACCATGTGAGCGTCGTTCACGAAGCCTGCCTCCCCGCGAACAGGCGGCCGAGGGTGGCCAGTGCGCGGTGCTGGAGCGACTTGACCGCGCCCGCGCTGCGCCCGGTGGCCGAGGCCACCTCATCGATCGAGTGGTCCAGGACAAAGCGGCGGACGAGGATGTCGCGCTGGTCCTCGGTGAGCTTGCTCAGCGCAGCACGCAGCTCATCGGCGCGCAATCTGGCCTCGACGACATGCTGGGGGTCGGATGCCGGCTCGGGTTCGTCCACCGGCAGGCGGCGCTGGCGCAGGTTGCGGCGGAGGTGGTCGATGACCTTGTGACGGCAGATGTGCAGGAACCACGCTTGAACCGCCGGCTCGCGCTCGTCGCGCAGCCTGCGGATCGATGTCACGGCGGCCACGAACACCTCCTGGGTCACGTCCTCGGCACCCGACCAGTCACCCAGGCGGGCGAGCGCGTAGGCGTGCACATCGGGGTGGAACCGTTCGAACAAGGTGTCCCACCCCGATGCCTCCCCACGCCGGGCTGATCTGACCGCTCCGGCGAGATCGTTCAGCTCCGCGAGGATCGCGTCGCCCCGGTCTGGTTCATCAGCAGGAAGTCGCTCGGTGCGCACGTCGAGATACGGGCCGGCCGCCGAGCGGTCGGTGCCCGCGGCTCTGCCGTCCCTCTTCCTTCAGCTGCCGGCCAGCTTCCCGGTGAGGAAGTCGTCGTACGCCTGCAGGTCGAGGAGCCCGTGCCCGGAGTAGCCGAAGAGGATCACCTTCTCCTTGCCCTCTTCGCGGGCCTGGAGGGCGGCGTCGATGGTCGCCTTGATGGCGTGCGCGGTCTCGGGAGCCGGGATCGTCCCCTGGGTCCGCGCCCACTGGATGGCCGCCTCGAAGACGGCGGTCTGGTTGTATGCGCTGGCGCGCATCCGCCCCGTGTGCACCAGGTTGCTGATGATCGGCGCGTCACCGTGGTACCGGAGGCCGCCCGCGTGGATCGATGGGGGCACGAAGTCGTGGCCGAGCGTGTACATCGAGAGGAGCGGGGTGAGCCCGGCGGTGTCACCGAAGTCGTACTCGAACTTGCCGGTGGTGAGGGTGGCGCAGCTGGTCGGCTCCACCGCCAGCAGCTCGACGCCCTCGTCGGGGACAAAGGGCAGGGCGAGGCCGCCCAGGTTGGAACCGCCGCCGCAGCAGCCGATGACCAGGTCGGGCTTCTCCTCGCCCGCCAGCTGGAGCTGCTCCTTGGCCTCCAGGCCGATCACGGTCTGGTGCAGGAGCACGTGGTTGAGCACCGATCCCAGCGAGTAGTGCGTGTCCTCACGGCTGCCCGCGTCACGGACGGCGTCGCTGATCGCCATGCCGAGCGAGCCGGGGCTGTCGGGCTGATCCACCGGCGAGGCCACCACCTCGCCGCCCCAGGTCTCCATCATCAGGCGCCGGTAGGGCTTCTGCTGGTAAGAGGCCCGCACCATGTAGACCTTGCACTTGAGGCCGAAGAGCGCGCAGGAGAAGGCGAGCGCGCTCCCCCACTGGCCGGCACCCGTCTCCGTGGCGATGCGCTTGATCCCCTCCTCGCGGTTGTAGTAGGCCTGGGGGACGGCGGTATTGGGCTTGTGCGAGCCGGCCGGGGAGACGGACTCGTCCTTGTAGTAGATCCGCGCCGGGGTGTCGAGTGCCTGCTCGAGGCGGCGGGCACGAATCAGGGGAGTCGGGCGCCAGAGGCGGAGGATGTCGAGGACCGGGCCGGGGATGTCGATCCAGGGGTCGGTCGACACCTCCTGGAGGATCAGAGCCATCGGGAAGAGGGGGGCCAGGTCCTGTGGGCCCGCCGGCTGCCTGGTTCCGGGGTGGAGCGCCGGTTCGATCGGCTGCGCCAGCCGCGGCACGACGTTGAACCAGGCTTCAGGAACTCGATCGGGCGGCATAGTCCAGCGCATGAATCTTCCCCAAACGATCAGCGGACGGTCGCCGGGACTCTAGCGCGCTCCCCCGGTGGGGGCGCCGTCCGCCATTCGTGGTGTCGCGCTGTCCGGGGATTCGCTGGAGTCAGCGTGGGGAGGAAGCTCTGCAGCGCTTCGGCCTTGTGCGGGTGTCAGAGCGTTTGACAGGAGAGGACAGATCCTGGTAGCCTGATCCTGCCCAGAGTGGTGTGCCCGGAGGGGCAGACGCTGGGCTTGGGGGAAGCTGACGTGTCGTTGCTGAGGCGCCGAACGGTGGTCGAGGCAGAGATCATCGGCGTGCCCGCAGCCTCCCCGGGACATCCCAGTGACCGGCCGTGCGCCGAGCCCGGCTGCCTGGCCGAGAATCGGGTGTCGTGCGACTACCGTGACCGGCGGGGGACCCCCTGCCCGACGGCGTGGTGCGCCGACCACATCGTGACGGTCAACTCCTGGCATCTCTGCCGGCGGCACGCCCGCACCGTCCAGGCCCTCGCCCCCGTGGAGTTCCGCGGCGAGCTGCCCGCGCCCGACCTGGACAACCGCTCGCCCTCGCTGGCGTCCTACCTCGCCGAGGCACTCGACTCCCGGATGCGCGCAGCTCTCACGGCGCTCGCCCGACCGGGGAGCGGCGAGAGCGTCGGCACCGAGGCTCTCACCGTGGTGACCGACCAGAACCGCGGCCGCCGCTGGGCCCAGGGCTGGAAGCTCTTCGACAACACGGGCCCGCTGCTGCGCGTCGACGTCGAGGTCGACGAGGCTCGGGACCCGGAGTGCGCCCTCCGGCTCAACAGCCGGGTGATCCTCCGCTGCGTCCCACCCTGGATCCAGGATCGCAAGGCGGCGGTGCCACCGATGGAGGGGGCCGACGACGCGACGCGCCGTCAGACCTTCTACGACGGCCTCATGGAGCAGCACGTGTGGCCGGCGCTGGTCGCCGAAGAGCATTGGGTGCGGCGCTGGGAGCGCTCGCCGAACGCCACGGTCTAGGGCGCCGACATACGCGGGCTCAGCTCACCGGCGGGTCGGGGGTTGCGCCCGGAGTGGATTCGGGGGGGCGCGTCGCCAACACACGGATCTGACTCACCCCCTCAGCCCTGGAGACCCAGAGCCCGCAGCGCCCGCCGGTACTTGGAGGTGCTCTCGGGCGGTCCCGCGCCGGCCTCGCGGAGCCGTGCCGCCACCCGATCCGCGAGATCGTCGGCGCCGTCCTGCATCTCGACCTCGAGCTCGCGGAATCGGTCGACGACGGGACCGCCCCCCGGGGCCCTGACCTCGACGGTGTCGTCCATCACCTCGACGGTGCCGTCTCCCGTCTCGCCCGAGGGCGAACGGCCCAGGGTGAGCACCCGCCGGGTGGCGCTGAGCACCGCCACGGGATGCAGGACGGCGGGATCAACCGCCTCCGGGATGAGCGAGAGCAGCTCCGCCGGCGGCGATGTCCCCTCTGCGCGCAGCTCGTGCTCCCCCCTCACCATCCGGTCGGCGTCCATCCGCCCGGGGGTCTTCAGCGTCCAGATCCCGGGATCACCGGGCCGGTCCACGCGACGGCGGTGGCGGAGCCCATAGCCCTGCCGCACGAGCTCCAGGGAGTCGCTGTCCCAGTACGTCGACTCCTGCGGCTCCGGCCCCGAGTCCTCCACCACCCCGGCGGTCAGGTCGTCGAGATCAGGGAGGACATATCCGCCATCAGCGCTCAGCTTGATCTCTCGCTCCACCCCGCCTGGCATGCGGCGATTATGCGCGGGCAACCGCGGCGGCACCGGAGCCGCCGGGACGTCAGCTCTGCGCGCGGCGCTGGTCGAGCATGGCGAAGAGCCTCTCCGCCACCCGTTCCGGGGTCACCCGGTACGCCTGGTGCTCGTGCTCGTTGGTGATCCAGACCTCGCAGTTGCCGAGCAGTCCGGCAGTCTCCATGGCCAGCCCACGCTCGACGTAGGGGTCGTTCCAGTAGACGGTTCCCACCACCGGGACACGGTTGGCCCGCAGGCGTTCGACGTCGTAGAGGGGCGTCCACGAAACCTGGGTGGCAATCGCCTCGGCCGCCGCCCGCAACGGACGCAACGGCGCCCACTCCTCGAACATCCAGGGGAACATCATCTCGCCGGTGAGACAGGGGGCCGGCAGGGCGTCGAGCCGGTAGCGGGGATCGGCACCGATGACGCGCGCCGCCGCCCACCGGGTCGGGCCGCCCTGTCCGTAGCACGCCTCCTGGAGCAGGGAGTAGATGGGATTGGTCGCCGACGACATCAGGCCGGCGACCTGCTGGTGCACGCCACCACCGAGCATCCCCAGCGTCTCCAGGTCGTGGGCGGCCCGCTCGACGGCGCCGTGCACCTCGGCGGCCCCATGGAGGTGGCCAAGGCACGTGCCCAGGGTGAGGAAGGCGCGCGCGGTGAGACGCTGTCCGTGAGCGTCGACATCCTCCGCGGACTCGAGGTGGTCGACGATCCGGCACAGACGCTCCGCGTCCTCCGGGAAGCGGGCCAGGAAGTCCGCGTTGCGCTCGGCCATGCGATCTGCCAACGCCGTGTAGGCGCCATCGGCGTCGTGGAGCACGGGAGCGAAGCCGCCCGTGATGATGACGCCGGTCACATGCTCCGGGCAAAGGGAGAGATGGGTCAGGCTGCAGAAGCCTCCGAAGCTCTGCCCGAAGAGCTGCCAGTCCCCGTCCTCGCCGAGCAGCACGGAGCGAAACCGCTCGGCATCGCGCACGATCGAGTCGGCGCGGAAGTGGCGGAGGTACTCCGCCAGCTCGCCCGGATCGCTGCGCGGCAGCGACCGCGCCTCGAGCGGCGTGCTCATGCCGGTGCCGCGCTGGTCGAGGAGGAGCACCCGGTAGCGGGTCAGCAGCTGCTCCAGCCAAGCCCCCCGTGACGTCGGGAAGGCAAACTCCATCCCCGGCCCGCCCTGATACCAGCAGATCGTCGGCAGGCTCCGATCGCCGGCCTTCTCGGCCGCCACCACCTCGCGGGCAAAGACGCTGATCGTCTCCCCACCGCCGGGGCGGCTCCAGTCCAGCGGCACCTCGATGCGGTGCCCGGCGACGATCATCCGGTCCACAGCGACGCGGGAGACCACCCTGTGGGCGCTCACGTCCCGGGTGGTACCAGACGTTTGACGCCACCCATGTAGGGCACGAGGGCTTCGGGCACGTCGACACTCCCGTCCTCACGCTGGTAGGTCTCGAGGATGGCGTCGAGGACGCGGGGGACGGCCAGGCCGCTGCCATTCAATGTGTGGACGAATCGGGGCCGCTCGCCGGCCGCGGGCCGGTACCGGATGTTGGCGCGGCGCGCCTGGAAGTCCCCGAAAGCACTGCACGAGGAGACCTCCAGCCAGCGCTCCATCCCCGGTGCCCAGGCCTCGACGTCGTACTTCTTCCATTGGGCGAAACCCATGTCGCCGGTGCACATGGAGAGCACCCGATAGTGGATGCCGAGCCGCTGCAGCAGGGACTCGGCATGGCCGGTCAGGAGCTCCAACTGGTCCAGCGACGTCTCGGGGGTGGTGAACCTGACCATCTCGACCTTGTCGAACTGGTGCAGACGGATGTAGCCGCGCGTGTCCTTGCCCGCCGCCCCCGCTTCGCGGCGGAAGCACGCGGTGTAGGCGACATGGCAGATGGGCAGGTCCGCGCCGTCGAGGATCTCCTCGCGGTAGAGGTTGGTGACCGGGACCTCGGCGGTGGGCACCAGGTAGAGGTCGTCGGTGGTCTGGTAGGCCATGCCCTCCTTGTCGGGGAGGTTGGCGGTTCCCACCATGCACTCGGTGCGGACCAGATAGGGCGGCAGCACCTCGGTGTAACCGTGCTCCCGGACCCCCACGTCCAGCATCCAGGTGATGAGCGCCCGCTGCAACCGCGCACCGTCGCCAAGCAGCACCGCGAAGCGCGCGCCGCTGATCTTGGCGGCGCGCTCGAAGTCGAAGATGCCGAGACGCTCGCCGATCTCGTAGTGCGGCAGCGGTGGAAAGCCGAGCTCCGCGGGCTCTCCCCAGGTCCGCACCGTCACGTTGTCATGCTCGTCCTTGCCGACGGGCACCGACTCATGCGGCGGGTTGGGCACGTAGAGGAGCAGGTCGCGGAGTCGCGTCTCGATCTCGGCCAGCTCGGACTCACCCGCTTGGACCTGAGCTCTCAGCTCGTTGAGGCGCGCCCGCTCGTCGTCGGTGGGGGCACCGCGGATGGCGGAGGAGGCACGGCGACGCTCGGCCTGCGCCGTTTCGACCTCGTTGCGGAGCCGCCGGGCGTGCACGTCCAGCTCGAGAATCTCGTCGATGGGGGCCGATTCGTGCTTGAGCTCCGCTCCACGGCGGAATTGGTCGGGGTCGTCGCGCAGGGCCTGGAGTGGGATCACGCGTCAGCCTCCGCATCGCTGGTCGGGCGCATGGTGGGGAACAGCAGCACGTCGCGGATGCTCGGACTGTCGGTGAGCAGCATGACCAGCCGGTCGACGCCGATACCGAGGCCTCCGGCCGGCGGCATGCCGGCCTCGATGGCCTCCAGGAAGTCCTCGTCCAGGGGCTGCGTCTCGGTCGCGCCCAGGTCCCGCTGACGCGCCTGTTCCTCGAAGCGGGCGCGCTGGTCGATGGGGTCGTTGAGCTCGCTGAAGGCGTTGGCCAGCTCACGGCCGGCGACCACCAGCTCGAAGCGCTCCACGAACCGGGGGTCGTGCTTGCACCGCCGCGCCAGGGGGCTGACCTCGGCAGGGTAGTCGAGGACGAAGGTGGGATCGAAGAGGGTTCGCTCGACCTTCTGCTCGTAGATCTCGTTGAAGACGGTGCCGGGGCCCTGACCGGGCTCGAGCTCCACCCCCGCCTCCCGGGCCCGCGCCTCCAGAGTTCCGTCATCCCAGGCCCGGACCGGGTCGAAACCGCAGACGTCCTCGATCAGCCGGGCCATGGTCCTGGCCAGGAAGGGCGGGGTGAGATCGAGGTCGCGACCACCGTAGCGCCGGTGCAGTGGGTCGGGGGCGGGGATGCCCTCCGCCGACGATTGCGCCGCTGGCGCGGCGGGGGTGTCCGCGATCACGCCCTCGGCCACCGCCGCGCCCCCGCCCCCGCCGATCTGCTCCACGGGTGGCGGGACGGCCCGGGCGGCGTCGACGACGATCGCCTCGGTGAGCTCGCGGATGTCGGCGTAGTCCGCGTACGCCTGGTAGGCCTCGAGCATCGTGAACTCAGGATTGTGACGCGGGGACAGGCCCTCGTTGCGGAAGACGCGACCGATCTCGTAGACGCGACGGTAGCCTCCGACCAGCAGTCGCTTGAGGTGCAGCTCGATGGCGATCCGCAGGTAGACGTCGGTGTGCAGCGCGTTCCAGTGCGTCCGGAACGGCACGGCATGTCCGCCCCCGGGGACGAGCTGAAGGATGGGGGTCTCGACCTCCAGGAAATCCCGCCCCTCCAGGGTGCGCCGGACGCTGCGCAGCAGCTCGGCCCGGTGCTGGAAGTGGCGTCTCTGGCCGGCGCTCGACATCAGGTCGTAGTAGCGCTTGCGGTAGCGGGTCTCCTGGTCCTGGAGCCCGTGGAACTTCTCGGGGGGCTGGCGCAGCGCCTTGACGAGCGGGGTCAGGGTGTGAACCAGCACGGTCGGCTCCCCCCGGCGAGTGCGCATCAGAGTCCCGGCAACGCCAATGATGTCGCCGAGGTCGAGGAGCCTGACCGCCTCGAAGGCCGGCTCGCCCAAGCGGTCCTGCTTGAACCAGACCTGCATCCGGCCGCCCTCGTCCTCCAGGTGGGAGAAGACGCTCTTGCCCTGGATGCGGTGGAGCATGAGCCGGCCGGCGACCACGACCGGCGGCCCCGGGCTGTCCGCGGGCGGGGAGGTCTCCTCCCAGGCGACCAGCGCCCGGCCCGCCTCCTCCAGGCTGTGGTCGGGCCGGAAGTCGACGTTGTAGACGGGGAGGCCAAGGGCGGCGAGGGCGTCGGCCTTTCGCCTCCGTTCGGCCATCAGGGGATCGTCGGGCATGCGCCCGTACATGGTGCCGGAGCGACGGCCCGTTCCGCGCGGGTTTGGGGCCGGTTCGACGCGATCTGGCGGTTTAGAGGATGCCGCCGCCTCAGCGGAGGGCGGTGACTTTGAGCTCGCGCATTCCGCCGGGGCTCTGGACCGCAACCTTGTCCCCGATCCGCCGGCCGAGCAGGGCCTTGCCGACCGGCGACTCCATGGAGATGCGGCCCGAGGTGACGTCGACCTCGGCCGGGCCCACGATGGTGAAGGCCTGGGTTCCGTACTCGTCCTTGACCTCGACGGTCGAGCCGACCTGGACCACCCCGCCGACCTCCGCCTGCTCGATGATCACGGCGTTGCGGACCATCATCTCCAGGGTGAGGATCCGCCCCTCGAGCATCCCCTGCTCGTTCTTGGCGGCCTCGTATTCGGCGTTCTCGCTGATGTCGCCGAAGTCCTTGGCGTACTTGATCCGCTCGGCGACCTCGGCGCGCCGGACCGTCCGCAGTTCCTCGAGCTCGGCTGCGAGCTTGTCGAGGCCCTCTTTGGTGAGCAAGACCGGCTTGTCCATGGTGATGGATGACCTTCGTGAACGTGGGTGGGACCTGCCGAGCGCGCCCGGCGCGTCAGTGGGGAAGCAGGGGAGTATAGGTGCTGCGCGTGAAACGATGATGGCGACGTTCGAGTAACAAACTGACCCCACCTGGTTGACCCCGATCTGATAACCTACTTATCATCCTCACAGCGGTCGGGGACCGCACTTCAAAAGCCCCCCCTCTCGGGGCGTCTCTGGTCTTCCAGGGGCGCCCTCTTTTTTTGGGTGACACGGGCTCAGATCTTGGGACACACGGGGACTCAGGTTTTGGGATCCCCGGCGGGTAAATCTTATGCAGGCGGGAGTGCGGCCTCAGCCCTCTCCGCTCGTGAAGATCGGCTGGAACCAGCCGCCCGACCCCAGGCCGGCGGCGAGTGCCTGGCCCAGGATGGCATCGAGGTCGGCCCGCGTGACCAGGGTCTGCACCATGGCCCGGAGCTTGGCCGCGCCGTTGCACCCCCTGATGGTCCAGGCCACGTACTTGCGGCCGACCACCAGGGCGCGGCTCTCCCCGTAATGCTCGATGAGCAGCTCCAGGTGCCTCCGGGTGAGCTCGATCCGGTCGGCGAAGCCGAGGTCGGGGAGGAGCTCGCCGGTCGCGACGTGGTGGACGGCCTGGCGTATGAACCAGAGGTTGCCCAGGGCGCCCCGGGCGACCACCACCCCGTCCACCTCGGCCGACAGCAGCCGGCGCCGGATCTCGTGGACATCGGTCACGTCGCCACTCCCCACGACGGGGATGCGGACCGCCTGCTTGACCCGGGCGATCTCCGCCCAATCCGCCTGCCCGGTGTAGCGCTGCGCGCGGGTGCGGCCGTGCACGGTGACCATCGCGCATCCCGAGTCCTCCAGGGCCCGCGCCAGCTCCGAGGCGTTGATCGATGAGTGGTCCCAGCCGAGCCGCATCTTGGCGGTGACGGGAACGTCGACCGCCTCCACCATGGCCCGGATCACCCGCGCCGCGCCGGACACATCCCTCGCCAGGGCCGCGCCCGAGCCCCGCGTGGTGACCCGCGGCACCGGGCAGCCGAGGTTGACATCGACCACCGACGCCCCCCGCTCGACGCAGATGGCGGCGGCCTCGGCCATCATCGCGGGGTCACAGCCGACCAGCTGGGCGGCGGCCGGGCGCACCGCGGGATCGAAGGTGAGCAGCTCCAGGGTCCGGGGGATGCGGCGCACCACCGGCTCGGCGGCGGTCATCTCGGCGGAGACCAGGCCGGCGCCGAACTCCCGGGCGAGCCGCCGGAAGGGGTCGTCGGTTATCCCGACCATGGGGGCGATCAGCACCGGCGAGTCCACCTCCAGCCGCCCGATCCGGAGCGGGGCGGGGGTGATGAGCGGCGAGGTGGGCGCGCTCGATGCGGGGCCGGTGATGGTCATGCGGGTCATGGATGCTCCGCCCTCAGGCGGCGTTGAGCTCGTGGATGAGGCGGAGCCCGACGAGGGTCAGGCGCTCGTCGACGGCGTGGACTCCCGGGATGAGGCCGGCCATCAGCGGCGCGAGGCCCCCGGTGAGGATCAGCTTGGGATCTCCCCCCATCTCGCGCCGCATCCGGACCACCAGCCCCTCCACCAGGCTCGCGTAGCCGAGCACCAGGCCAGCCTGCATCGAGGCTCGCGGGTTGCGCCCCAGCACGGTCTCGGGGGCGGCCAGGTCGACGGGGGAGAGCCGGGCGGCCCGCGCAACCAGCGCGTCGTGGCTGACCATGAGCCCCGGAGCCACGGCCCCGCCCAGGTAGTCGCCGGCGGCGTCGATGGCGTCGACGGTGGTGGCCGTCCCGAAGTCGCAGATGATGGCCGGACCGCCGTAGAGGTGCTGAGCGGCGATGGCATTGGCGATCCGATCGGCTCCGACCAGGGACGGGTCGTCGTAGTGGATGCGGATGCCGGTCCGAACCCCCGGTCCGACGACGAGCGGGGGGTGGCCGAAGCGCTGACGGGCCAGCTCTTCGATGCTCCGGGAGAGATCGGGGACCACATTGCTGACCGCGACGGCCGATATCGCCTCCGGCTCCAGCCCGGCCGAGCGCAGCAGGGAGACGACCACCAGCCCGAGCTCGGCGCCGGTCGCCCGGGGCTCCGTGTGGTATCGGAAATCGGTGACCAGCCGGCTCCCGTCGAAGACCCCGACGACGGTGTCGGTGTTGCCGACGTCGATGGCGAGCAGCATCGAGGCCGATTGTGACGCGCGGCGCCGGGGGCACGCGACCACTGCGACCACGGGACGGACGGGTAGGATCACAGCCGCAGTGAAACGCGTGCACCTGGTGTGTGACAGCACCGCCGACCTCGGCCTCGCCTACTACCCCGCCCACGACGTGGAGCTGGTCCCGCTCAGCATCATCTTCGGGGAGGAGCAGTACCTCGACCAGGTGGAGATGTCGACCAGGGAGTTCTACCGGCGGATGCGCGCCGGAGGACCCCACCCGCAAACGTCCCAGCCATCGCCGGGCGTGTTCGCGGAGGTCTTCGAGCGGCTGGGGAGTGACGGTGGCGCGGTGATCTGCACCACCATCTCCTCCGATCTGAGCGGCACCGCCGGCTCGGCGATGCAGGCACGCCGGGCCCTGCCCGACCTCGACATCCGGGTGGTCGAAACGAAGTCCTGCGGGCCGGCCCACGGCGCCGCGCTGGACATGGCCGTGGCCATCCGCGACCGGGGGGGCAGCGCTGACGCCATCGTGGCCGCCATCGAACGGCTGAAGGCGGCGCAGCGCCTCGTCTTCACCGTGGAGAATCTCGAGTACCTCCGACGCGGCGGGCGCATCGGCGCCGCCCGCGCGCTGCTCGGCACCGTCCTGAGCATCAAGCCGATCCTCGCCTTCATCGATGGCAAGGTGCAGGTTCTCGACCAGGTGCGCACCTATCCCCGGGCCCTGGATCGCGTCGTCCAGGAGCTGGCATCGGCCGTCCGGGTCTGGGGTCGAACCGTGGCGACATTGGCCCACGCCGACAATCGCGAGGGCGCCGAGGCGCTTGCCGTCAAGGTGGCGGCCGTCACCGGGGAGCCCCCCCAGATCGTCGAGGTCGGCGCCGTGCTCGGTTGCCACGTGGGGCCGGGCGCCTTCGGCCTCTTCTACCATCCGGCCTCGGCGGTGCAGACGTGATCGGCACGTGAACCGGCTGGTGGGATCGCCGCGCTCTCCATATGCACGGGGTGCCGGACGGCTAGGATCGGAGCCTCAGTGAGCCCGATCCACCTCGTGTGCGACAGCACCTCCGACCTCGATGCCGCCTACGCCGCTGCCCACGAGATCACGGTGGTGCCGCTGCGGGTCTTCTTCGGGGAGGAGGAGTTCCTCGACCAGGTCGAGATGTCCACCGCCGAGTTCTACCGGCGCATGCGCGCCGGCGGGCCTCACCCCCGAACGTCCCAACCGCCTCCCGGCGACTTCGCCGCGGTCTTCTCCCGGCTGGGAGCTGATGGCGGCACCATCATCTGCACCACCATCTCGGGCGACCTGAGCGGGACGATCGGCTCGGCACTCCAGGCGCGCAGCTCGCTTCCCGATCTCGACATCCGGGTGGTCGACACCCGGACGGTCGGGGCCGGCCACACCAACGCGGTGGAGGCGGCCGTCGCGGTCCGCGATCGGGGCGGCGAGGCGGACGACATCGTCGCCGCCCTGGGCCGGCTGGTGGCCACGCAGAAGCTGGTCTTCACCCTGGAGACCCTGGAATACCTCCATCGCGGTGGGCGAATGGGCGGCGCCCAGGCCGTCCTCGGCACCGTCCTCGACATCAAGCCGATCCTCGGCATCCACGACGGCAAGATCGACGTGATCGAACGGGTGCGCACCTACCCGCGGGCGCTGAAGCGCCTGGTGCAGGAGCTGGCATCCGTGGTCCCCGATTGGGGCCCCACGAAGGCCGCCATCTGCCACGCGGCCAGCCCCCAGCACGCCGATGCCGTCGCCGCTCAGGTCGCTGCCGTCACCGGTGAGCTGCCCACCATCGTGGAGGTGGGCGCGGTGCTCGGCTGCCATGCCGGACCGGGTGGGTTCGGTCTCGCCTTCCACCCGAAGTCCGTCCTCGAAGGCTGAGCGGACCCCGGCCGCAGGCGCGGCGGAGGCCGCGCGACGCTCCCGCGCCGGACCCGAGTTCCCGGTGCTAGGATGCTGGTCGGGCGCCCAATCAATGGCAAGGACGGAGGATCCCCGATGACCCTTGCGGTGACGGACCCGGCGGCGGGTAGCGTGGGCGGTCGCGCGGCGATCAGCCGGCGGCGACGCACCGAGATCGTCCGGGCGGCAGCCACCGTGCTGGGCCGCAAGGGCAGCGCGGACACCTCGATGAAGGAGATCGCCCGCGAGGCGGGGGTCGCCCCCGGTCTCCTCCACTACTACTTCGAGTCCAAGGACGACCTGCTGCTTGCCGTGGCCGGGGAGCTCGACCGGCAGCTGAGCGAGGCCTGGGCGACGGCGCTCCAGGGCATCGACGACCCCCTGGAGCGGCTGGTGGCGGCGCTGGACGCAGCCGCCGACCGGTGCGCGCGCCACCCCGAGCTGTGGCGGGCACTGCTCGACGTCTCCATGCTGAGCCTCTCCCATCCGGCGCTCCAGGCTCGGTGCCAGGAGCTGCGGACCCGGTTCGCCTCGGGAATCGAGGCCGAGGTGCGAGGAGCCCTGGGGCGTCTGCCCGCCTACTCCCTGGTGGCCCCGCGGGACCTCGCCGGCGCCATCGGTGCGGCCATCGAGGGGGCTGCGGTCGCCGCCCTGGTCGGGGGCCGCGACACCACCTCCTGGGTGCAGGCGCTCAAGGTGATGGTGCTGTCGGTCGTGGTCACCGCCTACGTCACCGCCGGCCAGGACCCGCCCGTCGCCCGACTGGCCCAGCTGCTCCGGCCGCGCTGAGATGCGCCGCCGCGATCTCCGCTGTCCGAGCGGCTGCACCGGGGGCCGTTTCGAGGCACTCAACACCCCGGTCTACGTGGACTCCCAGGCGCGCTACCTGGAGCACGACGACAGCCTCGCCACCTTCGTCTGCGCGGAGTGCCAGTCGGTGGCCGTCGATCTGATCCAGGCGGCCGATCTGATGCAGCGGGATCAGGACGTCGAGCCCCAGGTGCTGGTCTGCCCCCAGTGCGGCATCCAGATGCTGCCGCCCCTCGACGACGAGCTGGCGCCCTTCGTGGAGTGCCCGATGTGCGAGACGCGCTTTGCTCTCGAGGAGGGGATGCCACACCTCCACGGCACCGCGTTTGACGCCGGGGAGGACGCGTAGCGCCGGGTTCCGGAGGGCAACCCACGCGCCGATGCCATCATGGGCCGGCCGTGCTCGAAATCCTCCGGGCGCTCTTGACGCGCCGCCTCGAACCCGCCCACCGGCTGCTGCTCGGCCAGCTGGTGATGTTCACCGGCATCGCCGCTCTCTTCCCGGTCGTGCCCCTCTACGTCCGCTCCCATGGCGGCACCTCCGCCGACATCGCCCTCTTCGTCGCCGGGCCCCTGGTGGCCAGCACGCTGGTGCAGCTCCCGGCGGGGCACCTCGTCGACCGCATCGGTCGCAAACCGGTGCTGATCGGCAGCCGGCTGCTCTACGCCGCCCTCTCCGCCGGGCTCTTCCTCAACCTGGGACCGCTCTGGCTGCTGGCCCTGCTGCGGGTTGGGCAGGGAGCGAGCGGCGGCGCCTACGTCCCGGCCCTCCGCGCAGCGCTCGCCGACCTCACCCCGCCCGGGGAGCGGGGCCACCGCTACGCCCAGCTCCAGGGCTGCGAGATGGTCGGGCTGCTCCTCGGGCCCGCCATCGGCGGGGCCATCGCCCTCTGGGCGTACTCGGGGATCTTCGCGGCCTCGGGGATCGCCGTCCTGCTCGGCCTGGGGGCCGTCATCCGCATGCCCGAGACACGCGGCGCGGACATCGCCGCGTCGCCACCCGCACCGGCGCCCTCCGCGGCGCCGGACGGCTCGCAGGCGCCGGCCCTCCCTCCGGCACGGCGCTGGTGGTGGCTCCGCCCCGCGCTGCTCGTCCCGAGCGTGGCCCTGGCCGCCGCCGGAACCATGTTCAGCATGTACGACGTCGTCTGGCCGCAGTATCTGAGCGCGCGCGGCTACGACAGCCTGGTCATCGGTCTCTCCATCTCCCTCTTCGCCGTACCCATCCTCCTGCTCACCGGCAAGGGCGGACGGCTGAGCGACCGCGCCGACCGGCGGCTGCTGGTGCCCGCGGCTCTCTGCGTGGTGGCCGCGTGCGCGTCCACCTACCCGTGGCTGCGCAACATCCTCCCGATCCTCGCCGTCGGCACGGTCGAGGCGCTCGCCGTCCTGGTCGTGGAGCCGTCCCTCTTCGCCGTCATCAGCGAGTCGACCACCGCCTCCCTGCGCGGGCGGGCGATGGGCGTCGGCGGCCTCTTCGAGGCGGGCGGAGGCGCCTTCGGGGCCGGTGTGCTCGGCGCCCTCTACGGGATCGCCGAGCCCCTCCCCTTCCTGGGCGGCGCCACCGTCTGCCTGCTGGCCGCACTCGTGTGTGCGCGCGCCCTCCCCCGCCATCGCCCCGCCGGAACCTCCCTCGCCCTGCAGCCGGCAGGCATCGCCCGAGCCGAGGTGGACGTCGTCTGAGCGAGGAGCGGGAGATGTGCCAACCTGGCCGCGGCAGGCGACAGCAGGCCCATGGCGGTGTCCGCCGTTGGAGGAGGTGGCCATGTCCGTGATCGACGACATCCAGGATGAGAACCTGATGCTCGCATCCCGCTATGACGGGCGCGCAGGCTCTCTCAACCAGATCCCCGCCCGGCACATCGCCGTGGTCGGCTGCATGGACGGGCGGCTCGACCTTCCCGCCATCCTCGGGCTGCAGACCGGGGATGCCCACGTCATCCGCAACGCGGGCGGCGTCGCGACTGACGACGTCATCCGCTCGCTGATCGTCTCCCAGCGCCTCCTCGGCACGCGCGAGGTGATGGTGGTCCACCACACCCGCTGCGGGATGCTGGGTTTCCGCGACGACGACGTGAAAGCGCAGATCGAGCGGGAGACCGGGGTCCGGCCGCCCTTTGCCCTGGGGGCCTTCTCCGACCTCGATGCCGACGTCCGGCAGTCGGTGAGCCGCATCCGCCTCAGCCCCTACCTGCCGTACCGGGACGAGGTGCGGGGGTTCGTCTTCGACGTGCTGACCGGCCGGCTCCGGGAGGTGTACGCGGGTATCGCCGCGGGCGGCTGATCCGAGGAGCGGATCAGGCGAGCGCGGGGGGCATCGGCGGGAGCAGGGCGACGGTGGCCCCCACCGGGCCCGCATCCTCGCCGGGATCGCGTCCCCAATGGCGGGAGAAGCGGCCGTCGAAGCCGATCGCCCGTCCCCCCTGGCGAACATCCGGGACGGCCTTCCAGTGCGGGGTGTGGCCATGGACCACGCGCCGGGCGCCGAAGCGGCGCAGATGCGCGTCGAGGCGGTCGCGGTCCTCGAAGGCTCGCCGCCCGATCAGGTGGCGGAGGAGCAGGACAACCCCTCCAGGTTCCTGGCTCAAGAGGCCGGTCGCAGCCCGGTTCACCGCTTCGACGCTCTGGCCCAGGGCGGAGTAGTCGTCATCGTCGGTGTGCTGGACCAGGGTGCCGTCGTCGAGCAGCAGCATGACCGGCAACCGGCGGAGCCAGGCCTCCATCTCTGCGTCGCCGGCGAGCGCCTCGAGGTCGGCGGGGTCGCCCCGCCGCCGCCGCCAGACGGACTCCAGCAGCTCGCCGTCGCGCGCCCGCAGCCGCTCCCCGCCGAGACGCCGTTCCTCGATCAGCGCCATCACCAGCAGGTCGTGGTTGCCCAGGATGGCCCGGCTGTGGCGCCGCTCCAGGGCGATCCGAGCCGCCTTGTGGCCGCCGGCGTCCCCCTGCCGGCCCCCGGTGAAGAAGTCGCCGAGGAAGACGGTCTCCACCTCGTCCTCGGGGAAGGCGGCCAGCGCCGCGGCGAGGCGCTCGTGGTCGCCCTGGACGTCCCCGACGATGAGGACCGGCAGCGTCATCGGCCCAGAGTACGGGGCCGGAGGGCAGCGGCGATGGACCGAGGGGAAGGGAGGAGGCGCTGACCGCCGGGGGAGTCTGCGAATGGGCCGATCGCGGTTCCGCTGGAGGGAGGGCCGCCCCACCCGCGAGAGGAGGGGGGTGCCTGTCTCATGGGGGTTTAGGACATCGAAGTCCTTAACGGGGTCGAAGGGTGGGATCCGTCCCGCGCCCTCCACGAGGTGGGCACGAACGCAGCCCTGATTCAGCCGGCGAGCGTGGCCGCCAGCTTGCGGGTCCGGGCTACGCCCGCCGTGGCCCGGGTCAGGGCGCGGCCGACCGTCCGCGGGCCCGGCCCGCCGGGCAGCTCGCGGCGGCGGAGCGCTGCGTCGACATCGAAGAGGGCCACGACGTCGCCGTCGAACCGATCGGAGAGCTGTTTCCACTCCTCGACGCTCAGGTCGGCGAGCGTCCGGCCCTCGGTGACGCAGCGCCGCACCGCTGCGCCCACCAGGGCGTGGGCCTCGCGGAAGGGCATGCCGCGCGCCACCAGGTGCTCGGCGACATCGGTGGCGAGCAGCATCGGGTCGGACGCGGCGCGGCGCATCGCAGCCACGTCGAAGCGGAGCCGGTGGATGACGTCGGCGAGGATGCCGAGGGTCGCCAGGCTCGTGTCCACGGCGTCGAAGAGCGGCTCCTTGTCCTCCTGGAGGTCCCGGTTGTAGGCGAGGGGCAACCCCTTGAGGACGGTCAGCAGCGCGACCAGGTCGCCGGTCACCCGGCCCACCCGGCCCCGGGCCAGCTCGAGCACGTCGGGATTCTTCTTCTGCGGCATCAGCGAGGAACCGGTGGCGTGGGTGTCGGGCAGCTCGGCGAAACCGAACTCCGCGGTGGTCCAGAGCACGATCTCCTCGGCCAGCCGGGAGAGATGGACCATGAGCAGCGCGCAGGTCGAGACCAGCTCCACGGCGAAGTCGCGATCGGAGACGGCGTCGAGGCTGTTGGCGCTGAGCGCCGCGAAGCCGAGCGCGCGCCGGGTGCTGGCGCGGTCGATGGGCAGCGTGGTGCCGGCCAGCGCCCCGCTGCCGAGCGGCAGCACGTCGCAGCGGCGGTAGCCGTCGCCCAGCCGTTCGGCGTCGCGCTGGAGCATCTCGACGTAGGCCAGCAGGTGGTGGGCGAGGGAGACGACCTGGGCCCGCTGAGTGTGGGTGTAGCCGGGGAGCGGAGTGGCCCGATGCTCGCCGGCACGTCCGAGCAGCGCTTCCTGCAACCCCGCGCAGCCGAGCATCAGGTCGACGGTGCGGCGCCGGCACCAGAGACGCAGGTCGGTGGCCACCTGGTCGTTGCGACTGCGCCCGGTGTGCAGCCGCCCGGCGGCCGGCCCGATCAGCTCGTGGAGGCGGCGCTCCACGGCGGCGTGGATGTCCTCGTCGGCCGGGTCGACGGCGAAGTCGCCCCGCACCAGCTCCCGACCGACCGCGCGCAGGCCGGAGAGGATGGCGCGGAGGTCACCGGCCCCGATGAGGCCCACCTCGCGGAGCATCCGGGCGTGGGCGATCGACCCCTCGATGTCCTCGGCGTGGAGCCGGAGGTCGAATCCGAGGCTGCTCGTGTACTCCTCCACCCCCCGGGCGGTGCGGGTCCCCAGCCGCCCCTCCCAGACCTTGGAGGGGGCGTGCCGTGCCGGCTCGGGGTCCTTGCGCTTGCCCCCTGCCATCAGCGCCGCTTGACCTTGCGCTCGAGGCTGAGCGGAACGCTGTCCTCCAGGGCTCCCTGGATGCGCGCCTGGGTCCGCAGCGGCAGGCCGAACAGCTCGATGAAGCCGCGGGCCGCGGAGTGGTCAAAGGTGTCCTGACGGCGGTCGTAGGTCGCCAGCTCCTCGCGGTAGAGGGAGCCGGGCGCGCGCCGCCCGACCGCGCTCACGGTGCCGCGCCAGAGGCGGAGCTTGACCTCGCCGCTCACGGGCTCCTGGGTCACGGCGACGAAGGCGGCGAGGGCGCTGCGCAGCTGGCCAAACCAGAGGCCGTCGTAGACCAGCCGGGCCCACTCGTCGCCCAGACGGCGCTTGAGGTGGAAGACGTCCCGGCCCAGGGTCAGCGTTTCCAGAGCGGTGTGGGCGGCGTGGAGGACGACCGCGGCCGGAGCCTCGTAGATCTCGCGGGACTTGATCCCGACCAGGCGGTTCTCGACGTGGTCGATCCGGCCGACCCCATGGGCACCGGCGAGGGCATTGAGCCGGGTGACCAGGATGTCCCCGGTGAGCCGCTCGCCGTCCAGGGTCACCGGGATGCCGTGCTCGAAACCGAGTGAGATCAGGAGCCCCTCCTCGGGGGCCAGGTGCGGATCCACGGTCCAGGCGAAGACGTCCTCGGCGGGCTCCTGCCACGGGTCCTCCAGGGGGCCGGCCTCGATGCTGCGCCCCCAGATGTTGGCGTCCACCGAGTACGGGGACCGCTGGGTGACCGGGATCTCGATGCCGTGCTCGCGGGCGAATTCGATCTCCTGGGGACGCCCCATCTCCCAGTCGCGGACGGGGGCGATCACCTCCAGCTCCGGTGCCAGGGCGGCGGTGGCGACGTCGAAGCGGACCTGATCGTTGCCCTTGCCGGTGCAGCCGTGGGCGATCGCCTCCGCGCCCTCGTCGCGGGCGACGTCGACCAGGATCTTGGCGATCAGGGGCCGGGCCAGCGCGGTGGCCAGGGGATAGACGCCTTCGTACATGGCCGAGGCGGCGAGCGTGGGGAAACAGAACTCCTCGATGAAGAGGCGGCGCGCGTCGATGGAGTAGGCGGCCACCGCCCCGGTGCGCAGGGCCCGGTCGGTGACCTCTTCGATGTTCTTGGCCTCGCCGATGTCGGCGGTGCAGGTGATCACCTCGTAGCCGAGCCGCTCCTGGAGCCAGCGGATCGACACCGAGGTGTCGAGACCGCCGGAATACGCGAGGACGCAGCGCTTGGGCTTGCTCACCGGACTCCTCCGTGACCACTCGGATGATTGCCTTCCCGAGCGTGGGCAGCGGTCGGCCCCCCGCCCAGCGCGTCATGCAACCGCTCGGCGAGGCGGCGCGCGCCCGGCCGCGAGCGAACCACGACCAGGACCGTGTCATCGCCCGCCACCGTGCCGGCGACCTCGTCGAAGTGGGCGGAGTCGATGAGTGCCGCCACCAGCGGCGCGCTGCTCGGGCGCGTGCGCAGGATCCCGATGTGCTCCACGAACTCCATGGAGCGGACATGCTCGCGCATGACCGCGCGCAGCCGGGTGCTCACCGGAGAGGGCTCCTCCGCATCTCCGGCGGCGACGTAGCGGAGCCCGTCCGGGTCGTGAACGCGAGCCAGCCCGAGCTCCCGGACGTCGCGGGACACGGTCGCCTGGGTGGCGTCGAGGCCGCGGCGGTGGAGAGCGGCCACGATCTCGTCCTGGGTGCGCACCTTGCGGTCCCGGACCAGGTCGAGGATCGCCTGCTGCCGCTCGGCCTTGGCGGCGGGGACGAGGGCGGAGGTGACGTTCATGGCCTGCCTTCGACCAGCTGGAAGGCGGCGGCGAGCCGCTCGATGGCCTCGTCCGCCTGTGCTTCGGTCAGGATGAGCGGCGGAATCAGGCGGAGCGCCGAGGCCCCGGTCGCATTGATGAGGAGGCCGCCCCGGAGGGCGGTCCCGACCAGCTGCTGCGCCACCGGCTGGGTGAGGACGACACCGAGCATCAGACCTCGCCCCCGCACCTCGGCGATGGGCGCGCCCTCCGCGGCGAGCCGGAGCAGACCGGCACGGAGGCGCTCGCCGACCCGTGCGGCGTTCTCGATCAGCCCCTCGCGCAGGATGGCTTCGATGACGGCGGCCGCCACCGCGGTCACCAGGGGCCCGCCACCGAAGGTCGAGCCGTGGTCGTTCGGGGTGAAGATGTCGGCGCGCGGCCCGGCGAGGACGGCGCCGATGGGAAGCCCGCCGCCCAACCCCTTGGCCACCGCCATCACGTCGGGGACGATCCCGGCGTGCTGGTGCGCCCACCACTTCCCGGTGCGCCCCATCCCGCTCTGGATCTCGTCGAGGATGAGCAGGAGGTTGCGCTCGTCACAGAGCCGGCGCAGACCGCGCAGGGTCTCGTCGCTCATCGGCACGACCCCCGACTGGCCCTCGATCGGCTCCATCAGCACCGCCACGGTGCTGTCGTCGACGGCGGTCTCGACCGCGCCGAGATCGTCATAGGCGACGTGGATGAAACCGCGTGGCAGCGGCTCGAACGGCTCTCGATAATGGCGGTTGGCGGTGGCCGCGAGCGCACCCATGGTCCGGCCGTGGAACGCCCCCCGCGCGCAGATGATGGTGGAGGCGCCGTTGCGCTGCAGCTTCCCCCACTTGCGGGCGATCTTGATGGCCGTCTCGATCGCCTCCGCTCCGCTGTTGCAGAAGTAGACCCGGCTCGGGAAGGCGGTGGCCACCAGCTTCTCCGCAGCATCCAGCTGGGGCTCGGAGAAGTACAGATTGCTCAGGTGGATGGCACGGGCGGCCTGCTCGACCAGGGTGCCGACCACCGCCGGATGCGCGTGCCCCAGCACGTTGACGGCGATCCCGCCGGCCAGGTCGAGGTACTCGCGGCCGTCGACGTCGGTGAGGATGCAGCCCTTGCCGGTGCGCATCGCGACCGGCTGGGGCACGTAGGTGTGCATGAGCACGGTGGCCGCCCGCTCCTCGATGGCCGAGAAGGCAGCGCTCATCTCGGGAGCCGGTTGGGTCACCGGGTCACCATGGTGCCGACGCCTCTCTCGGTGAGCAGCTCCAGCAGCAGAGAGTGGGAGACGCGGCCGTCGATGATGTGCGAGGCGGTGACCGCATCGAGGGCGCGCAGCGCCGCGCGCACCTTGGGGATCATGCCGCCGTGGATGGCGCCGCTCTGGATCAGCCCGTCGGCGGTCGCCGCATCCAGAGCGCTGATCAGCTCCCCATCCGCGCCGCGCACGCCCTCGACATCGGTGAGCAGCACCAGCTTGGTCGCCTTGAGCGCGATGGCCAGCTCAGCGGCCACCGTGTCGGCATTGACGTTGTAGGCGTCGCCGTCGACACCCAGGCCGATGGAGGCGATGACCGGGATGCGCCCCTGGTCGAGCACGGAGACGATCGGCTCCGCGTTGACCTGGTCGACCTCGCCGACGAAACCGAGATCCTGACCGTCCTCGGGGCCGCGCGGACGGACCAGCAGGGTGGGTCCGTCCTCGCCGCTCATCCCCACCGCCTGGCCGCCGAGCTTGTGGATGCGGCCCACCAGGTCGGGGCCGATCTTGCCGGTGAGCACCATCTTCACCACCTCCATGGTGGCGGCGTCGGTGACCCGCAGCCCGTGAACGAAGCTCGGCTCGATGCCGAGCCGCCTCTGCCACGATGAGATCTCGGGGCCGCCGCCGTGGACCAGCACGGGGCGCATGCCGACGAAGCGGAGCAGCACCACGTCCTGGAGGAAGGCGTCGAGGTCCTCCCCCATCGCCGCGCCGCCGAGCTTGATCACCAGGGTGTGGCCGGAGAAACGCCGGATGTACGGGAGCGCCTCGACGAGCACCTCGGCCCGACGGATCCGCTCCGCCATGGTCTCGACTTGAGTGGTCATGGGATCTCCGTGCTCATGTGGTGTACTCCGCATTGATCCGCACGTAACCGGCGGTCAGGTCGCATCCCCAGGCGTGACCGCGTCCGTCGCCGGCCCCGAGGTCGATGTCGATCTCGCTCCGGGGCTCGCGCAGCGCGGCGACGACGGGGCTCAGGTCGGTGTCGAGCGGGGCGCCGTGCTCGAATACGGTGGTGCCCGCAAGGGTCACCCGGACCCGGTCGAGGCTGAAATGGGCCCCGCTGCGGCCGAGGGCGGCGACGATCCGTCCCCAGTTGGGATCGGCTCCGTGCACCGCCGTCTTGACGAGCGGGGAGACGGCCACGGTGCGGGCGGCGAGGCGTGCCTCGGCGTCGTCGCGACCGCCGGCGACCGTCACCCGGAAGTGCTTGGTGGCGCCTTCCGCATCGGCGACCACCTGCTCCGCCAGCGACTCGCAGACGCCCAGGAAGGCGGCGCGAAGGGCCGCGAAGCCGGCTTCCCCCGGCACCAGCGCGGGCCCGCCCGCAGCGCCGTTGGCGAGCGCGAAGAGGGTGTCGTTGGTGGAGGTGTCACCGTCGACGGTGATCGAGTTGAAACTGGATTCGGCGACCTCGGTGAGCAGCGCCTGGAGGTCCGGGGCCGCGACGTCCGCGTCGGTCGTGACCAGGGCGAGCAGGGTCGCCATGTCGGGGTGGATCATCCCGGCACCCTTGGCCATGCCGCCCACCCGTTGCTCCACGCCGTCCGCGATGAACGTCGCGCTCGCCATCTTGGGGACGGTGTCGGTGGTCATGATCGCCCGGGCGGCCAGCTCACCGGCATCCCGGCTCTGGCTCCGGGCCGCGGCGCGGAGGCCGTCGGCCACCCGCTCCATCGGCAGCGGGCGGCCGATCACCCCGGTGCTGCAGACCAGCACCTCGACGGGATCGCGGCCCAGGGCACCGGCGGTCAGGGCGCACATCCGGAGCGCGTCGCGCAGCCCCTGGGCGCCGGTGCAGGCATTGGCATTGCCGGCGTTGGCGACCACGGCGTGGATCGGGGTCCCCCGGCGCAGGGTGAGCTGGGAGATCACCACCGGCGCGGCCTTGACCAGGTTCCTGGTGAAGACGCCGGCGCCCGCGCAGGGGCGATCGCTCATCACCACCGCGATGTCGGCGCGGCTCATGTCGCCGTCGCCGCGGATGCCGGCCGCGGCGGTGCCGGCGGTGAAGCCGCGGGGCGCGCAGACGCCGACGCCCACCGGGTGGTCCGCGGCGGAGGCGTCCGCCGCGGGGTCCTCCGTCTCGGAGCTCTCCGTCTCCGCGTCCTCCGTCTCGGGGGTTTCGGCCGCGGAGGTGCCGGTCCGGGTCACGGCCACTGCGACGACACCCGCAGCCCGGTGGTCTCGACCAGGCCGAAGCGGATGTTGGCGGCCTGGACCGCCTGGCCCGCGCCTCCCTTGACCAGGTTGTCCTCCGCGACCGTGACCACCGCCACCCCGTCCTGGTCGGTGACGTTGACGGCGGCCGTGTTGCTCCCGGTCACCGACTTGGTCGCCGGAGACACCTCGTCGTAGCGGAGGAAGGGGTTGACCGCGCACAGGCCGCGCATCAGCTCGGCAACGTCGGCGACGCGGCGCCCCGCGACCGGATGCAGGTAGGCGGTGGCCAGGATGCCCCGGGTCATGGGGATCAGGTGGGGCACGAAGGTCAGCCGCACCGCGTGGCCGGCCGCCGCATCGAGCTCCTGGATCATCTCGGCCTTGTGGCGGTGGCCGTCCACGCCGTAGGCCCTGACCGATTCGTTCACCTCCGAGAAGTGGAAGCCGAGCGACGGCGAACGGCCCCCGCCGCTCACCCCGCTCTTGGCGTCGATCACCACCTCGGGCTCCACCAGCCCCTCGCGGAGCGCGGGGAGGGTGCCGAGCAGGCTGGCGGTCGGGTAGCAGCCCGGGATGGCCAGCAGGTTGGAGGCGGCGATGGCCTCGCGGTGGAATTCGACCAAGGAGTACACCGCCTGCTTGCAGAGGTCCGGGGCGGGATGCTCGAGCCCGTACCAGCGCGCGTAGGCGGCGGGATCGGTGAGGCGGAAGTCGGCGCTCATGTCGACCACCACGCGGCCGGCGTCGAGCCACTCCCGGGCGTGGGAGGCGGCCACCGTGTGGGGCAGGGCGGCGAAGACGACCTGCGCATCCCCGACGTCCATCCCGCCCTCCACCTGGAGGTCGATCCGGCTGCCCGGGACGGCGGCAGCGAAGGGCTTGCCGGCCGAGCTGCGACCGAGGAGCCGCGTGAGCTCGATGCCGGGATGCCGGTCGAGGATCTCGACGCACTGGGCGCCGATGTAGCCGGTCGCGCCGCAGACCGCGGCGCGGATCACAGAGGCGGGCATGGTCGGTGGATTATACGTGGCCTGTGCATGTTTATGCAATTGGCGGGCCGGGGTCCGGCCGGGTGGTGGNNGCAACTTCCATCCTGACTAGACGGGCACCACCAGGGGCAGGGTGCTGGCGGTCGCCGCGGCCACCGGGCAGACCCCGGTCCCCATGGCGAAGAACTCCACCCCATGCTCGCCCCAGACCTGGTTGCTCTCCTCGACGCGCACACCGACGATGCCGGCGGCGCCGTCGCGCTCGCCCTCGCTCTGCATTCGCGCCATCGCCAGCTCGCGGGCGGCGTAGATCGCCTGCGTGTACTGGGGTAGCTCCACGTTCTGGCCGACCTGGCGGAAGGACTGCCGGATGGATTGGTGCGCGATGTGGAAGACGCAGCAGCCCATGACCAGCCCGGTGGGTGCCCAGCCGTAGCGCAGCAGCTTGAAGAAGTCGCGGCCGGAGAGGTCCGAGCTGAAGGGCTTGCCGCTGGGGGCACGGAAGGAGCCGGGAGCCTTCTCGAAACGCACCGCCGTCCCCACGGCGAGAAACTCCAGGACCTCGCCGGCGCCCGCATAGCCGACCCGGCGGAGGTCCACCCCGACGATGCCGTCGGCGTTGAGCTGCACCGCCTCGGTGACCATCCGCTCGATGGCCAGCTCGCGGGCGCTGTACATCGCCTGGCTGAGGACGGTGAGCTCGACGGACTGCTTCCATCCGGCGTACTGCAGACCCATGTGGTACATCGACGTGCCCATCACCAAGCCGAGGGGCACGAATCCGCTCTCCCGCACCAGGACAAACTCGTCGACACTCAGATCGGACGTGAAGCACTTGCCCTGAGCCGTCTCCGTCAGGCGGCCGGTGCCACCCTCGGGGACCCACTGTCCGGCTGGTGCATCGGTCACAGTCACACCTCCAACGACGGGAGAACTCGGGCGGAACTATACCGCCGGCGCTTTGGGTTCGCCCCCGACCTGAAGACTTCGAGCGGCAGCCGTCAGGAGCCGCCCAGCTGGCCCCCGACGACGTCGGCAGCCGTGACCTCCAGCCCGGCCGCGGGACGGACCAGACAGGTGGCGCGGTCAAGCTCGCTGTGCGCCGTCAGCGCCGCGGCGCAGGCCTCGGCCGCCCTCTCCTCGACCAGGGCGACGACACTGCCTCCGAATCCGGCGCCGACCAGACGGGCGCCGTGGCAGCCGGGGACCCGGCGTGCCGCCGCAACCATGGCATCGAGACGGGCGGTGCTCACCTCGCAGTCGCGGCGCAGCGATTCGTGGCTCTCGTCCATGAGCCGCCCCAGCGCCGCGACATCACCCGCCTCGAGGGCCCGGACGGCGGCGTCGGCGCGGAGCGTCTCGGTGGCGATGTGGCGACCCCGGGCCCTCAGCCCGGGTTCGAGCTCCGACCACCGCTCCCCGATCTCCTGGCAGGTGGGCACACCGAGAGCGGCACAGGCCGATTCCGCCGCCTGGCGGCATCGGCGGTACTCGCGACCGCCGACGTCGTGGCTCTCACCGCTGGCCGCCACCATCAGCGCGACGGCCGGCCACGGCCAGGGCACACGGCGCCGCGCACCGCCGGCGCAGTCCAGTGCTAGCACCTCCGCGGGGCGGGCGTGCACGATCGCGCGCTGGTCGAGGTCGCCACAGGGGACGCCGGCGACGTCGCGCTCGGCAGTGAGCGCGATCGCCACCAGCTCCTCCGCCTCGACCCGGCGACCGGCGAGCCGGAGCATGGCCACCGTGGCCGCCAGGATGACGGCGGCAGAGGAGGCGAGGCCGGCCGACGCCGGCAGATCGCCGACGACGGCAATCTCCAGAGGAGGTGGGGCGGGGCCGCGGCCGCCAACGGCCACGGCAGCGGCGAAGAGGCGGTCGCCGATATCCCCGGCCATCACCGGCGCCGGACGCTGGACGCGCTGACCGAGCCCGGCCGCCCGCCACCACCCGTCGCGCGACGGGCGCACCGCCACGGTGAGAGCCAGGTCGACCGCCATGCAGGCGACGTGGCCGCCGACGTAGTCGACGTGCTCCCCGACCAGGGTCACCCGGCCGGGGGCGGTGGCGGTGGCGGCGACGGCTCCCGCCCCGAACGCCTGATCCAGAGCCCGGGAGGCGGTGTGGCTCGCGCCGCCGGTCCGGGTCACGTCGTCGGGGCGAGGCCGGAGTGGCCGGTGGCGGGGAGCCCGCGGGCGCCGAGCAGCCGGTGTCGCGCCCGTTCGATGTTGACGGCCGCGCCGATGAGGGCCAGGTGGGTGAAGGCCTGCGGATAGTTGCCGAGCAGCTCCCCGGTCGCGCCGTCCGCCTCCTCGGCCATCAGCCCGAGTGGCGATCCGAAGGCGAGCAGCCGCTCGAAGCGGCGCTGGGCCTGCTCTAAAGCGCCGATGTGGGCGAGGGCGTCGGCCAGCCAGAAGGAGCACATCAGGAATCCCCCCTCGGCGCCGTGCTGGATGCCGTCGTCGGTCTCCTCGGGGCGGTAGCGGCTGACCAGCACTCCCTGACCGAGATGGCGGGCGACCACCCGCACCGTGCTGACGATGCGCGGATCGCGATCCTCGAGGAAGCGCACCTGGCCGGCCCGGAGCAGGGCGGCATCGACGGTCCTCCCCCCCAGTGTCTGGGTGAAGCTGCGCAGCCGCCGGCTGTACCCCTCCGCCGTCACCCGCCGGTGGATCGCCCGGCGCGCCTCCTCCCAGCGCTCGCGATCGCAGCTCAGTCCGAAGCGCTCGGCGAGCCGCAGGCCCCGGTCGACGGCGACCCAGCACATCACCTTGCTGTAGGTGTAGTGGAGCTCCCGGCCTCGGCTCTCCCAGATGGAGGCGTCGGGCAGCTGCCAGCACTCGATGGCCATGTCGACGACGGCGTGCAGCTCCTTCCAGAGCGTCTGGCTGATCTCGCCGCCAAAGCGCGCGTAGAGGTAGGCGCTGTCCAGCAGCTCGCCGTAGACATCGAGCTGAAGCTGGTCCACGGCACCGTTGCCGATCCGGACCGGCGCCGACCTCCGGTACCCGGACCAATGGCCGAGCACCTCCTCGGCGACCCGGGTGCCGCCGTCGACCCGGTAGAGGTTCTGAAATCTGCCGCCCTCGCCGATGCCGGTGGTGCGCAGCCAGCCGAAGAAGCCATCGGCCTCCTCGTGGAGGCCGAGCTGGAAGAGGCCAAAGAGGGTGAGGGAGGCGTCCCGCAGCCAGGTGAAGCGGTAGTCCCAGTTTCGCCGGCCCCCGATCGCCTCCGGAAGTGACGCGGTGGGCGCGGCCACGATGGCGCCGGTCGGCGCGTAGATCATCAGCTTGAGGGCTAGCGCCGAACGCCAGACCGCCTCGGGATAGGCTCCGGTGTAGCGGACCTTCCCGATCCAGCGCCACCAGTAGGCCTGGGTCTCGCGCAGCAGGCTGAGCGCCCGCTCCACCGTCCAGGCGCTCTCCGAGGTGGTGCAGNNGCCGTCGACACGACGCAGAAATGGAGGCCACCCGCGTCACCGTGGAAGCGCCTGCCCTCGGCCTGGAACCCGGCGGGAGAGCGCCCATAGTCGGGGCGGGGCGCGATGACGTGCTCCATGCTCACGCTGCCGGTCAGGCAGTCCACGATGCGGACGATCCGCGGGCGGCGGTGAGGACGCGCGTGGTGCCCGATGGTCTCCTCGTCGACCGGCATGAAGTCGACGACCTGGACCGTGCCGGTGGGCGTGGAGAAGATGGTCCGGAGGATGTTGGTGCGGTCGTCGTAGCGCTGCTCGGCCCGGTGCGGGCCCCGCGGCCGGAGCTGCCAGTGCCCGCCGTCGCGCGCGTCGAGGATGCGGCCGAAGAGCGATGGCGAGTCGAAGCGGGGCAGGCAGCACCAATCGATGCTGCCGTCGACACCGACCAGCGCGGCGCTGCGGCAGTCGCCGATCAGCCCGTAGGCCCCGATGGGGAGGTAACCGCCGGTCCTGCCCACCGCCTGGATCATGGTGCGGCAGACCCCGGTCCGCCGGCGCCGACCCGGGAGAGGGTGAGGCGAGCGCGGCGAGCCCCTCTCACCGTGCCGGGATCCCCACGCCGCCTGCCCCGGGGGGAGGCGCGACGAAGCAGGATCGAGCGCCGGTGTGGCAGGCCGGGCCGGCGGGCTCGACCAGCAGCAGCACGGCGTCGCCATCACAGTCCAGCCGGACCTGGATGATGCGCATGCTGTTGCCGCTCGTCTCGCCCTTTTGCCAGAGACGCTCCCGGCTCCGGCTCCAGAAGGTGGCCCGCCGGGTGGCCAAGGTGGCCTCGTAGGCCTGGCGGTTCATGTGGGCGACCATCAGCACCTCGGCGGTCCCAGCGTCCTGAACGACGGCGGTGACCAGCCCGCGGCTGAAGTCGGGGCTCCGCCCCTCCGGCTCGGCGACCAGGGGCGGCGCCGAGGCAAGCGGCTCTCCGGAGGGCGAGAGGGCGTCGGGGTCCGCGTCGCTCACAACCGCACCTCTATCCCGTGCTGGCGCAGGTAGGACTTGGTCTGCGGGATGGGGTGGATGCCATCGTGGAAGATGGAGGCCGCCAGGGCGGCATCGGCGCCTCCCTCGTCCAGCACCGCGCGCAGATGCTCGGGCTCCCCGGCGCCGCCGCTCGCGATCACCGGGATGGTGAGCCGGTCGGAGACCGCTCGGGTGAGCAGGAGGTCGTAGCCGTCCTGGGTGCCGTCCCGATCCATGCTTGTCAGCAGGATCTCGCCGGCGCCCCTTTCGGCGGCCTCTCGCGCCCAGGCGAGCGCGTCCAGCCCGGTGTCGCGGCGGCCGCCGTGGGAGAAGACGTGCCAGCCGCCGCCCTCGCGGCGGGCGTCCACTGCGACGACGATGCACTGCACCCCGAAGCGCTCGGCTGCCTCACCGATGAGCTCGGGACGGGCGAGCGCCGCTGTGTTGAGGGACACCTTGTCGGCACCGCTGCGCAGCATCCGGTCGATGTCATCGAGCCCGCGCAGCCCGCCTCCCACGGTGAGCGGGATGAAGACGGAGTCGGCGGTGCGGCGCACCGCGTCGAGGAGGATCTCGCGCGCATCGCTGCTCGCAGTGATATCCAGGAACACCAGCTCATCGGCGGATTCGGCGTCGTAGCGCGCCGCCAGCTCGGCGGGGTCGCCGGCGTCGCGGAGGTTGACGAAGTTGATCCCCTTGACCACGCGACCGTGATCGACATCGAGGCAGGGGATGATCCGCTTGGCCAGGGTCATCGTGGGAATCTGAGCATCGCTGCTCGCAGGTCGAAGCTGCCCTCGTACATGGCGCGACCCACGATGGCCCCGGCGGCTCCGGCCTCGGCGCAGCGGGCGATGTCGTCGACCGTGCTGATCCCTCCACTTGCGATCACCGGTCCCGGAAACACCCGCGCCGCCTGCTCGAGCCCGGCGAGGTCGGGGCCGCTCAACATCCCGTCGAGGGCCACGTCGGTCCGGACCAGGCCGCCGAGCGGCCAGGTCGCCCAGCGTTCCAGGTGGGCGGCGGCGCTTCCCGCGCCCTCGGTCCAGCCTTCGGCCTGGGCGACATCGCCGCGCACATCAAGTGACACCAGGCAGCGCCCCGGCAGGGCGGCGCAGATGGCCTCGGCGGCCTCGGGCTCGCGCACCGCCACGCTCCCCAGCACGACGAAGGTCGCCCCGGCGGCCAGCCATCGCTCCGCCGCCGCCAGGGTGCGGACGCCTCCGCCGACCTCGATCTCGACACCACCCTGCCGGGCCGCCTCCAGAACGCCGCGGGCCGCCGCGGCGGAGTCGACGTCCACGGTCCCCCGGGCGGCGTCGAGGTCGACGAGATGGATGCGGTGGGCGCCGCTCTCGATCAGCCGCCGGACGACCGCGGCGGGATCCCTCTCGTAGACCTGCTCCCGGTTGTAGTCGCCCTGGATGAGGCGCACGCAGCGGCCCCCTCGGATGTCGATGGCGGGGATGACGATCACGGCAGGGACGGCTCAGCCGGCCTCCGCTCGCCCACCGAGGCGGCCACCAGGTTGGCGTAGATGCGCAGCCCGGCCGGGCCGCTCTTCTCGGGGTGGAACTGGGTGCCCGTCACCACTCCCCGCTCGCAGATGGCGACGATCTCGCCGCCGTAGTCGACGGTGGCGACCACGTCCGCGGGGTCGGCATCGGCCGCGTAGGAGTGGACGAAGTAGCAGCGGGTGCCATCCTCGACCCCCTGGGTGAGCACGGCCGGCCGGCGCAACCGGAGCGAGTTCCAGCCCATGTGCGGCACCTTGAGCGGAGGTGCTGCCGCGATGCGACGCACCCGCCCGGCAAGGAGGCCGAGGCCGGTGCCGCCCTCCCCCTCCTCGCTCGACTCGAAGAGCAGCTGGAAGCCGAGGCAGACCCCGAGGACGGGGCGGCCACGGCCGGCCGCCTCCCTCACGGCGTCGCCCAACCCGGAGCCGAGCAGCAGTGCCGCCGCCGGAGCGAAGGCGCCGACCCCGGGCAGCACCACGCCGTCGCTGCCGGCGACGACCCGCGGGTCCGGGGTGATCACCGCCTCGGCCCCAGCGCGCGCCAGCGCCCGCTCGACACTGCGCAGGTTGCCGACACCGTAGTCGACGATCGCGATCCGTGGCATCAGGCAGCCGCCTCGGTGAAGCACCGCCAGCACCGGCTCCGCCGCATCAGGGCACCCGCATCATGGGGGACGCGTCGCGCCCGTCCCGGAGCATCAGAGCACCCCCTTGGTGGAGGGCACGCCGCGCCCGACCACCGTCAGCGCGTCGCGGGTGGCCAGTCCCAGGGCCTTGAAGGCGGCCTCGGCGACGTGGTGGAGGTTGACGCCCCGGATGAGGTCGACATGGAGGCTGATCCCGGCGGATTGGGCCAGACCCTGCACGAACTCGTGGAGGACGGTCACATCGAAGTCGTTGATGCGTCCCTCGAGGGCGCTCATCTCCCACTCCAGGTGGGGGCGGTTGGAGAAGTCCAGGGCGCAGCGCACCAGCGACTCGTCGAGGGGCGCGTAGGCGTGGCCAAAGCGCCGGATGCCGGCGCGGTCGCCGAGGGCCCGGCTGATCGCCGCGCCCAGGGCCAGCCCGCAGTCCTCCACCAGGTGGTGGGCATCGACGTCGATGTCGCCGGAGCCGTGGAGCCGGACATCCATACCGCTGTATTTGACGAAGGATTCGAGCATGTGCCGGAAGAAGGGCAGGGGAACGTCGATGTCGGCCACCCCGCCGCCGTCGATCTGGACGTCGACCTGGATGCGCGTCTCCTTGGTGACCCGCTCCTCAGTCGCGGTCCGCCGCGACGCCGGGCCCGGACTGCTCTCACTCATCGGACACCATCCTCCATCCTGAGCCGGATCGCCCGCTCATGGCCGCGCAGCCCCTCGGCGGCAGCGAGAGCGCAGGCGACGGGCGACAGGTCGTCGAACTCCTCGGCCGAGAGATCGACCACCGACTGCCAGCGCTGGAAGTCCATGACCGAGAGCGGACCGCGGTATCGCGCGGCGCCGCCGGTGGGCAGAGTGTGGTTGGGCCCAGCCACGTAGTCGCCCATCGACACCGGCGAGCGCCGGCCGACAAAGACGGCAGAGGCCGTATGGGGCTCGTCACGCAACGCCTCGGCGGCCTCGCCCTGGAGTGAGAGGTGCTCGGCGGCAAACTCGTCGGCGAGCCGGCGGGCCGCGTCGAGCGACTCGGTGACGACCACCGCGCCGTGGCGGCCGGCGGCTTCCGCGATGATCCCGCTGCGCGCCGCGGCCGCGGCCTCCTCGCTGAAGGCCTCCGCCACCTCGCCGGCCAGGGTCGGGGAGTCGGTGATGCACACCGCCCAGGCCAGGGGGTCGTGCTCGAGCTGAGAGACCAGGTCGGCGGCGACCAGGCGCGGGTCGGCGCCGGCGGAGGCGATGACCACGATCTCGCTGGGGCCGGCCACGCCGTCGATGCCGACCTCGCCGAAGATGGCGCGCTTGGCCAGGGTCACGAAGAGGTTGCCCGGCCCGGTGATCTTGTCCACCCGGACGATGGTCTGGGT